>ONSY01000046.1 GCA_900320605.1 uncultured Eubacteriales bacterium | reverse complement strand
CGTCTTGACACCAAGCGGACCGAAAAGGTCGAAGATGTTGTCAGCGTCGGAGATATTGTCAAGGTCAAGGTTCTTGAAATCGACGATAAGGGCCGCCTGAATCTCTCGCGCCGCGACGCGCTGATTGATCTCGACGGTATCGTTCCGGAGAACAGCATCTCCGAGTCGTCCGGTACAAGCAGCCGCCGCGAAGGCGGACGTGACAGCCGTGACAACCGCAACCGTCACCGTGACCGCAGATAATTTTCTGTGTCAATAAGATTTTTATCCGAGAAGCTCTCTGTACCGCAGAGAGCTTCTTTTTTTCAGAAAGCCGCCTTCTGAACAGACGGACAAGCAGCGTTCGGAGGCGGAAAAAGCCGTACTTTCCTTATTTTTTCCGTTTTCTGTTGGCAAACGCGTGAAGATGTGATATAATGACGATTACTATGGGTTAACCTCGGTTTGAGGGAGGACATGAAAAATGACCAGAAGTGAATCTAGAGAGCTGAGCTTTGCCATCGGTTTCGAGCGGCTGATCTCCAGGGAAACGGTTGACGATGTGATTGAGGGAGCGGCGGAAGCGCGCTCGGTTACCGTTTCCGCGTTCGCGAGAAAACTCGCAAAAGGCGTGGAGGAAAACGAGAAGGAGATCGACGCGATCCTGAAAAACAGTCTCAAGGGCTGGCAGCTTTCCCGTATCTCGAACGTAGCCCATGCGATTCTGCAGATCGCGATCTATGAGATGATTCATGAGGAATCCGTTCCGCTGCGTGTTTCCATCAACGAGGCGGTCGAACTCTCCAAGAAATACGGCGACACTGAAGACGCAAAATTCGTCAACGGGGTCCTGGCGAGCGTCACGAAAGAAATGGAGCGTCAGGATGGCTGACGGATTGTTTCTCGGAATTGATACGAGCAATTACACCACCTCTGCCGCGGCTGTTCGCGGCGGAGGCGTTTTTTCCCAGCGCAGGCTTCTGCCGGTTCCCCAGGGAGCTCTCGGCCTTCGGCAGAGCGACGCGGTGTTCCATCATGTCCGCGCATTGCCGGAGATGGTTGAAAAAGTACTGAATCCCGGAGAGAAGATCACCGCGATCGGTGTTTCAGACCGTCCCCGTGATCTGGAGGATTCCTACATGCCCTGCTTTATTGCCGGAGTTTCCGCGGCGAAGATGCTCGCGGCGGCGGGCGGAGCGCGTCTTTTCCGGTTTTCCCATCAGGCCGGTCATCTGGCCGCCGCTATCTACTCAAGCGGCCATAACGAATTGTACGAAGCGCCCTTTATCGCGTTTCATGTATCCGGAGGAACAACGGAAGCGGTTCTTGTAACGCCGGATGAGGAACATATCCTGAAAACGAAACCTGTCGCCGCCTCACTCGATCTGAAGGCCGGACAGGCAATCGACCGCTGCGGCGTGATGCTTTCACTCGCGTTTCCGGCGGGACCGGAGCTTGAGAAACTCGCCCTTTCCTGTCCTGACCGGTTTGCCTATAAACCGACGCTCCGGGGAGCGGATGTCTCGCTTTCCGGAATAGAGAATCAGTTCCGCAGGATGCTCGAGCACGGTGAAACGCCGCAGAGAATCGCCCGATTCACGCTGGAGGCGGTCGCCGCGGCCCTTTCGGGAATGTGCCGAGCGCTTATCTCAGAATACGGCGAGATGCCGGTTCTTTTCGCGGGGGGCGTTTCCTCCTGTTCGATCATCCGTGACCGACTCAGCGGGGAGTTCGGCGCTTTCTTCGCAAAGCCGGAGTATTCCTCCGACAACGCCGCCGGGATCGCGCTGCTCGCGGAAAGAAAGTACGAAAAGGAGGCGGAAGGATGAGTGCCTCAAATCCGATCTCCATAACGCAGCTGAACCGTTTCGTAAAATCGCTTCTCGAAGGGGAAGAGGTTCTGCAGTCGGTTTTCGTTCGCGGCGAAATATCGAATTTTACCAATCACTATAAATCAGGCCACCTGTATTTCTCCCTCAAGGATGAAAACGCCGCGATCCGCGCGGTAATGTTTTCTTCTGCGGCACGCCGGCTGCGTTTCATGCCGAAGGACGGAATGCAGGTGATCGCGCGCGGACGGGTTTCGCTCTACGAGGCGACCGGAAGCTATCAGTTCTACGCGGAGGATATGATGCCCGACGGTCTCGGCGCGCTCAACCTCGCGTTTGAGCAGCTTCGCGATAAGCTTCAGAAGGAAGGACTGTTTGCTCCGGAACGGAAAAAACCGATTCCGCGGTATCCGAAAAAAATCGCCGTGATTACTTCGGAGACCGGCGCGGCGGTCCGTGATATTCTTGAAATATCCGCACGGCGCTGGCCGCTTGCCTCAATCCTGCTGCGTTCAGCTTTGGTTCAGGGAGAAGGGGCGGCGGCGGATCTCGCAAAGGCGCTGGAAGAAGTAAACCGTGATCATACGGCTGACGTAATCATTATCGGCCGCGGAGGCGGCTCGCTCGAGGACCTGTTTGCCTTCAATGAGGAAATCGTCGCGCGCGCGGTCGCAAAGTCCGATATTCCCGTCATCTCCGCGGTGGGTCATGAAACCGACTTTACGATCTGCGATTTTGTCGCGGATCTGCGGGCGCCGACTCCGTCTGCGGCGGCGGAACTCGCCGTGCCGGATCAGAACGAGGAGAAGGCGCGGCTGAGCGATCTTTCCTTTACGCTCAGGTCTCTTCTGACAAACCGCGTCAAACAGGAGGAAGCTCAGCTTTCACGCCTGAAGTCAAGTCATTATCTCGCGCGTCCGGCGGCGATCGTCGGTGAGCGGGAAATGCAGGTTGACCGGCTTTCAGCGCGCTTTTCACAGCTTGCGTCACAGCGTGTTTCCGCGGAAAGCGACCGGCTCGCGTTTATGACCGGGAAAATGGACGCGTTAAGTCCGCTCAAGGTACTCTCACGCGGTTACGCAATTGCACAGACAGAGAAAGAGATTGTAAGAAGCGTTTCATCACTTTCCGCGGGCGATACGCTTCGCCTGAGATTCGCGGACGGCAGTGCCGGATGCGAGGTTAAAGAGCTCTTTTTGGAGGAAACGTAAGATGGATGAGAAAAAAATGACATACGAAGAGGCGATGGCGCGTCTTTCCCAAATCGTCGCGTCTCTGGAGGACGGTTCGGCGACACTGGAAGAGTCTCTCAAGCTGTTCGAGGAAGGCGCGAAACTCTCCGCGTTCTGTTATGAGACCCTTTCGAACGCCCGTCAGAAAATCGAAAAGCTTACCAAGAACGCGGACGGAGCGCAGCAGCAATGATCGGGTTTTCAGCATCGGAAAAGGAGCGCTTCGAAAAAGCGCTCGGAGATTATCTCAGGGAGGATCATCCGCTGCACCGGGAGCTTGCTGACGCGATGCGCTACAGCGCGCTTTCCGGCGGAAAGCGCCTTCGTCCGTATCTTCTGATTACGGTTTGCCGGATGTTCGGCGGTGATTTTGACAGCGCGCTGCCGTATGCCTGCGCGCTGGAAATGATTCATACCTACTCGCTGATTCATGACGATCTGCCCGCGATGGACAATGATGATCTTCGCCGCGGCAGACCGACGAATCACAAAGTGTTCGGTGAGGCTTCCGCGATCCTTGCCGGAGACGCGCTTCTGACGAGAGCGTTTGAGATTATGCTGTCAGAGGAGTCAGTTTCGGCGGTCGGAGCGCAGAGAGCTCTGAAAGCGGCATCGATTCTCGCTGAAAAGGCAGGCTTCAGAGGCATGTGCGGGGGACAGGCGATCGATCTTGCCTATGAGGGAAAGGAAATCACCCCTGAGATTCTGCTTTCGATGGATCTGGAGAAAACCGGTGCGCTGCTTTCCGCGGCTGCCGGAATGGGAGCCGTGCTGGCGGGCGCTTCGCGGGACGCTGTCATCAAGGCGCAGGAATACGCCGAGAATCTCGGCGTCGCGTTCCAGATTACGGATGATCTGCTTGACCTCACCGGTGAAACGGAAACCTTCGGAAAACCGATCGGCAGTGATCTGGAAAACGGAAAATCAACCTATGTATCCCTTTACGGCGCCGACGGCGCCCGCGCGCAGGCGCAGCTCTACACGGAAAAGGCGAAAGCAGCGGCTTCCTTCCTTCCCGGCGGCGGAAAAGAGCTGCAGACGCTTGCGGATCAACTGATCAGAAGGACGTATTGACAATGCAACGACTGTTTAAGAAAACTGCCGGATTTCTTCATGACAGAAAGAAACGGGCGGCAGTGCTTTGTATATTGGGAATGGCGCTGATCTGCGCGGCCGTTTTCGGCGGCGCCGCGCTGATTTCTGATCTTCAGAACAATGCCTACCGCGTTTATCTCGGGGAAGAATATCTTTGCGCGGTAAAGGAAGAGGCAGAGCTTTCTTCTGCCTGCGACTCCTTCCTGACGGAACTTCGCTGTCCGGCTGTTTCTCAGAAATTCGGCAATAATCCCTGCCGTCTCGAGAAGGCGCGCGTGCCGGAAAACGAACTTGTTTCACAATCCGAAGTCAAGGAGTCGATAGTCGCGTATTATTCCGACGCGATCGGCTACGGCTGCGGAATCATCATCGACGGAAAACTGTTCGGCGCAGTTTCCAGCGAACAGGTCGTGGAATCGGCGCTGGAGGATCTCGTGTCTGACACCCTTCTTGCCTACGGCGGAGAAGAGGGAAAGATCTGCGAAAAAGTGGAGACGCAGATGGGATACTTTTCGCGTTCCATTTTTATTCCGGATTCCGAACTTCTGGCGCGTTTTGAAGGAAATTCTCTTCCTGAGCCGGCTGTGAAAGCTGCCGCACTCCAAAACGGAGCGGACGAAAGTGGGGAGCACATCCAGAATACTTCCGTAATCGAGACGGAAAATGGGGAAGACAACGCAAATATTGACGAAGAAACAACTTCGGAAGCTGATCCTGATGCCATGATCGAAGAGAATGCGGTGCCGCTCTCCTCTGTTCCGGCAATATCCGCGGAGGAAAGCGCGGCGCGGTTCGCCTCCGCGCCGGTTCACGCGAAGATATCGGTCCGTGAAGAATACCGCAGGACCATTCCGTATGAGCAGGAATAT
>ONSY01000209.1 GCA_900320605.1 uncultured Eubacteriales bacterium | reverse complement strand
CGGCTTCCTTCGCCATATCCTCGATATCCGACCAATCGTAAGCGGAAATCAGCAGAATGGGAACGCTTGAATTCATCTCCGTACGAATGCGGCGAATCGTTTCGATGCCGTCGATATCCGGCATCTTCCAGTCAAGAATGACGATCCGATAATCCCGCCCTATTTCGTTCCGATGCATGATCATGCCGAGCGCTTCCAGCCCGCTTTGTGCACGGTCCGCGGTGACGCCCAGGGACTCCAAGGTGTCGACCGCGGTCTCCAAAAGGATTTCATCGTCGTCGACGACCAGGACATCCATCGGATCAAGCAGCATATCTTCCCGTTGCCGATCGGCAATGGGAAGATCCAGCACTACGGTGAATGTCGTTCCCTTTCCCTGCTCGCTCTGACAGTCGATGGTGCCCCCCATCAGATCGACCATCTGCTTCGTGATGGCCAACCCAAGCCCGGTTCCCTGAATGCTGTTCACCCGGCTGTCTGTTTGACGTGAGAACGGCTGATACATGGTGGCCATAAACTCCGGGCTCATGCCGATGCCCGAATCGGAAACGATGTACGTCAGCCGCACACAGCCGTCCTTTGGGCTTTCCTCCTCGCGCATGTCCACGCTGACGCGGCCGCCGGGTTCCGTGTACTTGATCGCGTTGGACAGAATGTTGATATAGATCTGATTGAGCCTCAGCTGGTCGGCGTAGAGATATTCCTTCTCCATCCGGCTGGTACGGAAGCTGAATTCGATATTCTTTTCCTTGATCATCGGCTGGGAGAGGTTCACGAGGTTTTCCACCGTCTCGACGATGGAGAACGACTGCGGGCTGAGATTCAGCTTTCCGCTCTCGACCTTGGAAATGTCCAGAATATCGTTGATCAGAGTGAGCAGATGATTGCTCGCGAGCGTAATCTTCCTGAGATTCTCCCCGACCGCCTCCTGATCTCCGAGATTCTTTTCCGCGATTGTCGTGAGTCCGATGATCGCGTTCATCGGCGTGCGGATATCGTGAGACATAGTTGAAAGGAAATCGGTCTTTGCCTGGTTCGCCGTTTCCGCTTCCCGGGCGGCCACCTGAAGCTTCTTATTGAAATACATCATGACTGCCACGTCAAAAAAGAACAGGATCAGAAGGCCAACGGACACTACGCCGATCAGCAGCCAGTTTTCCGTTCTGGCATCCAGGCCTTCGACCGGCATAAAGCTCAGAAGCGTCCATCCCTTTGTGGCGGCCACCGGAGTATAGGCGAGGATGCATTCCTCCGAGCGGGAATTGAGCATTCTCAGTGACCCGGTGGAAGAAGTGATTGTATCGAAGATTTCCTGTACGGAGGAAGGATCCGCCGCGTTGTAGGACTTGTAAAACTCAAAGAAGCTGGAATTCTTGAAGGAATGACCTTTGATGATGTAGCCTCCGGATGAATCGATCATGGAAAGCTCGACTTCCTCAAACTCCTCCTGCGGGAAAACCCATTTCTGCTCAAGCTCCGAGACCGGCAGCACACGCAGCAGTATGGCGCTGCGGGGATTCCCGCCTTTTGGATCATAGATCGAAACGGTATTGCAGAAGGCGATGGACTGCTCCCCGTTGATCGGGTTCGTATAGGAACGGGAAATGTTGATTGATTCCCCGATTCCCGAGATCCAGCTCACATCGTTCAGAAGATCAATCCGCTCATACGATACGGTATAGTCATCCGGACTGTCCTTTCTCGCTCTGGTGGACAGGCCACTGAGCGTGTCCGTATATACAATATGCGCGGAGGCGTTCGGCAGCACGTGAGAAATCCGGATGAACGAAACCGCGTCCTCCATCGTCATTTTCTCACTGTTGATATACCGCGCCCACACGTCACAGATGCGCTGTTCACCCTCCAGATAATTCTCCGTGACATGCTCCATCGTGATCGTGGTGTTCTCGAAATGCTCGGTCTGCCGTTTCGCGGTTTCTCTGTTTTCAACGTTGGAATAAAGAACCACAAAGATCAGCATCGCGGCCATTATGAGCACATTGACAACCGTGACCCAGGTTTTTTTCATAGCGCCTATCGCTCCTCGCATTCTGTTTCCGGACCATACGGCAAATCTGCATAACGCAAGCCATATTAATACATAATTATTATATCATAAAGAGATGCGCTTTAAAAGATATAATTTTCCATATGTCATTTCTGATGTGTTTCAGGTTTTTTTTCCGTTCCGGGCGCAACAGATTCGGCATACAGGCAGAAAAAACCAGGAAAAATCCGGGATAATCCGGTTCTTTCCTGTTTCCGTTTATCGTTTTTTTCAGATCTGCATTTCTCTTCTTTCCCGGCGTTTACTTTCCAGTTTCCCGTCCTTTATCAGATACCCTTTTCCCTTTATTTTCAGGAAAATGTTATCATATATGATAACATTCATCAAGAGAACCTATTGTGAATTCAGGGATATTCCATCAATCAGACAAAACTGTATCCGGATGCGGTCAATGCGAGAACCGCTTTTTTGAAATCATATTCCTTCACCAGAATATAGTCGGTATTGTATGTTGAGACCGCGAAAAGAGCGATCCCGTTCTCCGCAAGAATTCCGGACAGTTTTGACAGGATTCCCGTGAGGGAAAATTCCAGCGTCCCCGCGACCCGGAATCCTTTCCAGCCATCTTCACGCTCTGTCGTATTGCACGGAGTATCCTGTGTTCTGCAGACCAGGGAAATCTCGTCGCCGGTTTTTCCAATGAAACAGAATTCCATGTTCAGGTCTATATCCTGCATCGCCGAGACCTTGCATACGGTATATGTTCCCGGAAGTATCTCAAGATTCACCGGGATTCCCCCCGTCCTTTTCCAGAGACTTCAGTGCCCTGACGGACCAGTCCGCTTCCCCGATCATCGCCCGTCCGACACCGATCAGATCCGCCGCGCCGTTTCGCAGAAGCTCTTCCGCCTGCTGACCGGTTGTGATTCCGCCCGTCAGAAGCACCGGAACCGAGACGCTGTTCCTGGCCGGAACGCTCAGCTCGGAGAACCAGCCCGGCTGTGAGTTTCCTTTGATGATATAGCCGCAAAGGCCACCGGAAATATCAATCAGATCGGCGCCAGCTGCCTCAAATATCCGGGCCGCTTCGGGGATCTCATCGATTCTGCTGCCGCCTTCCCGGTAATCACAGGCGCCGAACCGGATCGCGATCGGATAGTCTTTTCCGGCGGCGTCTCTGACCGCGCGGAGGATTTCCGCGTGAAGCCTGGTTCTTCCCTCGATCGAAGCGCCCGTATATTCGTCCGTGCGGCGATTGGTATACGGAGAATAGAACTGATTGAGCAGATAGCCGTGAGCGCTGTGAATCTCAACGCCGTCAAAGCCCGCCGCTTTTGCGCGCATCGCCGCCGCGACAAACGCGTCTTTCACTTTTCGGATATCTTCCGCCGTCATAACGAGAGGAGCCTGATCGGTTTCCCGCACGGAGATTCCGCTGGGGCTAAGCGCCGGCAGGCCGCTGTCGCGCGCACAGGCGCCCGCGTGATTGATCTGGGCGAAGACGGCGGCGCCCTTTTCGTGAACCGCCTGCGTCAGTTTCCGGTAGGAGGGAATCACGGAATCGTCCGCCATGGAAAGCTGTGTTCCATGGGCCATGCCCTCCAAAGAGATGTATTCATGCTCGACGATGATCAGTCCCGTCGCCTCGGCACGGGCCGCGTAATACGCGAACAGCTGCTCATCGGGCTTTCCCTGGTTCGCCTTTCCGGTTGCCATCGGCGGCATGACAATTCGGTTGCGCAGTTCAAGATTGTTGATTCTGATCGAATCCTTCAGCATAACTAAATTCTCCTTTTAAAATATAAATCGAGATTGTCTTTTTTAAATACATTTGAGCTTTCAATCGACATTTCTGACATCACTTTCCACAATATTAAACCGCATGAATTCCGGAATGGATCCGGCCGCCGCTCTATCCATCAGATGGCCGTCATCCGATACAGCACAGGCGGCGATAACACTCGAAGGATAAACAGGATTTTTCAATTTAACTTTTCGGATCTCACTGTAGGATTCGCAAAGAGGAATGTTGTTGATCCTGCTGATATAGTCCACCATGGCAAGAAGATACAGGCTTTCAGGATACCATGACTTCTTGTAATATGTCATAATATCGTCGCTTTCAATGGTATGAATCAGAAAGTCAATATCACCGAGTTCTTTCAGCCTGTGACATACGCTGCTTTTGAAAAGATCAAACGCTGGACGCGGCTCCATATACGGCTCCAGCAGTTCTTCCATGGATATATTAAGAACTTTCGCCAATTTGTATACCGTGTCGGCACTGCATTTATCGAGCCAAGTCTTTCCGCTGCAGATATCGTTCAGCGTCATATACGGGATACCGCTGTTTTTTGCCACTCGGTATTTGGATAACCGCTTTTGACGGAT
>ONSY01000018.1 GCA_900320605.1 uncultured Eubacteriales bacterium | reverse complement strand
GAAGCTCTTTTTGCGCTCTAGTTTTTTTATGATCTGCGGACACTGCATCCTGAACACGAGGAGCAGTCTCCGCAGCAGCTTTTTCCGCTTTTCCTGCGGCGAAGAATCACTGCGGTCGCAATGCAGACGGCCGCTGTGATCAGAGCGAGCAGAAAGTAATCCCAGAAGTTCATCAAAAAGTCTCCTTATATGACAAGCGATCCGATCGAGAAAACAAGGAACGAAGCGATCCAGGCAATTGCGCACTGCCACAGTACAACGCCGATTGCCCATTTGCGTCCCATTTCACGGCGGATGGAAGAGATAGAAGCGACACAGGGCGTATAGAGAAGTGAAAAAACCAGCAGGCTTAGTGCCGAAAGCGAGGTCAGTGCTCCGGCGATGCCGCCTGGGAACAGAATTTCTATTGTGGAGACAACAGACTCTTTGGCCATAAAGCCGCTGATGAGCGAGGTACAGATCCGGAAGTCTCCCAGTCCGATCGGTGAAAGAATCGGAGCAAGCCATCCGGCAATGATCGCCAGAATACTGTCACCGGAATCGGAAACCATATTGAATCTCGGATCAAAGCTCTGCAGGAACCAGATCACGATCGTCGCTATCAGGATGACTGTAAACGCGCGCTGAAGAAAGTCTTTCGCTTTTTCCCACATCAGACGCAGAACGTTGATTGCACCGGGCAGCCGGTAATTCGGAAGTTCCATTACAAACGGAACAACCTCGCCTTTGAATAGAGTGTGTTTGTACAGCAGCGCCGCAAGAATGCCGAAAAGGATCCCTAGAAAGTAGAGACCGATCATTATCAGAGCTGCGTACTTCGGGAAAAAGGCGGAGACAAAAAATCCGTAGATCGGAACTTTCGCCGAGCAGCTCATGAAGGGCGTCAGCAGAATGGTCATCTTCCGGTCACGTTCGCTCGGCAGCGTCCGTGTCGCCATTACAGCGGGAACGGTGCATCCGAAACCGATCAGCATCGGAACGATACTACGTCCGGAAAGACCGATTTTCCGAAGCAGTTTGTCCATGAAGAACGCAACGCGTGCGATATATCCGCTGTCCTCCAGAAGTGAGAGAAAGAAGAAAAGCGTCACGATAATCGGAAGAAAGCTCAGAACACTGCCGACGCCGGTAAAAATTCCGTTGATAATGAGACTGTGAATCACTTCGTTGACGCCAGCAGTCGTCAGCGCACGGTCCGTGACGGCGGACAGAGCATCGATTCCCGTCTCAAGAAGATTCTGAAAGAACAGGCCGATTACGTTGAATGTCAGAAAAAACACAAGACCCATAATCAGGATGAATGCCGGAATCGCTGTGTATTTTCCGGTCAGGAAGCGGTCGATTTTCGCACTGCGGATCCGCTGGCGGCTCTCACGCGGCTTCTTTACCGTCTGGGCGCAGATTCTGCTGATGAAAGAGAATCGCATATCGGCGATCGCTGCGCTTCGGTCGAGCCCGCGTTCATTTTCCATCTGGACGATGATATGCTCAACCATCTCCGTTTCATTCTGATCAAGCGCCAGTGCCTTTATAATCAGAGGGTCTCCCTCGATCAGTTTGCTCGCCGCGAAACGAAGGGGAAGATCTGCTGCCCTGGCGTGGTCCTCGATCAGATGAATGATGCCGTGCAGACAACGGTGTACGGCTCCTCCATGATCGCTTTCATCGCAGAAATCCTGACGCAGCGGTTTCTCCTGGTATTTCGCTATATGAAGCGCGTGGCTGACGAGTTCGTCGACACCGGAGTTTTTCGCTGCGGAAATTGCGACAACAGGTACGCCGAGTGTTTCCTCCATGGCGTTCAGGTCAATGCTGCCGCCGTTTTCGGCGACTTCGTCCATCATGTTCAGGGCGACAACGACAGGAACCTCCATTTCGAGCAGCTGCATGGTCAGATAGAGATTGCGCTCGATGTTTGTGGCGTCAACGATATTAATGATTGCTTTCGGTTTCTCACGCAGGACGAAATCACGGGAAACGAGCTCTTCGCTGCTGTAAGGGGACATTGAGTATATTCCCGGCAGATCTGTAATAAGAGTATTTGCTTTTCCGCGGATAGATCCGTCTTTTCTGTCCACAGTAACGCCGGGGAAGTTGCCTACGTGCTGGTTTGCGCCGGTAAGCTGGTTGAACAGTGTCGTTTTTCCGCTGTTCTGATTGCCGACAAGCGCGAATGTCAGCGTTTCGTTTTCCGGCAGAGGATTTCCGCTTCCCTTCCGGTGATATTTACCGCCCTCACCGAGTCCGGGATGAAAAATACGCTGCGGTTCGAAAGAATGATCCGTTTTCTCAGGGCCTGTCTCGTTTTCAGATACGCCGATCTGTTCTGCATCGGCAAGACGCAGAGTCAGTTCATAACCGTGAATACGGATTTCCATTGGGTCACCCATCGGAGCGTATTTTATAACGGTAACGTCTGCGCCGGGAAGAATCCCCATATCGAGGAAATGCTGACGCAGTGCACCGGAACCTCCAACAGTTGTAACGATTGCGCTTCTGCCGATTGGCAGATCCTTTAGTGTCATTTTCTCACCCTCCCGAAAATCAGTCGGAATAATCGGAATCCGCTTCGATCTGAATCGTGTAATCCGGATAGATCTCCTGAACTTTCTCAAGTACAGTGCTGTAAACCAGCCTGCGCTGAGGCGCAAGGAAATCTACGACCAGATCGAAATGAATGGTTTTGTTTGTAAGGTCGCAACGGAACCCGTGTATTTCCAGAACATAAGGTTCGGCGAGTACCGTTTCAGTTACCTTTGAACGCATTTCTTTCGCTTTGTCGTCGGTTGTGTTGAGAGACAGAATGCCGACGGCAGTCAAAATAACGCCGTTTTTTTCCAGAACACGCTGAGTAATCTCATGACTGACGGTGTCAATTCTTTCCGCATTCCAGGTATCCGGAATCTCAATGTGAACGGAACCCATCAGCCGTTCCGGTCCGTAACTGTTGAGAATGAGATCGTATACGCCGATCACACCGGGAGTTTCAAGAATGGTTTCCTTCACGGCGGAGGAAAGTGCGCTTTCAATTCTCTCACCGAGAATTTTACTGACGGTTTCGCGGAACATGTCGATACCGGCTTTGAGGATTGCGAGAGAGATCAGCAGGCCGATCCAGGCCTCGGTTTTGAGACCGAATGCGACATACAGCACGGCAGCAAGCATGGTGGCCGCAGAAAGTACCGCGTCGAGCAGGGCGTCCTTTCCGGAGTTCCGCAACGCGTCGGAACGCAGAAGTTTTCCGCGGAGAATCAGCAGACGGCCGAGGATCAGCTTCGCAGCAACGGCGATGGATACGGTAATAAAAACACCGGGGGAATACTGCACATCCTCCGGAGAAAGGATTTTCCGGATCGCCTCAATGACCGCGCTGACGCCGGCGTAAAGGATAATCGCCGAAACAATCATTGCACTGAGATATTCATATCTTCCGTGTCCGTACGGATGTTCCCGGTCAGCGGGTTTGCCGGCAATTTTTACACCGACAACCGTTACCAGGGCGGAAAGAATGTCGCTCATATTATTGACTGCATCGAGAACAATGGCGATCGAGCGTGAAAGCAGACCGAAAATCATCTTCGAAACTGCGAGCAGGATGTTGACTGCGATCCCCAGAAGACCCATACGGATGATCTGAGTTTGCCGTTCCTGTACATTGACGGCAGTATTGTTCATTAAAAAAGCCTTCTTTTTTTCAGCAAACAGAAAAACTGTTTATCGGTGACATGTGAGTATATTTATCAACATTATACTACATATATACCGATGTTACGAGTGTCAGGAAAAGAAAAATCAAAAAAATTTGGAAAAAACAAACCTGCCGCGGGGAGGATCTTTTCCGGAAGCCGGTTCTCTTTGGGCTTTCCATGAACAGAACGGTACTGTGCGGATCCGCTTCTGGCTGAACAGGAAGCGGATTATCCGGAAGTATACGGTTTCCTGACGGATCATTTTATCGGGAAGCCGCCCCGTCTGTTTTGAGATGCTGCGTTCCCGGATTCACCTGATATTCTGAACTGACAGCAGAAGAAACGACCGCAGGACAAAGAAATATCGGCGCAATCCTTACGATCGCGCCGGTATCACAGCAAACAGTATTCAATTCAGATACGAAAGTCTTATTTCTTTGTAACTGCAACAACGTGCGGGTTCGCTCCGTTGTACCAGTAAAGGAAGCATTCGATATCAACCGTATCGCCGACGTTGAGGCCTTCAACAGCTTTGTAAACATCGGTATCCTTGCCGGTAAGGTAGAATTCCACGCACAGATCGAGGCTCTTTCCGTCTTTGGAAGCCTTGAAATAGAGATCATCCGTCTTTTCCGCGTCGTTCTTGTAAGCGAAAGCGGCGCCGGTCTCATCATAAGCGTCGATGGTCATGCCTTTGAAAGCGACGAATTCGTTCTGATGCTTCTCAAGATCAGCCGTACCGAGCAGGGAGGTTGCGTCGAATGCGGAAGCGGTGTAGGAACCTTCCTCGATTTCAAATTTGGCGTCGGTGATTTCGACTTCACCGGACCACTGCGATTTGTAGCCCGTAACCTTGATCTTTGTTCCCTTGGTCAGTTTGTTGTATTCCTCTTCGGTGCAGGGCATCTCATAAAGGAAATACGCGCCGTCCTTATCCTGGGTATAGAAGGTCGCCTTGTTGTCCCACCAGGACTGTTTCGCCTGAACGTAAGTTTCCACTACGACTTCAGTATCAAAATCCGCTGCAATGTACTGTGCGTAGGTCATAACGCCTTCGCCCTTCACGTCGGCTTTTTCCTCGCTCTTGGAGCAGCCGGCAAATGCGGCGCAGAGAACGAGCACTAACACTAAAGCTACGATTTTTTTCATGTTCTGACTCCTCTTAATAAGTATTGTTGCAAAACGCACAAGTAGTATTATACTGCAAAAAATCAGAAAATCAATGGGTCGGATCAGTTTTTTTGCGGCGAAGGAAATTCCGAAGTGCCCAGATGCCGATCAGAACCCATACCGCCGCCAAAATGATCAGCAGGGACGAGGCGGTTTTCGGTAAAGCGCCAAGATCCGATTTTTCAATTGCGCCGGTGCTTTTCTGATCCAGATGATAGAGCGCGTTGACATCCGTGAACAGTTTTGCAAAATATGCGTCGTCCACCTTTTCCTTGCGCCGCACGGACTTTGCCGTATTCTCTATCATCTGTCCGGCTGCGTCGCGCAGGGAAGCGGAACCGTTGAAAACCGGTGTCGTAAAGGTAAAGCGGGTATTGGAAAGCAGAAGCTCGGAAGCTTTGATCTTGACTTCGTAATGTTCCTGCTGATCTTCGCCGCAGCGGGACAGATAATCGAGATATGCCTCGCTCTCCTGTGCCTTGGTCGTCACGGGAACATAGCCCTCTGTTTCGGAATACGCAATCTGGACTTCATTTGAAAGCAGATACTGCATGAAGAGCCAGGACGCGAGAACCTCCTGAGGATCGCGTTTGTTGAAGACACAAAGCGATGGCCCCTGGGAGATCATCTGAGGGTGTGCAGGATCGAACTGCGGAACAGGACGCACCGCTGTTTCGAATTCGACAAGCTGATCCTCGCTGATATCGAGCAGAGGGGCATCGGAGCCGATCCACGTCGCGCCGGCGGTAGAGTCGACCGCAAAGATGCACTGCCCCGCATTGAGAAAGTTTCCGGGATAACTGTCAATCTTGAACGTTGAAAAGGCGCCGGTTTTCGTGTGTTCCGCGATGGTGTACAGAAGTTCTTTTGTGTCGTCGCTGAAAATGCCGATCTCGCCTTCTTCATTTGAATAAGGGGCGTTTTTCTGACGGAGCATCTGGATCATCATGTTATCCGTGGACTTGTATATGAACGGGATCATGATCTTCTGACCGTTTACAAGAAAATTACCCTCGCCGTCCTTTTTTAGCGCCGCTTCCGAAACCTCCCAGATGTAATCCCATGTAAGAATGTCCGGGATTTCGTAGCCCATTGCCTCAACGTAGGTCTTGTTGATGTAGCATGCCTCCGTTGAACGCATAAACGGAAGCGCATAGGTGTGATCTCCGATCGTGCATTCCCGCAGGAACTGAGGTACGATCTCCTCTTTTGCCGGCGCGTCAAACCGGACTTCACTGCCGCCAAGACCGTATTTCGGGTCATCGAACAGATCTTCAAGCGGTACGACGATATTGCTTCCGCTTATATAGGTCGCGATATGATCCGGGTAGGTAATACACAGGTTCGGGGTAGTGTTCGTTGCAATATTCGTAATGACGTCATTGTAGATTTTGCCGTAGTCCGTATAAAGCCGCATGTTTACCGTAATATTCGGATACAGTGCGTGAAAATCAGAAAGCGCTTTTTCATAGATTCGGGTCTGCACCTTGTTGGTGTCGTTCTTCGCCCAGAAGGTAATTTCGTAACCTTTCGAAAGATCGAATTCCTCCGGTTCCACGAAAGGGTCAAGGCCTTTCGAACCGTGGCATCCGGAAAACGTCAGGACAAAAAGAAGCGAAAAGAGAAACACAAGGACTTTTTTCATCATCCCTTGGTGCCTCCTCTCGAAACTCCCGCCATGATCTTTTTGTGGAAAATCAGGAAGAGTACGATCAGCGGAACGGAGATTACGACGACCGCGGCCATCATTGCGGGGATGTTTTCGCGTCCGAATCCGTTTTCCCGTATTTCCTGGATGCCGTTCGAGACGAGATAATAGGCTTCGTCATCCGTAATCAGACGCGGCCATACATAGGAATTCCAGCATTCGATGACCTTCAGAATCGTCACGGTGATCAGGGTGGGCCGGCAGATCGGAATCATCACGCGGAGAAGGTATTTCAGATCGGAAGTGCCGTCGACCTTTGCCGCCTTATAGAGCTCGTCGGGAATCTGCTCAAAGTTTTCCTTGAGAAGGTAGATGTAGAAGACAGAGGTAACAGACGGCAGAATCAGCCCGAGGAAGGTGTTGCGCAGACCGAGATTCGTGATCGTCTGGAAATTTGTGATGATAACCAGCTCGTTCGGGATCATCATCAGCGCAAGGAAGAGGGTGAAAACCAGATTCTTCCCGCGGAAATCAAGCCGCGAGAACGCGAATGCCGCGAGTACGATGACAAAGATCATGATCGCCGTGGTAATCACGGTAAATAGAAACGTATTGAGAAAATACCGTCCGAGCGATACGGCTCCGAACGCGTCAAAATAATTCTGCAGGGTCGGAGAGTCGGTAAAGAATTTCGGAATGTATTCCGAGTTATAGGAGCTGTAGCTTTTGATCGAGGAAAGAATCATCCAGTAGAAGGGAAACAGCACCATAAACGCCCAGAAGGCAAGAAGAAAGTAGACGATGACCCGAAAAACCGTTTTCCGGATTTTCGCGTTCCGCTCGATTGTTCCGTATTGTGTATTCTTGTTCATCTTCAGCCTCCTTCCTTAATAGTGAACATGTTTTTTGCTGATCATCAGGTTGATGCATGTGATTGTCAGAACAATCGCGAAGAGGATCAGCGCCGCCGCCGAAGCGTAGGATGGGAATCCGCCGCTGTCACCGTACAGCATATCGTAAACATAGCCGACGATTGTGTTCATCCCCGCGGCGTTGAGATCGGTCCCGAAGAGCGCCACGGCGTCACTGTAAGCTTTGAACGCGCCGATAAAACCGGTGATAATCAGGTAGAAGAGCATCGGCGAGATCATCGGAAGAGTGATTCTGGTGAAAATCCGCCATTTCGGCGTGGCATCAACTCTGGCCGCGTTGTAGTAATCCTGATTGACGGAAGCAAGCGCGCTTGTGAGAATGAGGATCTTAAAAGGGAGAACTACCCAGACCGTATAGAAGCAGAGCACGAACATTTTCGCCGCGTACGGCCCGTCGATGAAATCGATAGGCCCGGCACCGAAAATCTGCAGAGTCAGATTTACGAGACCGTCGGTATAGGCGTTCTTTTTGAAAAGAATCATGAATACAAGTCCGACAGCGAGTGTGTTTGTGACATAGGGCAGAAAATAGATGGTCTGGAAGAGATTCCGGAGTTTTTTGATCGAATTGAGCCCAAGGGAAATCAGCAGCGCCAGCCCCGTCGAAACCGGAACAGTGATAATTACAAGAATAAACGTGTTTTTGACCGCCTGAAGAAAATACGGATCATGAAGCACATAGGAGTAATTGTACAGCCCGACGCCGAAGTATGTCTGGGAAGCTGAATTGTAACCTTCCTCGGCGGAATAAATGAGAACGTCAATCAGGGGATAAACCATAAACGCGCCGAGGAAGAGAATTGCCGGCAGCAGATAGAGCCAGGCCTTGAGGTTCTTCTTATCCATTCATGTCCTCCTTCACAAATGCGATCCGTTCCTCGCTTTCCGGATCGAAAACGAACGTCTTGTATGGTTTGATGTCGAAACAGACCTTCGGAGGTGCGACCGAAAGGCGGTCTTCGGAGCTGATGATGGAACGGATTTCCACGTTTTCGCAGTCCGGATGCCTCGAAACAACGGTTGTGTCGCGGCCCATGACTTCAACGCCTACAAGATCGAGAGTCAGCGCGCCGTTTTCGTTGGGAATGAAGCCTTCGGGCCGGATTGCGATTTTGACTTTCTGATCGGGCAGCGGACGTGTTTCGAGAATGGCTTCCCCGCCGATCCAGAGGCGGTTTTCGCGGAGCTCACCGGAAAAAACGTTAATCGGAGGTGTTCCGAGAAATTTGGCAACAAATAGGTTCTTCGGTTCGTCATAGACCTCCTGAGGCGCGCCGATCTGCTGAATGACTCCTTCCTTCATCACAACGATCATATCGGAAATGCTCATTGCTTCCTCCTGATCATGGGTTACGAAGACGGTAGTGATCCCGGTTTCGCGCTGGATACGCTTGATTTCCTCACGTGTCTGAAGACGAAGCCGTGCGTCGAGGTTCGAAAGCGGTTCATCAAGCAGAAGAATTCGCGGCATTTTCACGAGAGCCCGGGCGATTGCAACGCGCTGCTGCTGTCCGCCGGACATTTCGCTGGGTTTGCGGTCCATCAGTCCTTCAATCTGGACAAGCTTAGCCGCTTCAAAGGCTTTTTCGCGCATTGCTTCTTTAGACAGTTTCTGAGCACCTTTCAGATTGCCGAGGGGGAACATAATGTTCTGCAGAACGGTCAGGTGCGGATAAAGAGCGTAATTCTGGAAGACAAGGCCGACACCGCGATTTTCCGGCGGAAGTTCGGTTACATCGTCTTCACCGAAGAAAATCCTGCCGCTCGTAGGCTTTTCAAGTCCGGAGATCAGGTTGAGCGTCGTGCTTTTGCCGCACCCGGACGGCCCGAGCAGGCCGATCAGCTTGCCGTCAGGAATTTCGAAGGAGAAATCATTTACCGCAATTACGTCCTGGTGAATTTTCCGGTTGCTGTTCGGAAAGCGTTTTGTCAGATTCTGAAGAACAACTTTCATGGGCCTGGCCTCACTTTATATTATGATTCAATACGTTTCCATTTTAGCCCAGAGGCGGAGCAAAGTCAATCGGGACGCTTCAAAAGGAGACAGACTTGCTGGCCGTTCTTTCCTGTAAAAGCATGTAAAGAAGCGGTTGAGAAATTCCGCCGCGTATGATATGATCAGAAAAAAGGAATGAAAGAAGAGGGAAGACGGATGGATTATAATGCTCTGTGCGCTTCACTGCGCGCACTGATTGCGGGTGTGCCGCATAAAATCGCGAATCTGGCGAATGCGTCAGCACTGATTTTCAATACGCTTGACGACCTCAACTGGGCAGGGTTTTATCTGCTTGAGGGAGACACGCTTGTTTTAGGCCCGTTTCAGGGAAAACCCGCGTGCATCGAGATCGGACCGGGCCGGGGTGTCTGCGGCGCGGCGGTACGGGAAGGGAAGACGCAGCTTGTCTGCAATGTGCATGAGTTTCCGGGACATATCGCCTGCGACAGCGCTTCGAATTCTGAACTGGTCGTTCCGATTTATTCGAACGGGAAAACAGTGGGCGTGCTCGATCTTGATTCTCCCACAGTCGGACGTTTCACGGAGGAAGACGCCGCGGGTATGGAGGAGTTCGTCCTGGTAATTGAAGAGGAGATGTCGAATCAGTTGTAAAAAGACTTGACAGACAGGAAACATTGTGATAGGATTTAATCAGAGTTAGCATATGCTAACTTATATCCGCCGTATTTCCGGATGGCTATGGCTGTTTTGCGGCAATGATATATGAATAGAAGCCAGATCCCTAAGAGCGCTGGATTGCATTTGGAAAGACTTTTGCCTGTTTTGATTTCCCCTACGGTTGATCTGATCGTTTTTATAACTGCCAACGCAGCAAACCCCGGCTTAAAAAGCCGGGGTTTGCTGTTTTTCCGGGAAAAAAGGATCGTTTTCCGGTTATTCCACTACAGCCTGTTCTGTTTCGGAAATCGCAAACGCGACAAGGAAGAGCAGATCGAAATCGCTGGAGTTCGTCCAGATCCGGTAGTACATCCTGCCGGTCGGGATTTTTACCTTGTGCTCCGCGTCGTCTTCTTCGTGGACGTAAACACTGCTCGATTCAATTCTCGCAAACGGCAGACCGTCTTTTGCGACGTTGTAGATTAAGTAGGGGAACCGGCTGTGCAGGTCGGTAGAGAGACGTACGCCGCGCTCATGTATGAGGTCCCAGACGTTTTTTCCGTCAATCTTAAACCATGATTTGGCCGAGAAAAACTCGTCGTTATACGTCTGCATGACCGTATGGCCGATTTCGTGGGCCGTGACTGAACCGGTGAAATGGTTCTCAAAATCATAGGTACGGGCGCCGATCAGCGCCTGCTTTGTCATTTTTCCCTCGAAAAGCGCTTTTCGGTCTGCGTCTTCGAGTATGTAGCCCGGCTTGAGGGAATGACCGTCAAAGCGGAAATAATATTCGGTCACGCCGATCGCTTCTTTAAAGGTTTCAAAGGACTGACCTGAAAACTGGCCCTGGCTGGGGACGCTCTCATCGAGGGCGCGGCTTTTCTGAAATGCGCGGATCGTTTTATACACACCGAAGATAAGCGCCAGAACGCCGACCGCGATAATAATCGGAGGAATCGCTTTGCTCATGGTGCCGTTCGAATTCTGACTGGGATCGTCGGGATTGTAAAAGACCTGAATTGCCTCGCCCGTCCGGTACGTGCCGGAAAGATTCTGGAAACAGGTCTCATATTTCTGGCCGTTTGCTTCGAACGAAACGGTTACGTCGTACTGCTGAGGTTCATCGGGGTTCTTAGCGGCTTCGGTTACGGAGACGATTGTTCCGCTGGTTTCAACATAGTTTTCAGTATGAAACTGCAGGAAAAGAATCCCGGCGATGATCAGTATGATCCCGAACGGGATAAAAAAGCGTGCAGGACCTGTGTTTCGCATAAATCTGGCGATTTTGTTTTCCGTTGTCATTGTTTCCTCCTGATTTCGATGAATTTTGATTTAAAAGGGAAGGGTGCAGCCGCATCGGCTGCACCCCAATCTGTTATCCTGAATTTGAAGGAAAAATCAGAGGATGGATTTAACCAGCTCGGCGATGTGTTCTTTCGTAAATCCGAAGTACGGGAAAAGTTTCGAATACGGAGCGGAAGCGCCGAAGCCTTCCATCGCGAGAATCTTGCCGTCGAGTCCGACGTATTTCTCCCAGCCGAAGCCGGAGAGCGCTTCCACCGCGACTCTCTTGCGGATATTATTCGGAAGGACGGATTCCTTGTATTCTGCATCCTGCGCCTCGAATACCTCCATGCAGGGCATGGAAACAACACGGACGTCGACTCCTTCTTCCTTGAGAAGCGCTTTTGCGTCAAGGGCAAGCGAAACCTCGGAACCGGTTGCGATGATAATCGCGTCGGGAGTCTCCTTCTCGGAATCAGCAATTACATAGGCACCGCGCAGGGCTTTCTTCGCGTCACCGATCTGCGGAAGGTTCTGGCGGGATAGCGCCATCGCTGTCGGGGTTTCCTTCGAGGTGATCGCACAGTACCAGGCTGCGAGCGTCTCACTGAGGTCCGCGGGGCGGAACATGTTGAAGTTCGGCAGCGCGCGGAACATCGCAAGATGCTCGATCGGCTCGTGAGTCGGGCCGTCTTCGCCTACGCCGATGCTGTCATGTGTGAAGACATACGTAACGGGCAGCTTCATCAGTGCGGCAAGACGTGCCATCGGCTTCGTATAGTCACTGAACACGAAGAATGTTGCGATGAACGGACGAAGACCGGAGAGCGCGATACCGTTGGCGATCGCGGACATCGCAAATTCACGTACGCCGAAATGGAGGTTCCTGCCGATTTTGCTTTCAGTGGAGAAGTCGCCTTCATCCTTCATATATGTTTTGTTGGAGGGGGCAAGGTCGGCCGATCCGCCGATCATGCCGGGAACATACTTCTTGAGGCGGTTGATGGCAATACCGGAGCTGTTGCGGGTAGCATCGGCTTTTTCCGAAACTTCCCAGTACTCGTCGCAGTTGATCAGATCTTTCGCGATATCAAGATTGAACTCGTCGTCCCAGGCTTTCTTCATGTCCGGGAATTTCTCGCAGTATTCGGCGAAAAGCTTGTTCCATGCTTCCTCGTCAGAGACTTTGCTCTCGGCGATCTTCTTATAATGTGCATAGACTTCATCGGGAACATAGAACGGTTCCTGAGAAGGCCAGCCGAGGAAATCCTTCATGGCGGCAATGGTTTCATCGCCGAGCGGCTCACCGTGTGCCGCGGCGGTGCCCATTTTTCCGGGTGCGCCGTAGCCGATCTGAGTCTTGACGATGATGAAGGAAGGCTTTTCCTTCTCTGCCTTGGCGTCTTCGATCGCCTTGCCGATCGCGTCAAGATCGTTTCCGTCTTCAACAACGATCGTCTGGAACCCATAGGATTCAAGACGCTGCTGGGTATTTTCACGGAAGGCGATATCCGTGCTGCCTTCGATGGAAATCTTGTTGGAATCGTAGAGAACGATCAGTTTGTTCAGTTTTAAAGTGCCGGCGAGGGAGAAAGCTTCGGAGGAAATTCCCTCCATCATGCAGCCGTCGCCGCCGAGAACGAAGGTGTAATGATCAACAACCGGATAACCTTCCTTGTTGAATTTCTCAGCAAGATGTGCTTCCGCCATTGCCATGCCGACTGCCATGCCCATCCCGGCGCCGAGCGGTCCGGTTGTGGCTTCCACGCCGACGGTGTGACGGTATTCCGGATGACCGGGGGTGAGCGAACCGAGCTGACGGAATTGCATCATATCCTCTTTGGTAAGGCCATAGCCGAACAGATGCAGCAGTGAATAAAGCAGAGTGGAGCCGTGACCGCCGGAAAGAATGAAACGGTCGCGGTTAAACCATTCGGGATCTTTCGGATTATGTTTCATGTGGTTTGCCCAGAGTTCATAGGCGACGGCAGCACAGCCGAGCGGAAGACCCGGGTGTCCGGATTTCGCTTTCTGAATCGCGTCGGCACAGAGCACACGGATGGCGTTTACCGCCATTTTCTGTTCATTGTTCATTTTGTACCTCCATCAATTAACATATCGGAAAATGAAAGAATTTTTATGCCCTTATACGATAACACATTTTCAGTAAAAAGTCTATACCTTTCTTTTGCCGGAGACGATAAAAAAGGCGCTGAATCCGGACTGGAAAACGGTTAGGACGCCGCTTTCAGATCGATGACGGTAAATTCGGAAAAACAGCCGGTTTTGAATTTGAAGGTCCAGTTGCTGATGCCTGATGAGACGATGAAATCGGTG
>ONSY01000095.1 GCA_900320605.1 uncultured Eubacteriales bacterium | reverse complement strand
GAAGCAATAAGAAGCCAAAAAAGGCGATCCAAACGGATCGCCTTTTTCCTGGTGCGCAAGACGGGACTTGAACCCGTACGTCATAAACACACGCCCCTCAAACGTGCCTGTCTGCCAGTTCCAGCACTTGCGCGCAGAGCCGACTTTCGTCAACGAATGTAATTATATCCCATGAATCCTGTTTTGTCAAGACCTAAATCGCCTTTTTTCCGCCTCCGGAAAACAGGTCTTGAATCAGTTTTTCAAGCTCCTTACGCGTCATCAGATAATTCAGAATTTCCAGCATGGCAGCAGTGGAAAGATGCGATGGAAGGCCCAGTTTTTCCGCCAGTACGCGGCGTTTTCCGGAACTGTTCTCGCATCCGGTCAGCCCCCATTCGAAGAAATCGGTTGTCCGGATCGGATCGGGGTTTTCCTCTCTGCGGATTCCGACTCCTGCCGCAATCAATTCCTTTTCAAGTATTTTTTCATCAATTCCCTCCACACCAAGCAGCCCTTCTTTCGAAGCGGTGCGTTTACGGCGTTCCTTTCCGGGTACTGGCGGAATATAGGCATTTTTGATTTTTTCAGGCGGAACAAAGCTTTTGATATGATTTCGGATCAAAAAGCCGGCGCTGTCAGAATCCGTAAGGATCAGTATTCCCCGCTCATCAGCGACTTTTCGGATCAAGGCGCGAGTCTCGGTATCGCGGAAAATGGAAAACCCTCCGGTCGGAATAATCAGTCCGTCCACCACAGAGGACAGCCTGATCTGATCATATTTTCCTTCAACGATAATTGCTTCCTTAACCTTAAGCATTGCTGCCTCCTGCGCGAAGGCGGAACAGCTTTGCGATTGCGGCTTCAAGAAGCCTGCGGTGCCGCTCCGCAGCGGTGGATTTCAGGAGTACATCTGTATCACAGAGAAGCTTCAGACTCTCACGCAGAGATTCAACGGACATTCTGCGAACCGTTCTTGATGCGTTGTCAAGAACGAAATCACGGCCTTTATAAGGAAAGATATCTCCGACATAACGTGCGTCATATCCGCTGGTCAGCGCTGCCTTGACCCGGTAAAGGTCCGTATAGGATGATGAGAGAGCAGATAAGATGGAGATCGACTTCTCATTCTGATTATATAACTGATCCAGCAGTGTATAGGCTCGATCGCTCTCCCCTGAGACAATCGCCCTCGCGAGAATAAACACGGTGGTTTCAAGGTTCGCACTTGCAACCTGGTCAATTGTCTTGCGGGTAATCTCCCCGCCGCTGGAAAAAGCACAGAGTTTTTCCAGCTCATTGAACAGGAGCTGCAGATCGTTCCCGCATCGCTCTATCAGATAGCGTGCGTCCGCCCGGGAAAGCTCGCAGTGAAGCTTTGCGGCATACGCGCACAGAAGTTTCTCCGCTTCCTGCGGCGTCTTCCGGTCAAACGAGACAACTGTCCCGTATTTTTTGAATACTTTAAGGAACGCATTCCACTTCGCCGTTTTTTTCATCAGTTCCGGCTGCGGATAATACAGGATCAGCACCGCTGTCGGATTCGGATCTGAGAAATACGCTTCGTATTTTTTCAGCTCCTCCTGTGAAAGTGAATCAACCGGAAGGGAACTGACGCAGACGCAGGATTTTTCCGACAGAAATGGATAAGTCGAAAGTGCAGAAAATATCTCCTCTGACTCGCTTTTCTCCCCATCGAATTCATGAAGATTGAACGTTCTCGCGGCCGGAGGTACCAGCGTTTCGATCATCCGTTTATAATACGTCCTCGTCAGGTAGCTCTCTTCCCCGAAAAGAAGGTAGAGCGGTTCAAAACTGCGCTTGTCAATCGCAAGCCGAAGATCGTTAATTGTCAGCTCCGCCATGATTTCACCTCATAGATTGATACAACCAGATCAGCGTGCGCGCTTCTTCTGGTTTCATGATTCAGATGTACAGTCAAAAAGATTCCAGGGGGACACACGCGGCAAAGGCGCGTTCAAAGAAACAACCTTATCAGAAAACGGATGCGGAAAAGTAAGAGAATCACACCAAAGTGCAACAGCCGGAAAACGAAAAGCACTTCCATATTTGCGATCCCCAAGCAGCGGCATCTTCCGGGACGCGAACTGAACACGTATCTGATGTGTCCGACCGGTCTGGATCCGGATTTTCAGCATAGCGCACCTTTTTCCTTCAAAACTGAAACGTCGGATTACCTCAAAGGACAACAATGCCTCACGCACTCCGCGGCGCTGTCGTGAAACAACATAGGTTTTGTTTTTTCTTTGATCATGGAAAAGCAGATCGGTATAATCTCCCCGGTCTTCTTCAGGAGGATTCTCGATCAGAATGATGTAGGTCTTTTCAAGCTTCCTTTCCGAAATCAGCGCGGACAGTCTTCCCCCCGCCTCCGGTGTTTTCGCAAAAAGCATCACGCCCCCCGCTTCGCGGTCAAGCCGGTGAACCACACCGATATAGGTATCTTTATTTCCAAGATAACTGCGAATCTGATCCGGCATGTTCATTCCGTTCCCGTCTTCGGAGAGAACGCCCGGTTCCTTTACGCAGACAATCAGGTCTGAATCCTCGTACAGTATTTCCAATTTAGCGCTCCTGTGAACATCATATTACATAATAATTATATCACACGAATGCCGCTTTGCGAAGAGCACTCGCACAAAAAAAGCCGGAAGCATTGCTTTCGGCCTTTCTTTTTACCCAAAAATATTGACATACTGAAGAAGCAGCATATAAACAGGAATCAAAAGCATACAGAGAGCCGTCGTAGCCGCCACCATCGTTGATGCGTAAGCATAGTCGGCTTTATATTCGCGCGACATAATCCCGCACTGCGTCATCACCGGCATACATGACATCAAAAAGAAAGTCTGTTTCATCAGAACGGGGATCGGAAGCAGAAGGCAAATTCCTGCCATCAGCAGCGGTGAAATCAGGAACCTGCTAACCAGTCCGATGATCATATCTTTTCCGAAGCGATAGCTGCGCAGCGGAACACTGCGGATAATCGCACCGATTAAAAGCATGCTTACGGGTGTAGCACTGTCTGAGAATCTCGAGATAACATCTTCAAATACCGGAAATAGCGGGATCTCCAGAAGAACAAACAGCGATCCCAAAAGGAACGAGATGAACGGCGGCGCGAGGACCTTTTTCAGATTCGACAGTGAAAAGATCTTAGCCTGATCTCCTGCATCACGGCGGATCAGGAAGGTTCCCAATGTCCAGAAGAAAATGGTGTTGGCTGTATAATAGAGAAGTGAATACGGCGCCGACTCCGGGCCAAGCAGGGGTTCAATCACTGTAATACCGACCAGTACGGTATTCGACATAGCAGCGACATTCAGAAAGACTCCGCGCCGTTTCTCATCTACGCGGAACAGTTTATACAGCGCATAAGCGATCAGGAACATCAGACCGATCGATAAAAACGGAACCGGAAGGCCCTGAATAATATCAAACAGTTCTTCTCGCGTAGAATACGCGGACACTACCTTATAGAACAGGTTGATCGGGATAATAATGTTCACAACGAGTTTCGAGAGCACCTGTGTCCCGTTATTTTCTTTATACCAGGAAAATCCCGCTGTAACGAAGCCGACAGCCATCATCAGCAGAATTGCGGCAACTGTTTCAAATGTTGTTTTAAAAAACAACGCCATCTCCTTCTTCCATGATAAAGAATCTGGAGTTATCATATCATTTCCCGTCTCTTTCGTCAATTCATCATTCTAAAAAATAAAATAAAAAGAATGCTTGACAAACACCATTTCATATGATATAGTTAATCTGCATTTGGGACACTTTGTCCCATTTCTGAATACAGCGGAAGGAGGAGCCTGCTTGAAGAACAGAATCCCGGATAAAAAGGAAACCATTCTGCGTTTTATCGATGAGTATTATGAAATGTTCGGCCGCTCCCCCGCAATCCGCGAAATTGAAACAGGCACCGGCATCTCAAAATCGGCCGTCGGTCGATATCTGCTTGAAATGGGAACAAGCGATGAAATCCGATACGAAGGCGGCTCCAGAAAAGCACACACCGCAAAAACCAGCAAGCACTCAGAAGACTTCATCTCTGTCGGGCTGATCGGAAACATTGCCTGTGGAGAACCGAATTTTGCTGAAGAAAACGTGGAGGAATATTTCCGACTCCCCGTTTCACTTGTCGGCAGCGGAGAATTCTACTTTCTCCGTGCATTCGGCGACTCCATGATCGATATCGGAATCAATGAAGGCGATCTTGTTCTGGTGAGAAAACAGGAAACCGCTCTTCCCGGTCAGATCGTTGTCGCGCTCGTCGGAGATGAAACCACATTGAAACGATTTTATCCTGAACCGCAAAACAGACGGATTCGTCTTCACCCGGAAAACCGTGAGATGCAGGATATTTTTGTTGAAAGCTGCTCGATTCAGGGCATTGCCGTAAAAGTACTGAAAGATCTTATCTGAGAAAGGAAGAGAAATATGTTCTGGATTTTAATGACCATTCTTGTTATGGGAATCCTGATTGGCGTTCTGTATCCGTTGGGCGCAATCATATTCTGTAAGATTTTCGCCCTGCGTCATGGAAAGAAAGCTTCAATCCGGCAGATCATGAACGTAATCGGCTACTAAAAACAAAGGGACTCTCTGCAAAACTGCGGAGAGCCTTTCTCATTCGGAGGATAATAATGGAACTGGTGAGCGGAAAAATCCGGATTCGCAGCGCCGGAAAAGATGATGCAGAGATGCTCGCTCTGTGGTGGAACGACGGCCGAATCATGGAGCATGCCGGCTTCCCGATGGGGATCGGAACTACTGCGGATAAAATCGCCGCCGATCTTGCGACAGACACGGATCAGACCCGGCGGCGTCTGGTTCTCGAATTCAGCAACCAACCGATCGGAGAGATGAATTATAGGGTGCTGGACAGCTCCCGCGCTGAAATCGGAATCAAAATCTGCCTGACTGATTTTCAGGAGAAAAAAATCGGACGGATCGCTTTAAGTCTTCTGATCCGTTCGCTTTTCGATCACGGCATGAAGAAAATCATTCTCGATACAAATCTTCGAAACACCCGTGCTCAGCATGTATATGAACTGCTCGGATTCCGGAAAACAGGAGTCAGAATCGATTCCTGGCGTGATCAGATGGGGAATCTGCAGTCCGCGGTCGATTACGAACTGGTGGCGGAAGAGTTTCATGATTTTTCCTCATCTGAATCGGATTTCGGATAACGCTTGCCTTTTCCCGCTTTTTCCGATATAATTATGACGGTTAAGGAGGGAGAATCATATGGCCAGATGTCCGAAATGTCATTGCGGTGAACTTGTAGAAATCGGACGCAGGATGGTATGTCTCAACTGTGATTACACCTGCTCGCGATCTCATGCCCGTCTGCTTCAGAATGGAAATCATTCTCACTCAAAAGTATCCTACGCGAGAGAAGTTCAGCTCCCTCAGACATCGCCTCAAAGATATATTTCAGGCTATGCCTCAAAGCCTGCCTCACACAAAGGAATTCCGGGTGTCTCTGGGAAACCCTCCCCGAAAGGAACCGAAAAAAAGACGAAACCGGTAAGTGCCTTCATCTTCGTCCTTATCTGGATTCTCGCTTTGCTTTATTTCTATTATCTGATGGAAAACTGATTACACAGTATTGCAGCACTGTACTGATATCAGTTTTATCATATTGCAGAAACGCCCTTGGGATCGACCGGTTCCAAGGGTGTTTTTTCTGTTTTCTATTTTCCGTCCGGAAAACTTGTGAATGATCCCTGATCAAGTTCCGGCAAACCGTATTTTTCTTTCGCGTCGCCGATCGCACGCATCAGGAACGCCATATTCCGCGCCAGGTTGCGCATTGTCTGCAGCCCTTCCCGATCCTTTTTAACGTCCTCGGCAGTAAACCCGTGTACCTGATTCCAGTAAGTCGACGAAGCAACCGGCATCGCACTGATTGTAAAATACTTGTTGAGAACATCAAACGAGGCAGTATTACCGCCTCGGCGGCAGGAAACAACCGCAGCACCGACTTTCATGTGTTTTGAAAAATGCGTGCTGTAAAACAGCCGGTCAAGAAATGAAAGGAGGCTGCCGTTCGGGGATCCATAGTATACCGGACTGCCGATGACAAGTCCGTCGGCCATCTCAAATTTCGGCGCAATCTCATTGACTAAATCATTGAAAACGCATTTCCCGGTTTTTGCGCAATTTCCGCAGGCGATGCAGCCGCGAATCTCCTTCTTTCCGAGCTCAATCAGTTCCGTTTCGATTCCGAGTGCTTTAAATGTTGTGATCATTTCCTCAAGCGCTGTTGCCGTACAGCCGTGTTCATGAGGACTCCCATTCAAAATCAGTACTTTTGCCATTTCCGAACCTCCCGAATTTGCCTTTCGTCACTTTCTGTCCGTTCAATTGCCTACAGCATCATTATACGTACTGTTTTCCCAAAAATCAATCGCATGTACAATCCGTATGGAATGAACCGACCCCCATTCATTAGATTCTAGTCTAACGTTTGAGGACCGGTTCAGAATAATGCAATCTAAATTACAGCAGATTTCTTACTGAATTTCATTCAGTCATTCGTGAAAAACTTAGCTTTATTATTCGGCGAGCTGTGCCATCAGACCGCAGAGTTCTCCGGAAAAAGCGACCGGATCTTCAATCGGGAAACCTTCAATCAGAAGCGCCTGACAATAGAGCAGATCCGCATATTTTTTCAGCTTTTCCTGATCATTCTCATACAGTTTCTGGAGCGCGCCGAAAATCGGATGAGCGGGATTTATTTCGAGCACTTTCTCGGCACGGATACGGTTTTCTTCCGTAACGTTCGGCATAGCATTCATTACCTTTTCCATTTCGAAAGAGATTCCCCCCTGCGCAGAAAGGCACACAGGATGAGAGCCAAGCCGATCGGAAAGGACGACCTTTTTCACCTTTCCAGACAGAGCTTCCGTCATAAAATCGAAGAGCGGCCGGGTTTCTTCCTCTTTCTTCTTCTTCTCGTCCTTTTCCTCATCTGAAGCAAGGCCGAGATCATCCGAGGAAATATTCTTAAACTCTTTTTCCTCGAACTTTCCGAGCATCTTGAGGGCAAACTCATCGACATCGTCTGTCAAATAAAGAATCTCAAAGCCCTTCTCCTTGAGCGTTTCCGTCTGTGGAAGCTGCTCGATCCGGCTAAGGTTATCTCCGCAGGCATAGAAAATACCGTTCTGTCCCTCTTTCATTCTGCTTACATATTCCTTCAGGGTAACATACTTACCTTCAGAAGAGCGGAACAGCAGCAGATCGGACAGCAGATCTTTATGCATTCCGTAATCGGAATACACACCGTATTTCAGCTGGAGACCGAACACACTGAAAAACTCCTCATATTTTTCTCGTTCATTCTCGAGCATGGAAAGCAGTTCGGATTTGATTTTCTTCTCCAAACGGGAGGCTATCAGTTTGAGCTGACGGTCATGCTGAAGCAATTCACGTGAAATATTGAGAGAAAGATCTTCGGAATCTACGAGGCCTTTAACGAAGCTGAAATAGTCCGGCAGCAGGTCCGCGCATTTTTCCATGATCATCACGCCGTTGGCATAGAGCATCAAACCCTTCTCATATTCCCGGGTATAATAATCAAACGGGGCCTTTGAGGGGATAAAGAGCAGCGCGTTATAGGTTGCGCTGCCTTCCGTGCTGCTGTAAATCACGCGCAGCGGCTCGGAATAATCCATAAACTTGTCCTGATAGAAACGGTCGTATTCCTCTTTCGTTACCTCGGATTTTTTCTTTTTCCAGATCGGAACCATGCTGTTGAGCGTTTCTGTTTCGTAATAGGTTTCGTAATCCTCGCTCTTTGCATCTTTCGCTTCCACGCCTTCTTTAAGGCGTGTCTTTTCCATTTCCATCCGGATCGGATAACGGATATAATCAGAATACTTTTTTACCAGAGCGGAAATCCGGTAAGGTGAAAGGAACTCATCGTAGTTTTCCTCTTCCGTATTATCAAGCAGTTCCAGGGTAATCGTCGTACCGTGAGATTCCTTCTCACAGGGTTCAATACTGTAGCCGGAAGGCCCGCGTGATTTCCACTCGTTCGCTTCCTCCGAACCGTAAGCACGGCTCTGAACAGTCACGCATTTGCTTACCATGAATGCCGAATAGAATCCCACGCCGAACTGCCCGATGATATCGATCTCTTCGTTCTTCTCTCCCATTTCCTTCTTGAAATTGAGTGAACCGCTGCGGGCGATAACGCCGAGATTGTTCTCGAGTTCTTCTTTCGTCATACCGATTCCGTTATCAGAAATTGTGAGTGTACGTTTTTCGGAATCAGTTTTAATCTCAATTGAAAAATCATCTCTGGAAAGCCCTGTCTCCCCCTCGGTCAGTGAACGGTAGTAGAGCTTGTCGATTGCATCGCTGGCGTTTGAGATCAGTTCACGCAGGAATATTTCCCGATGGGTATAGATTGAATGGATCATCAGATCCAGGATCCGCTTGGATTCGGTTTTAAACTGTTTTACTGGCATTATTCATTCACTCCTTGCTTTTAGCACTCTATCTTGTCAAGTGCTAATTCTATTATATCCCCTCTCCCGCAAAAATCAATACCTAAGGGCATGATTTTTAAAAAGTTTGTTATTTGTTCACATTCCAGTTCCGTACTTATCCGCGCCTTTCTTGACAAAGACCTCCCTGGCGATTACAATATTCTTATATCGTAAGAAAGCACTGATAATCACCTGACAGAACTATCTGATGATAGATTTCTTTCCCCATCTTAAGAAAGTGAGGTCATTCATGAAAACGCTGTATCTCGATTGTTCCATGGGCGCCGCCGGAGATATGCTGTCTGCCGCGTTATGCGAGCTGATGCCGAATCCCGATGCGTTCCTTGAAAAGCTGAATTCTCTCTCGATCCCTGGTGTCCGTTTTTCAAAGGAATCTGCTGAAAAATGCGGGATTCGGGGAACACATTTCACCGTAACGGTTAACGGCGTGGAAGAATCTGAAGAAATTCATGATCATACGCATGAGCATTCCCATGATCACGAACACGGTCACTCCCACGAGCACGAACATGAACATGAACACGAGCATGAACATGAGCATGAGCACGAGCATGAATACGGACATGACGGGCACCATCATCACAGCAGTTTTCATGCGATCGAGCATATTGTCTGGGATCTCGACCTTCCGAAGAAGGTCGAAGAGGATGTTCTGGGTGTCTATCGACAGATTGCGGAAGCGGAAAGCGAAGTTCATGGTGTCCCTGTATCTGATATTCATTTCCATGAAGTCGGCACGATGGACGCGGTCGCTGACATCACAGCGGTTTGTCTTGCATTTTCAGAGCTTGCTCCGGAAAAAGTCATAGTTTCCCCCATCCATGTAGGTTCCGGTACTGTCCGCTGCGCTCATGGAATACTTCCGGTTCCCGCCCCTGCAACCGCAAACATTCTGCGTGACGTTCCAATCTATTCCGGTACAATTCGAGGGGAGCTCTGCACCCCAACCGGAGCGGCTTTGTTAAAACATTTCGCCGACGCATTCGGGGCGATGCCGCCGATGAAAACCGATAGAATCGGATATGGCATGGGTAAAAAAGATTTTCCGCAGGCGAACTGCGTCCGCGCGTTCCTTGGTGAAACCGAGGAGGAGACTGATCGGGTTCTGGAACTCTCCTGCAACCTCGACGACATGACCGGCGAGGAAATCGGTTTTGCCTGCGAGACACTTCTTGCGGCCGGCGCCAATGAAGTATTCACGACTCCGGTTCAGATGAAAAAAAACCGTCCGGGAGTAGTTCTGTCGGTTCTCTGCCGCGAAAAAGACCGTGATAAATTTGTTTCCCTGATATTCCGTCACACGACGACAATCGGTATTCGCGAAAGCCGCCTTGATCGCTTTGTCCTCCGCCGAAAAAGTGAAACCGTCAGTACTCCCTATGGAGATGTTCAGCGAAAAATCTCCGAGGGCTATGGCGTAACACGAATAAAATACGAATATGAGGATCTTGCCAGAATCGCAAAGGAACAGAACCTGAGCCTTGATGAAATTAAAAAGCGGCTTGATGCGATCGGCTGAAGTATCATCACAAAAGGATCAGTCTCCTGACAGCAAATATAATTTCTACGGTTTGCGACGACGCAAACTAAAACAAAATGCAGAAAAAAGCAAAAACCGCGAAAGCAATTGCCTTCGCGGTTTTTTGATTCACAATGATTATTTCCGGTTGAAGATTTCAAGGAGGCTGCCATAAGTATTGTCATCATCAATATTATTGGCAACTGCACGGCTGCGTTCACTTCTTGTCTCCGTCGGATTGACAGGTTTCTTCGGAGCCGGAATGACAGGCTGACGGTTTGCGCTACCGTAATCGGATGCAGTGCGTGATTTCGCATTCGGATCGAAATCGATTCCGGCAAAGTCACGTCCGCCGGTCGGCTCTGTCGGAAAAGTTACAGGAGGCGCCGGAGGAGTCTGGAAATTGGTCGAGTTGATAACCGGAACCGGAATCGGCGCCGGAGTCTTTTTCTTCTGCTGATTCTCTGCGCTTTCAAATCCTGTCGCAATGACGATGATCTTCATCTCGTCTTCCATCGACTCATCGAATGCAGCACCCCAGATGATGTTGGCGTCCGGATCAGCCTGTTCGGAAATCATGGTTGAAGCGGTATCAATCTCATCAAGACCGATATCCGGAGACGATGTGATATTGATAATAACACCCTTTGCACCCTGGATCGAAGTTTCAAGCAGGGGGCTGAAAATAGCAGCCTTAGCAGCCTGTGTAGCCTTATCCTTACCGGAAGCACGGCCGACGCCCATATGCGCGTAGCCGGCATCCTTCATAACAGAAGTAACATCCGCGAAGTCAAGATTGACAAGACCAGGAAGCTTGATCAGATCAGAAATACTCTGTACGCCCTGCCGCAGGATATCGTCCGCCATAATGAACGCATTGAGAAGCGTGATTTTCTCATTGGAGACTTCTTTCAGCCGCTCGTTCGGAATGATGATCAGAGAATCAACATGCTCCCGCAGCGCGGCAATACCGTTTTCGGCCTGCTCCATACGGCGCTTTCCTTCAAATTTGAACGGTTTTGTAACGATACCGACCGTCAGAATACCAAGATCCTTCGCGATCTCAGCAATAACCGCAGCAGCACCGGTACCGGTTCCGCCGCCCATGCCGGCAGTAATGAAAACCATATCGCTGCCCTGAAGGGTGCTGGAAATCAGATCACGGCTTTCTTCCGCGGCCTTTTCACCGATTTCCGGTTTTGAGCCAGCGCCTTTGCCGCCGGTCATTTTTTCGCCGATCTGAATTTTCTGCATGGCCTGTGAACGGTTAAGGGCCTGAACATCCGTATTGATGCTGATAAACTCAACGCCCTGTACGCCTGCTTCCACCATGCGGTTCACAGCGTTTCCGCCGCCTCCGCCGATACCTACTACTTTAATGACGACGCCGTCGTTCAGATCATAATCAAGTTCATATGGCATAGATTTTGCCTCCTTATTTAAAATCCGCAGTCTACCGCTTTTAATTATTCTATATAAATAAATCTATCACATTTTGCGCCTGTTTTCAATAGATTTTTTACGGTTGAATGAAATTGTTTACAAAAACGTAATGATTATTCATCATCATTGCCATCTTCTGTGTTTTCATAATCAACAGGCTCATCGTAGCCCTCGTCTCCACCGTCATCCTCAGGTTCCTCGTCATTGTTTTCCGGCTCTTCACCATCTTCACTGTTTTCGTCCTGAGAGGAATCATCGGGTTCCTGTGAGTCTTCCGGTGTATTATTCTCCGGTTCAATCGGCTGGATTGCCTCAGGGGCCTTGTCGATTTCCTCGAACGCATTATAGGGAGTGAAGATCCCCCGGTCCGTATTGGCGGCACGGGAGAGATCAAGCAGTCCGATCGAGGAACTATCAAGGCCGTTTCCATCTTCATTTTTCAGAATATTGCGGCTGAATGTTATCTTGTATTCAAGATCCTCAGGTTCACCGAGAACCACGCGAATCCGATTTTCGTAATCATAGGTGATAGAGAGCAGATCGGTGAAATTGATTCTGTTGATTTTTGAAAAATCGATTTCAGCGCCTTGCATGGCGGAAAGAATGTTTTCAAAGATCATCCTGGCATCTTCATTAAGGAATTGCGCCTTCTGACCGGGGATCGGCTCAAATAGGATAACACCTTCGACAAGAGTAAGCTGCTCAGGAAGGGATTCCACCAAATCAATCACCTTATCCTGATCGTCCAGAAGGATATATACTCCAGCCTGCCGGACCGCGCACACAGGAGTATCCGGTTCGACGGCCACAATGATTTTTGATGGAAATTTCCGACGGACTGTTGCTGATCGAATATATGGCATACGCTGAGGGAGCTCATTCGCTGCCGTTTCAATATCAGCAGAAATCAGATTGTCTCCCGTTTTGATAGGGCATGCGTCAATGATATCCGCCTCAGTATAGACGGAAGATCCGACGGGTACGATCGTATTGATTTTTAGAAGAAGTGAACACGCAACAGCGACTGCCGCAAGAAGGACAATCGCAATCATTACCACGTAAAAGACTTTCAGCTTTCTTTTCCGCTGACGCTGCGTTCCGTAGCGTGTACCGGAATCTCCGGTTTTAAATCTTTTATTAGCCATTTTTAGATCCTTTCTCTTCCCTTTACACTGCTGCACAAAGGGAATCAAGTGACATTCGCAGATATATCGGCAACTCAAAGCGGCTTCTGGAAAAAGGATTTTCGCTTTGCACCGGTTCATTCGCTGTTGTCAGTCTTACTGATTAGTATATCATATTCTTCGCCGATGGCAAGCCCCCATTGACGAAGGGCCAGAAATCAGGCGACCGAACAGTCTGAGTAGAACAGGCACAACAGATTTCTGTACGCCCCGAGGCACTCGCTATTTTCAGGAAACGAAAATCTGCGATCATGAAGACAATACTTTCAGTATCACTTGATAGATTCGCTCGTTGGCATCCAGGATGCCCATGGCAGACGCATTTTTCCCAATTTCATCCACCGTTGTTTCGTTTTCGAAAATCGAATCAATCATCGCTGTCAGTTTTTCAGGAGTCAGATCCTTTTCTTCTATAATCCGTGCCGCACCGCGATTCACCATCGCCATAGCATTATGAAACTGGTGGTTTTCCGCGACGTTCGGTGAAGGAATCAGAATTCCGGCTTTTCCCTGCGCCTGCAGTTCTGAAAGAGTAATCGCGCCCGCTCGGCAGATCACAAGATCCGCAGCGCTCAGAGCAACATCCATATTATTGATATATTCCCGAACATCAATATTTGAGGCGTTCGGTTCAATTCCTTTTTCAGCAAGAAGGGCCGGCATCCACCGGCTGTACTGGCCGTAGCCGTGTATATGCTGGTAACGGCCGTCTTTCGATGACCGGACCAGCAGATCAGCCATTGCCTCATTAATTGATCTGGCACCGAGACTTCCGCCGAAAGAAAGAATCAGAGGACGGTCATCAAGTCCGAGTTCCCGGCGTGATTCCGCCTTGTCAGCACGGATCACCTGAGGCCGAACCGGGTTCCCCGTCAGCTCCCATGGGGCATCGCCGAGGTACTTGCTTGCATCTTCCACACCGAGCATCGTGCATTTTGCGTATCTGGCAAGCATTTTTGTCGTTACGCCCGGAAAAGCGTTTGATTCATGCACTACGATCGGAACACCCATTTTCGCGGCTTCTCTCAGGATCGGACCGCATACATAGCCGCCCGTACCCATGCAGATATCCGGTGAAAATTCACGGATGATTTTCTTGGACTGTTTCGTTGCCGTCAGCACCCGCCAGAGCGCACGGATGTTTCTTCCGATATTCCGGACACTCAGCTTTCGCTGAAAACCGGAAACCCGGATCGCCCGAAACTCAAAACCGGCTGCCGGAACAAGACGCTGTTCCATACTGTCAGCGCCGCCGACATAAAGGATGGCGGTTTCAGGCTCGCGTTCCCGGATATAATTCGCGACAGCCAGCGCCGGGTTGATATGACCGCCGGTGCCGCCGCCGGCAAAGAGAATTCTCATAAAACTGCTCCTTTATCACGTTTTTTCAAGCTTAGAGGATCGCGAAATAGAAAGCAGAATTCCCATCTGCGCGAGTAGAATCACGAGCGAAGTACCTCCATAGCTGAAAAACGGAAGAGAAATACCTGTATTGGGAATTGTATTGCAGACAACACAGATATTAAGAATTACCTGCATTCCGATCTGGAAAGAGAGACCGAGTCCCAGGAGCATTCCGAATTTGTCCCTGGCAGAAAGCGCAATCAGTATCCCGCGCCAGACAAGCAGGGCAAAAAGCAGGATAATAACAGCCGCACCGAGGAATCCGAGTTCCTCGCAGACAATTGAGAAAATGAAGTCATTCTGCGGTTCAGGCAGCCACAGATATTTCTGACGGGACTGTCCGAGTCCGACGCCGAGCCACCCTCCTGATCCGATCGCGTAAAGCGACTGGCGTGTCTGCCAAGTGTCGTCGATCAACTGCTGGGTAGCATTCGAGAAGGGATTCAGCCAGGCCTGAATACGGTTGCTGGCATACGCGACATCACTCGCAAACAGAATGATATATCCGAGACCCGCGCCGATCGCGGCAATGACGATTCCGAACCAGCGAAGCTTGACTCCACCTACAAACAGCATCACGCCTGTCAGCAGGATCATAATCACGAGTGCAGAAATATGGGGTTCTTTATATACAAGAAGTCCGGTAATACCGAGAATAATCAGATACGGAAGAATTCCCGTTACAAAAGAACTCATCTTTTTATAATTGACCGAGATCATATGAGCACAGATCAGGATCAGCGCAAATTTCGCTATTTCCGAGGGCTGAAAGTTGCCAAGACCCGGAATCTGAATCCACCGATGCACATAGTTGATTGCCGGCATGAAAAGTACAATTACCAGCAGAATCCAGGCAAAGATCATAATCGGCCAGGCAAACTTATGGAGAACATGATAATCCACAAAGGAGACAACCAGCATAACTACAATGCCGATTACCGCAAACAGTCCCTGATTCCGGATAAACTTATAGCTGTCCCCATACTGGTAATAACCGTAAGCATAACTTGCCGAAAACATTGTAATCAGACCGATTGCGAGCAGAAGCAGAAGAATGCAGAAGAAGGGCATATCGATCCCGGAGCGGATCGAAAACAGCTTGAACTTTGTCTTTTTTAAAACCGTGTTTCCGCGCTGAGCAGCGGCGGTTTCCGATACCGTGTTTTCCGTTTTGAACACCCTCCTTTTCCTATTATTTCATCGGATAAATTATCCGAAAATTGCGAGCAGATACGCGGCGACACCGCCGAGAATCGTAACAGCACTGAATACGATGCAGATTTTGATTTCGCTCCATCCGCACATTTCAAAATGATGATGAATCGGGCTCATCTTAAAGAGCCGTTTTCCGTGGGTCGCCTTGAAATACAGCACCTGCAGAACCACAGAAAACATTTCCACGAGATACCAGACTCCAAACAGGATCAGCAGAATCGGTTTGCCGATCGCAAAGCCCAGTGCGCATACACAGCCGCCCAAAAACAGTGAACCGGTATCGCCCATGAAGACCTTCGCCGGATTGAAGTTCCAGATAAGGAATCCCATACATCCTCCGGCGACACAGACCGCCAAGATTCCCGCACCATACGACATCAGGAAAGAGGCTGTAATCATAACAATTGCCGAAAGGAAAAAAGTAACAGAACCGCAGAGGCCGTCGAT
>ONSY01000079.1 GCA_900320605.1 uncultured Eubacteriales bacterium | reverse complement strand
TCCAAGGCCGACATGCAGCGTTATCCAGGCCAGCTCCACGCCTTTCTGCCTGATCTCTTCAAGCAGCTCCGGGGTGAAATGGAGCCCCGCGGTAGGAGCCGCTGCGCTGCCGAGTTCGCGGGAATAGACGGTCTGATACCGTTCGGGGTCCTGAAGCTCCGCCTTGATATAGGGCGGAAGAGGCATTCTGCCGAGCTTTTCCAGAATCTCAAGGAAAATACCCTGATATTCAAAGCGCACGATACGGTTGCCGCCTTCGGTGACGCTTTCGACGATCGCTTTGAGTTCTCCGTCTCCGAAGAGGATTTCCTGTCCGGACCGTGTTTTCCTTCCCGGGCGTGAAAGGCACTCCCAGCGGTTTTCTCCGAGATCACGGAGCAAAAGCAGCTCTACACTGCCGCCTGACGGCCTTGTGCCGATCAGCCTCGCAGGCAGAACGCGTGAATCATTCATGACAAGGCAATCGCCCGGATGAAGATATTCCGGGAGATTGTAAAAATGACGGTGTTCAATTTTGCCGGTCTTTCTGTCCAGATGCAGCAGCCGCGATTCATCCCGCTTTTCAAGCGGTGTCTGCGCGATCAGCTCTTCGGGCAGATCAAACCAAAAATCGGATTTATTCATTTGTTTTTCCTGTGCTTTGGTATAAATATAGATATTTCAGTGCGCTGAAAGAGATCGGCCCGGAGAGCTCCAGGTGGCTTTCATCAGCACAATGGATAATCAGAAGATTCCGCTGATTGATAGCCATGCCGGTGATTGACTCAAAAGGCAGTTTCCGGTCTCCGATCTCAAGCCTGTCAGGATAGGCACTGAGTTCCAGTGCCTCCCTGCTGACGACTTCATGGCTGCCCCCTATCGTTTCCACCGTGACGCTGTCGTGAAAGAGGAGCTGACCGGAGGGCAGAAGCGCCAGTTCTTTTATCAGCTGTTTCTGTTTTGCGTCAAGCTCGGTAATCGTATGTTTTTTCTCGCTGCGGTCTGTCAGATATCCGTAAACATCATATTCCGCGGAAAAACCGCACTGTTTGCAGGACAGTGTATTGCCCGAGGAGTGCAGCGCGGAAATCCGGTCGCATTCCGGGCAGGCGAACAGCGTGGATTCAAGCCCGAGAGCAAGATCGCTTCCCTCGTACGGCACCGGCTCTTTCTCCTGTTCCGCATAGGCGTCCATCTGAAGATCCCTGCGTATGGCTTCGTTGACCTCAGCCTCGGACATACTCTTCAGCATTTCCGGCGTATAGATATTCGCGATTTCACCGCGCATTCTGCCCCGGCGCAATCCGGCCCCCCAGCGGGGAGATGTGAAATATCCGCCGTGCAGCCTGTAGGTGATCAGCGCGGCTCCCGAGCGCTTTGCCATTTTGCCCGTTGCCGGAACAAACTCGCCGGTAAGCCCGTTAAAGGAGCGGTTTCCTTCCGGAAACAGCGCTACGTTTTTTCCTTCTTTCAGCTTGTGAAGGATCTCCTTCACGCTTGAGATGCCGGTTTTTCCCTTATAATGAATAATAGGCCTGAAAAGAGACATGACCAGCGTGGTAAGAAAACCCATTCTCAGGATCTTTTCCGTTGCCACAAAATAAATCTGCGTCGGGCAGGCAGCCCCGACAAAGAGCGGATCAAAATCTGTATTGTGATTTGCCAGGAGAAGATAAGGCCCTTTCATGTCGGGCAGCTGATCATACGTATAGCGGAATTTCATCCGCAGAAAAGGCACTGCGAAAAAACGACAGATGCGGAATATTATCCTGTGAAAAGTATACGCGTTCATCTTATTTTTCTACAGTATATCCGTATGCCTCAAGGAATTCGCTTCCGTTGGAATACCCGAGATATCTGCAGAGCATGGAAGCCGCCCTGTCCCATCTGGCATGGTCCCAGGTATCCGCCTGGATTACTCCGTCCGGATACTCCCTGTCCATCACGGCAAGAAATTTTTCAAGAGCGGGTTTCATTTCTTCGGGTTCAAATCCGGGCAGATATTTCGGGAAGGAGGAACGCTCTTCCCGCGCGCTTTTTTCCGGGCCCGGGCGGCCGTAATCTTTTTCTTCCTGTACAGGCCTTTTTTCCTCGCGATAAGAAACCGGTTCGGGCGTTTTATGATTCTCTTTTCTTTCGGTTCCGGATGCTGCGGCTTTTTTATTCGTGGTTTCCCCGGCACGCCTGTTTTCGTATACAAGCGCGTATTTTTTCAGCACCTGTTCTTCGGTAATTCCCTTTTCTTTAGCCTCAAGCGCGATGCTGCCGTTATAGGAAAGCCGCTTTCCGTCATTGGCCAGCATCAGGCCTTCCGGCGCTTTATTCGAATTTTTTCCAAGCGGGCAGATATAGATCTTTTTGAACTCCCTTCCGTAAAGATAGAGCGTAAAGAATTCTACATTTGCATTGGAAATCTGATTCAGCCTTTTGACGGTAACGGTGCCTTCCCTGATCCAGCGCAGCCCCTCGCCTTTCCCGGTCCTGAGCGCGGAAAGATACCGCTCCGAGGCGGCCGTAGAAGAAGTGAAGACGGGATTCGTCTCCGTATATCCGAAATCCGCGCGCTCCGCCATCCGGGAAGCGTAGCCGTCGTCCGGCAGCTCCTCCCGCATTTGCGGCACTTTCTCCCTTTTGCGGACCGGCGCAATATCTTCATCGTCCTCTTCGGGATAATAATCATCTTTTTCTTTTTTCCTGGTGACGATCAGCAGGGTTAACAGGCATACGAATGCAACAAATGCAATCGCCATAATGACGATATAAATCATAGATGACTGCATAAATCACACACACTCCTGAATCAAGAATTATTTATAAGGGAAATTATCTGACTTCGGAACGGCTGAAAAAGCTGGTCGCGTAAGCTGCTACGGCAGAAGTAAGCTCGTTGAAATCCCAGCCGGTTGTGTTGACAACGAGATGGTAGGAGCTTGCCTCACCCCAAAGCTTTTCAGTAATAAACTCACGGGATCTTGCACGGTTTCTGTCAATACGGCGGATATTCTGCTCAAGCTGACGGACGGTCAGATTTTCCTCGTCGCTGGAGCGTTCCTGACAGCGCCTGATTCTGGCATCAAAATCAGCGCAGACAAAAATATTGAAAGGCTGATATTTTTCCAGCAGAACGTCCGCGTTCCTGCCGACGATCACAAAATCCTTTCCGGCTTCCGCTATCCCGTCAATCACTCTGCGCTGTTCCGAGAGAAGCTTCACTTTTTCAGCCTGCATGACGGACTCGGTATTGAAGGAGTGCATAAAGGTGAAATTATAATTTCTCCAGTCGCTGCTCTCAAGCGCTTTTTCAACATACGCGTCATTCATCCCGTACTTTTCGGCGATGGAAGTAATGATCTCCCTGTCGTAGTAATCGAAGCCGAGAGCGTCGGAAAGACGTTTTCCGATTTCACGGCCGCCGCTTCCGAACTGTCTGCCGATGGTAATAATTTTCATATTCCGCCTCCCAAATATTTATTTTGAACCCATGAACTGTCAGGGCATTTCAGGAACTGCCGGAGAGCTGCTGAGCCAGCTCATCACGTTCGGCCGTTACGCTTTCCAGGTCCTCTTTCAGGGAATTGATGTTCTTTTCAAGAGATTCAATCTGCTCCTGCAGCCCGGCTGTTTCGGAATCAATCAGCTCCGCGGTCTGCCTTGCCGTTTCATAGAACATATTGAAAGAACGAACCGTATGAATATACTTAACCGTAATAAAAGCAACGGTGGAAAGAGAAATGGTCAAAAGAATCGATAATATGATCAGTTTTCTTTTCAATTGCATCATCTCCTTCTCCGTTTAAATTATTCTAACACAAAACAGATAAATGTAAATCGTTTTTCTGAAATATCGCCTGATAATCTCTTATGATAATTGTCTGATAATTCGTGTAATTGACCCTTCCGGGCAGTGAATCGGGGATCTTTCTTACATT
>ONSY01000037.1 GCA_900320605.1 uncultured Eubacteriales bacterium | reverse complement strand
TCCGGCCATTGATTTAAAAGACGGCATGTGTGTGCGCCTGATTCAGGGGGAATACAATTCCGCAACAAAAGTCGCGGACGATCCGGTAGAACAGGCAATCGAGTTTGAGAGAGCCGGCGCTACGCTGATGCATATCGTCGACCTCGACGGTGCGCTGGAGGGTAAGCCGGTCAACTGTGACATAGTTTTCGAAATTGTCCGGAGAACAGCTCTCCAGGTTCAGGTAGGCGGCGGTATCCGGAACATGAAGGACGCGGAGATCTACCTTAACGGCGGAGTCAATAAGGTTGTGATCGGTTCGGCGGCGATTGAAGACAAGGAGTTCCTGAAAGAGCTGGTCGATAAATACGGCAGCCGTGTCATTGTCAGCATCGACGCGAAAAACGGGCGTGTCGCCGAAGAGGGATGGCGCTCCATCTCCAGTATCGACTGCTTTTCGATGGCGGCGGAGATGGAAAAACTCGGAGTTAAAAGCATCATCTTCACGGATATTTCCAAGAACGGGACCATGGACGGTCCCAACCTTGATATACTTGATAAGCTGAATTATATGTATTCGATGAATATCATAGCGAGCGGCGGAATCAGCAGCCTCAAGGATATCATCAATCTTTCGAATCTCAATATTTACGGTGCGGTCTGCGGGAAAGCGTTCTATTCCGGAACCATGGACCTGCGTTCGGCTCTGACAGTCGCCGGTCTGGTCGAGGAAAACTCGAACCGCCGCAAGAAAATACCGACTCTCGAAAAATACTTCATGAAGAGCGGCCTGATTCCGGTAATCGTTCAGGATATCGATAACGGAGAGGTTCTCATGCTCGCGCATATGAACCGCGAAGCCCTGAAACTGACCCTTGAGACCGGCCGGACCTGGTTCTACAGCCGTTCGCGTCATGAAATCTGGAACATGGGCGCCCAGGACGGCAATTATCAGAATGTGAAAACGATCATTGCTGATTATGACAATGAAGCGTTGCTGATCCGCGTGGAACAGATCGGAAATGCCTGTCCCACCGGTTCTCACAGTTTCTTTTTCCGGGTCCTTCAGGATCACACACAGCCGGAAGAAGAGCAATAAGCAAAGCGGCTGCAGTCTGTACGGATTGCAGCCTTTTTTGGAGGGAGCATGAAAGAACAGAGAACAGAGAAAATCCTTTCGATTCTGGAATCGCGCAGAGGAACACCTGTATCCGGCGAGGAGATTGCGAAGGAACTCGGAATCAGCCGTGCCGCTGTCTGCAAGATGATCGCGAAACTGCGCCGGGAGGGATTCCGGATCGAGGCGAAAACCCGCAGCGGCTATATCTATTCCGGAGAGAGCGGCGCTTTTACCGTGCGCTCGGTGACAAGATTGCTGAACAATCCGGATGACATATCCCTTTCTGTGACGGAGTCTGTCGACTCCACCAACAATGCGCTGAAGATCGAGGCGGAAGCCGGCGCCAGAGAAGGCCGTGTTTTAATCGCGAAAACCCAGACTGCCGGTAAAGGGAGACGCAGCCACTCTTTCTTTTCGCCGAAGAGCGGACTGTATATGAGTGTTCTGCTTCGTCCGAAAATTTCCGCATCAGATTCTCTTCTGATTACAACCGCCGCCGCGGTCGCGGTTGCGAAAGCGATCCGGAATGTCAGCGGAAAAGAAGCCGGGATCAAATGGGTCAACGATATCTATCTTGGAGGGAAAAAGGTCTGCGGCATTCTTACAGAGGCGTCCATCGATTTTGAATCCGGAACGCTCGGCTGGGCAGTGCTTGGAATCGGGGTCAACCTTCTCGCGCCGGAAGGCGGTTTCCCTGCTGAAATCGCGCAGACAGCCGGTGCTGTTTTTGAAGCGGAGGAGTATGCGGAAGAAAAAAAGAGCCTTCTTGCGGCGGAAATCATCAATGTTTTTTTTGAAATCTACCGGATGCTGCCGCAGAAGGACTTTATGGAGGATTACCGCGCCCGCAATATTCTGCTCGGAAAAGAAGTGAATTTAATCCGGCTCGATCAGATTGTCGGCAGAGGAACCGTGGTCGGAATTGATTCTGACGCCCGTCTGATCCTTCGGCTTCCAAACGGAGAAGAAACGGCACTATCCTCCGGAGAAGTCAGCGTCCGCGGGCTCTGAACGGAGCAGGCCATGTCATATGTTCTCAAAAAGGCCGGTTAACCGGCCTTTTTTGGTATTACGGGGGAAATATGGTTGACAGTCATCTTTGCATGATTCTATAATAATAACAGAAGTCTGTCGGATTCTGCCGGGGACTGACGCTCCCGGCAAAAAATCAATGAAAAGAAGGGAACGGAACATGAAAGGCAACAGCAAAAAAAGCACGGCAATCAAACTGATTGTATTTGCGGCGATCTGTGCCGCGGCAGTCGGAATCGGAACCGGAACCGGCCTGTTCGGTTCGGTAAAAAACGTTTTCCAGGATATCAATCTCAGCGGGAAATCAATCCTGAGCATCGTCATCATGGCGTCTCTGGTGCTCGCCGCGACCTATCTGATCTGCCTGATTTTAAGCCTGATCAAGCCGAAAAATCACCGCGGAAGAACCGTGATCAGTATTACGACAAGCCTGATTAAATACGTTTCCGCGATTGTGATCATCTGCTGGGGACTTTCACTGCTCGGCGCGGATGTCGGAACCGTTGTTGCCGGCGTCGGAATCATTGCGCTGATCGTCGGTTTCTCGGCCGAGAGCCTGATTTCCGATATGATCACCGGTATCTTCATGATTTTTGAAAACCAGTACAATGTCGGCGATTTCATTGAAGTCGGCGGGTTCCGCGGCAAGGTTACGAGCATCGGTGTTCGCACAACCTGTCTTGAGGACGCCGGTGGCAATGTAAAAATCGTCAACAATTCCGATATGAAAAACATTCTCAACCGTTCAGACCATTCCTCGCGTGCCGTTTCAACGATCGGAATCCCCTATGAGACGGATCTTGAGGCGCTGGAGGAAAAAATCCCTGCAATGATGTCGGAAATCTTTGAAAAGCACGGTGATATGCTTCTTTCTGAACCGGTGTATCTCGGTGTGGACGCGCTTGCGGATTCCTCGGTCAATCTCAAATTTGTAGCGGAAGTAGAGGATAAGAATATCTTCTCCGGAGCGCGGATGCTCAACCGTGAAATCTGGCTTGGTATGCGGCGCGCCGGAGTTGAGGTTCCGTTCCCGCAGGTCGATGTCCATCAGAAGTAATCATCCAAAACGGAGGATTGCTTATGAAAGACGAACGATTCTTGAAAGATGAGTACGGGCAACCCGCCGAGGAATTCCCGGAGATCAGGGAGATCTTTTCTCCCCCGATCGATGAGGAATTCCGCAGTGAAGCGGAATTCCCGGAAAGTTACGAACTGGCGTCTCCCGGCGCTGAAGTTACACCTCCCGGCGCACCGGTGCCTGAAGAAGAGGAGGAGAGCAATCATCGCAGGCTGCTGCGCAAGCTCATCCTCTATCTGGTCGCGGCTGCGCTCGGAATCTTCATGTATCTCGGACCTCTCGGGAATTTCGCGAAAGTCCTCGATCCGCTTATGCCCGGAAACCGCGCGGTTCAGATTGAGGATCTTGTGAATCCAGGGGATCCCGGAGATCCTGAAATCAATATTGTCTATGCTGTCCGCGACGGTGACAGGGTTAAGTATTACTACATCGTCTACTTTGACGAGTTCGGGGAGTATTCCTACGACGTTTCGGAGAAGGTCATCACGCTGAAACCCTATAGGGAAGCGAAAGCTGAACCTGAAATCGACCATTGGAAGGGGTTCTCACGGGATCCGTTTGAACATGAGATAGACGTTTCCTCTCTCAAAGGGGATAAGCAGTATCTTTTCCTCGAAGGGGAGTTTGATCTCAACGGAGTAAAGAGGAAAGTTTCCGCGGCTCGGGAGATTATTGATCAGCCGCCGGAGCCTGATACCGGAGCGGCTTTCACGCCGGATTATTCTGCCGGGACGATCGACTATCACGGCTGGCTTCTTCCGCAGAAATCTGATAGAACCGAATATGATTTTGAAATTCTCAACTTCCTGATCGCTCTCTACGATGAAACCGGCGAATATGCCGGAGACCAGTTGGTCGCGTCGAGTGCAAATCCGGAATACGCGGAAGATCTGGCACCGAAAGTCTTCCCGCCTGATACATTCTCCGGTTCTGAGACTTCTTCCGGATGGAATTTCACCTACCAGGGACCGGCGAACCTTCATTTCTATGAGGAAGCGAAAACATATTCCGTCGTTCTCTGTGTTCGTGACAAAGCGACCGGACTTACCTATCAGATAGAAAGCGAACGCGTTGATATTCCGCAGGAAAGCCATGTTGAGCCGTCGGCGAAAATCTTCCTGACCTCTTTCTATTCGGAATTCCGCTGCGCGGTCCAGTTCTTTGATCTCGATGATGTCACGCGTGTTACGCTCGAGTTCTGGAATCCTGATACCGATACGCTAGAAAAAGAAATGGATCTGACAAAGGAAGCGCTGATGTTCGGTGAATTCAATGTGGATCCCTTTACCACGGATTTCGTTTATGAGAATCATCCGGATTATTACGAGGAAAACGGCGGATTCCCGTTTGATCTGATCGCGAAAGTCAGAATGGAATACAACTGGGATTACGGTCAGACGCGTACCGTGGAGTACTCTGTGAACAATGTGGAGGAAATCGGCTGGGAAGCTTCCCGCACTCCGGAGGATATCAGTCCTGCTGAAGGGTGGATTTTCCCCGGAGATTTCCAGATTCAGACATCTTACGCGGATACTCCGACCAGGATCGTCTACAATGATCCCGAGGCGGTCGGTCCCGGCGTCATGAGTGTTTCCATTCGAATCGACGGTGAGGAAATCTCCTACGCACCGGATGAGATTTTCCAGAATCAGGAAGAATTTGACTACAGTACTCTGGAAGGTGACGACTGGGTCGATAAGCACGGATACAATAACCTGCTGATGCTGCCGCTGCCTGAGAAATATAAAGACGGCGGGGCGCATGTTGTCGTCTTCCGCGTGACTCAGTATATTTCCGCATACGGTGAGAATGCCACCTTTGAAGACCATCAGCAGTTTATCGCGTCGAAAGCTTCCTGACTTCGGCGGCGGAGAAAATCTGAAACATAAAAAGAACGGAAAGCCGGTTGGCTTTCCGTTCTTTTCTTTTCGTTTCGCTTATTCCGCCAAAGCCCTCTCGAGCCATGCGTCTGCAATATCGATTGCAAGATATAAACCGTTCTTTTCACTCGATTTAATGATCTGCTTGCGGGTGCTGATGGTTGTATCGGTATACATCAGCTGAATGGTTACTTTATCGGCAACTTCGTTTTCTCCGATCATCTTTGTGGATTTGATTTCCATCTTGATGATATATTTATCCTTCATGCTGCCGTAGTAAATGATATTGCCGCACCGGACGAGCGGTCTGCCTTTGTACGTCGGAAAACTGACTTCTTCCGCCATCGTTCAAACCTCCCTTGCCGAGTAGAATCCGCGCCTTTATTCGCCGAGATACGATCTCAGAAGAACTTCCAGAAGTTCGTCACGATCAATCTTCCGAACAAGACTGCGCGCGTTGTTGTGGGTTGTGATGTACGTAGGATCTTCAGAGAGAATATAACCGATCAGCTGATTGATCGGGTTGTATCCCTTCTCTTTAAGTGCATCATAAACCGTGGTAAGGGTTTTTTTGATATCGCTCTCGCGGTCGCGGGCAAGCGAAAAGGTCATGGTCTGATCGTACATATCATCACCTCCGGGTATTATATACAATATTATGATACATCATGGAGAAAAATAATACAAGTCTATTTTGTTAATTTTTCACCCGGTGCGGCGGAAGCGGAAACGCATCGCGATAATATCGTTTCACGGAGGATCATCGGGGATTCGTTAAGGAAAAAACATGATTTTGCGCTATGCATTTTTCCTTAACTGTAGTATAATAAATATACTGAAATACAAGCGTTAAGGAGAATCAAGATGGAAATCGGCAGTGAATGGACCGAGATCCGTGTTCGGGTCATGAAAGACGACGCAGAGCGTGCGGAGAGCATCTGCCAGATGGCAAGCAATTCAGGACTGTATATTGAGGATTATTCCACGCTTCTACAGGACGCGATGGAAATCGCGCATATCGATCTGATTGACGAGGAACTCCTGAAAAAGGATCGCGAAAACGTCCTGATTCATCTATACCTTTCCGCGGAATACCCTCCGGCCGAGACGGTCGCGTTTCTCCGGGAAAGACTTGACGCGGAGAAAATCACCTATACGCTTGATCTTGAGGACTGTTTTGCCGAGGACTGGATCAACAACTGGAAGCAGTATTTCAAACCCATTCCGGTCGGTGAAAAGCTG
>ONSY01000033.1 GCA_900320605.1 uncultured Eubacteriales bacterium | reverse complement strand
TGCTTGCCATGGCAATTGAAAAACTGGGTTTCCCGGTTGTTTCGCTTCTTGGCTGGCAGGCAGGATTCCAGACCAGTTCCGCCTATGGTTCCGCGCGTATTAAAAATCTCGTTCCGGACCGGATCTACAAGGAACTGGACAAGCGGAATATCGTGATCGTGACAGGCTTTCAGGGAATCAACAAGTACCGTGATATGACGACGCTCGGACGCGGGGGCTCCGATACTAGCGCGGTTGCGATTGCAGCAATCATGCATGCGGACAGATGCCAGATCTTTACCGACGTTGAAGGCGTTTTTACCGCTGATCCGCGTAAGATTCCGACTGCCAGAAAGCTTGACGTGATCTCATATGACGAGATGCTGGAGCTTGCTTCACTCGGTGCTCAGGTGCTCAACAACCGCTCGGTAGAAATGGCCAAGAAATATAATGTCGAGCTTGAGGTGCTCTCAAGTCTTACAAGAAAACCCGGTACAATCGTCAGGGAGGTAAATGAAATGGAAAAACTCAATGTCAGCGGAATTGCGAAAGATACAAACGTCGCTCAGTTCTCAATCATCGGTGTTCCGGATAAGCCGGGCCTTGCTTTCCGTATTTTCTCAAAACTCGGCGCGAACAACATCAACGTCGATATCATTCTGCAGTCCATAGGCCGCAACGGAACAAAAGACATCAGTTTCACTGTCGCAAAGGATAACCGTGAGGATACGCTGGCGCTGCTCGGTGATTATATCGAAACACTCGGTGCATCAAGCATTGTTTTTGACGAGAAGGTGGCGAAGGTCTCTGTGGTCGGCGCCGGAATGGAGTCCCATCCGAATATTGCCGCACAGGTTTTTGAGGCTCTCTACAACGCCAATATCAATATCCGCATGATTTCCACTAGTGAGATCAAGATTTCCGTTCTGATCGATCAGGAATTCGCCGATCTGGCCGTTCGGGTGCTTCATGACAAATTTTTCAGCCCCGATTTCAATGCCTGATGAGACCTGAGTCTGAATGAACAGGGTCTGATCGTACGGAGATTGCGGATCTGTCTGACCCGCTGAAAAATAAAAACCCGGAAAATGCTTGACATTCTCCGGGTTTTATTGTATAATTCATCAGGTGTAAAGAAATTAGCTTTACACACATGAAGAGAGGTGTCGATCGTGGCCAAAAACCTGGAAATTTCAGTCCTTTTGGATTTCTACGGCGAAATGCTTACAGAGAAGCAGAAGGAAATGATCGATTATTACTATAACGATGATCTTTCGCTCTCTGAAATTGCGGATAATCTTGGCATCACCCGGCAGGGCGTACGTGATTCGATCAAACGTGCGGAAACCCAGCTTTTTGAAATGGAGGACCGTCTCCATATGGTTCAACGATACAACGAGATCCAGGACGGTCTTGAAATGATCTGTGAAGCCGCAGCGAAAATCGCCGATTACAACAGTAAAATGGTTTTTGCGTTCGAAATCGACCAGCAGGTCAAGACGATTATCGAGACTGCTCAGAAACTTAACGAATAACGGGGAGGGAAAGGTTTGGCATTTGAAGGTCTCTCGGAGAAACTCAGCGGTGCATTCCGCCGGCTTCGCTCCAAAGGAAAACTTTCCGAATCCGATGTTAAGGAAGCAATGCGCGAGGTCCGTCTCGCGCTGCTTGAAGCGGACGTAAACTACAAGGTCGCCCGCGATTTTACAAAAACCGTTACGGAGCGCGCTGTCGGAGAGCAGGTCATGCAGAGCCTGACTCCCGCTCAGATGGTTATCAAAATCGTCAATGAGGAGCTCACAGCTCTGATGGGCGGCGAGCAGGCGCGTCTGAACTCTCCATCCAGACCGCCGAGCATCATCATGATGTGCGGTCTGCAGGGCGCCGGTAAGACGACCCATTGCGCGAAACTCGGAAAAATGCTTCTGGCGCAGGGCCATCGTCCGCTCCTGGTTGCCTGTGACATCTACCGCCCTGCGGCAATCCGCCAGCTTCAGATTGTCGGTGAGCAGGCAGGCGTTCCCGTTTTCGAGATGGGCACGGAAAAACCTGTGAAGATTGCCCGCGAAGCGGTCCGCCACGCAAGGGACTACGGTAACGATTATGTGATCATCGATACTGCCGGACGGCTGCAGATTGATGAAATCCTGATGCAGGAGCTCATCGATCTGAAAGAAGCGGTTGAACCTTCGGATATTCTGCTTGTCGTTGACGCGATGACCGGTCAGGAAGCAGTCAACGTAGCGGATACATTCAATCAGCAGCTTGACATCACCGGTGTAATTCTCACAAAGCTCGACGGTGATACGCGCGGCGGTGCGGCTCTCTCTGTAAAGGCGGTTACCGGAAAACCGATTAAATTTTCCGGAACCGGTGAAAAACTTGATGATCTTGAGGTCTTCCACCCGGATCGGATGGCATCGCGAATCCTCGGAATGGGGGACGTTCTGTCTTTGATTGAACAGGCCCAGAACAAGCTTGATGAGGAGGCTGCAGCCAAAGCGGCGGAAAAAATGATGGAAAACCGCTTTGACCTGAATGATCTCCTCGAGCAGTTTACTCAGGTGAAAAAGATGGGACCGCTCAAGGGAATCCTTCAGAAAATACCGGGGCTGAATCAGCGTCAGCTCGACGACGCAAATATCGATGACCGTCAGATTGACCGGACAGCCGCAATTATTCTTTCCATGACGCCGCAGGAGCGCGAAAAGCCGGAACTGATCAACGCGTCACGGAAACGCAGAATTGCGGCAGGCTGCGGAATGAAGGTGGAAGATGTCAACCGCCTTCTGAAACAGTTCGATCAAATGAAAAAGATGATGAAGCAGTTCACGAAAAAGGGCAAACGGCGTTCGTTCCCCGGATTCGGCGGGATGGGCGGCATGGGAGGCGCTGGCTTCCCCGGGATGCCTTTCTGAGAACGTATAAAAAAGGAACCCCTTTTTTAGATAAATGATATTGTATATTATTAATTGGAGGAATTCATTATGGCAGTAAAAATCAGACTTCGCAGAATCGGCGCTAAAAAAGCTCCTTTCTATCGCATCGTAGTTGCGGATTCCCGTTATCCGCGCGACGGCCGCTTTATTGAGGAAATCGGATATTATGATCCGAAAGAAGAACCCTCTGTAGTTAAGGTTGACCAGGAAAAGGCCAAAAAGTGGATTGCGAACGGTGCTCAGCCGACAGATACGGTCAAGGCGCTTTTCAAAAAGCACGGCGTTATCTGATCGGAGGAAAACATGGAAGAATTACTCGTTACGATCACGAAAGGTCTCGTGGAAGAGCCGGACGCTGTTCGTGTTACAGTGGATCCTCCGCTTGAAGATGGTACTGTTACGTATCATCTTTTCGTCGCAGACGATGACATGGGCAGAGTGATTGGAAAACAGGGCCGAATTGCAAAAGCGATCCGCGTCGTAATGCGCGCGGCCGCTACCCGTAACGGCGGAAAAGTCGCCGTTGAGATCGGCTGATTGAGAAGGACGCAGGGGATCGATGGCATCCCCTGTTTTCTTTATCCGGGAGATAAATAATGAAAGATTACTTGGAAATCGGAAAAATCGTCGGCACCCACGGGATACACGGAGAAGTCCGTGTTGAGCCGTGGTGTGACTCTCCGGAGTTCATCCGTGGTTTTCGGACGCTCTATTTTTCCTCAGGTGCCGAACCGGTGGCAGTTGAGAGCGTTAAAATCCATAAATCAACTGCGATTCTGAAATTGCGCGGATTCTCTTCACCGGAGGAGGCGGATCTTCTTCGAGGCAGGATCCTCTATATGAACCGGAAAGACGCCAAACTGCCCGAAGGCCGGTATTTTATACAGGACCTTCTTGGACTGCGCGTTCAGGATGAACAGAATGAAACCGTCTTTTACGGATCAATTACAGACGTGTTTCCTACCGGAGCGAATGACGTCTATGAAATAACCGATGAAAACGGCAGAAAAACCCTGATTCCTGCGGTGGACGAAGTCGTGAAGTCGGTTGATCCTGAAAATGGCGTGATGAAAATCCGGCCGCTTGGAGGAATGTTCGACGATGAGAATTGACATACTGACGCTGTTTCCGGAAATGTGTGAGGCGGTAATGGGGGAGAGCATCATCGGACGGGCGCGAAAAAAATGTGCCGTTCAGGTCTGCAGCCACCAGATCCGTGATTTTGCATTTGACAAACACAGCCGCGTGGACGATTGTCTCTTCGGCGGAGGAATGGGGATGCTGATGATTGCTGAACCGATCGCTGCCTGTATAGATGATCTTACGGAAACACTTGGAAGAAAGCCTCATGTTATCTATATGTCGCCGCTCGGGAAACCGATCACGCAGGAAAAGGTGAAGGAACTCTCCCGATACGAGAATCTCGCAATCCTGTGCGGTCATTACGAAGGGGTTGATGAGCGTGTGCTTGAGGCGTACGCGGATGAGTATATTTCAGCCGGGGATTATGTAGTGACCGGCGGAGAGCTTCCGGCGCTGCTGCTGTGTGACGCGGTCTGCAGGATGCTGCCCGGTGTGCTTTCCGATTCTGTTTGTTTTGAGGATGAGAGTCATTATTCCGGACGGCTGGAGTACCCCCAGTATTCCCGTCCTGCGGTCTGGCGCGGAAGAGCTGTGCCGGAAGTGCTTCTGTCAGGCCATCATGAGAACATCGAAAAATGGCGCCGCGGTCAGTCTCTCATTCGTACCAGAAAATTCCGACCGGATCTTTTTGAGAAGGTCCCGATGACGAAAGAGGAGGAAAAGCTTCTGAAAATTGCGGAAGAATCAGAAGAAATAGCAAAAATCGAAAGCTGAATTCCGTCATGTTTCACAAATGGTTTTTTCTCTTTTTGTCGAAACCTGTTGAACAAGCTGAAAAATGATTCGTTTATTGACGAACGGTTTTTTTCGTTTTATAATGTGAATTGTGGATTTTTTCGTTGTTTCCACAGTTTTTAGATCATGACTTGTGAGGGAAAAGCTATGTACATGAAGGATGTTTTGGTTCAGAATCAGGTCGGCCTGCATGCCAGACCCGCAACGTTTTTCATTCAGAAAGCGAACGAATACCGTTCTTCGATCTGGGTGGAAAAAGAAGAGCGCAGAGTAAACGCAAAAAGCCTTCTCGGCGTACTCTCACTTGGAATTATCGGCGGAGTCGAGATCAAGATTATCGCGGACGGCGTCGATGAACAGGCCGCTGTCGATGGTCTGGTAGCGCTTGTTGAATCCGGATTTACAGATTAAGAAACGGAAAGAGGCACCGCGTACGGTGCCTTTTTTGTTCTCTGCAAAAGAATGAAGGGAGGAAAGCGACTTTGGCTGACGAAATAAAAAAACGTTCTCTGAGGGAAAAAGCGATGCAGCTGCCGCTTTCACCCGGTGTTTACATCATGCACAATGAGCAGGGGGATATCATTTATATCGGAAAGGCAAAAGCGCTCAAAAACCGTGTAAGCCAGTATTTCGGATCAGACCGCAACCATGGCGAGAAGGTGCGGAAAATGGTCGAAAATGTTGACCGTTTTGAATATATCGTGACAGACAGTGAATTTGAGGCGCTCGTGCTTGAATGCAGCCTGATTAAGCAGTATATGCCGAAATACAATATCCTTCTTCGGGATGATAAAGGCTATAGCTATATAAAAATCACGAACGAACCCTGGCCGCGCATCCTTTCCGCGCTGCAGAAATACGATGACAACGCGACCTATATCGGCCCGTATATGAGCAGCTTCGCCGTGACGCAGGCAGTCACATCGGCGCGAAAGATTTTTCTGCTTCCGGATTGCACGCGCCGCTTTCCTCAGGAAATCGGCAAAGGGAGGCCCTGTCTCAATTACTACATCAAACAATGCTGCGCACCTTGCCGCGGAGGAATCACGCAGGAAGAGTATCAGAAAACGGTGGAAGACGCCGTTGAGTTTCTGAAAAGCGGCAACGCGGCACTGCAGGAACGTTTCACCAGAGAGATGGAAGAAGCGGCGGAAGCGCTTAATTTCGAAAAGGCAGCTCTCCTGCGTGACAGGATCAATGCGCTTCGAAAGCTTACGGATACGCAGAAGGTAGTGGCCAAGGGCGATGCCGCCTATGACGTCATAGCGCATGCGCAGGATCACCATTCCACCTGCTTTATGGTGTTCCGATATCTTGACGGCAGGCTTTCCGATCAGGAATACCATATCACGGAGGACTTCCTTGAGAGCGAGGATTTGTTTGGGGAGTTCATGGAACGCTTCTACGCGAAACGCGGAGATATTCCGAAGAGGATTTATACTGATATCGAGTTCGATTTTGATCCTCTTGCCCGGTGGCTTTCCTCGCTGTGCGGCCATAAGGTGGAAATTCTCAATCCGAAGCGGGGGGAACAGCTGAAGCTTGTCGAGATGTGCCGTGAAAATGCCGCAGAGCAGCTTCGCTGGGGGAAAGGACGCACAGCAAAGGAGCTTTCCAATCTCGAGGAGCTTTCCAGTCTCCTTAAGATGGACCGTCCTCCGGAATACATTGAGATGTATGACATTTCAAATCTTTCCGGTAGCGAGAATGTCGCGGGAATGATCGTCTATCGTGACGGCAGACCGCTGAAATCCGCTTACCGGACCTTCAAAATCAAAACAGTCGCCGGTCAGGATGACTATGCATCCATGGCGGAAGTAATTGACCGGCGTCTGACAGAATACGAAAAATCCGAGACTGAGGATGGATTCGGAAGACTTCCTGATCTGATTCTGCTTGACGGCGGACGCGGTCAGGTTTCCGCAGTAGAACCGATTCTGAGGAAGCATCAGCTATCGATCCCGCTGTTCGGAGTTGTTAAGGACGGAAAACACCGGACCCGTGCGGTGACTGCGGCGGGCGGTGAAATCTCAATCCGTAACTCCCGGGGTGCTTTCACCCTGCTTGCTGATCTCCAGGAGGAGGTCCACCGGTTTGCGATCGGTTTTCACAGGAAAAGCCGTGCCAGAAGCACGCTTTCCCTGACGCTGACTCAGATTGAGGGAATCGGGGAGAAGCGGGCACAGGCGTTGCTGCGCCATTTTAAAACGCTCAAGGCGATCCGGGGCGCGTCTGTCGAGGAATTGTCAGAGGTCCGCGGAATGAGCAGGGCGATGAGTGAGAAAATTTATGAACATTTCCGCGAACCGCCGCAAGAATAGTTGAAATATCCAGAGAATCATGTTAAAATGATTTGTATGTAACGATCAGAAAGGATCCGGAATTTATGCGAATCATAACCGGCACCCGCCGCGGAAGACGTCTTCTGACTCTTGAGGGAACCAGTACGCGTCCGACTGCGGAAAAGGTGAAGGAAGCACTGTTCAGTGCGATACAGTTTGAAATTGAGGGCAGAAGAGTTCTGGATCTGTTTGCCGGCTCCGGTCAGCTCGGTCTGGAAGCACTCAGCCGCGGCGCACGTTCCGCCGTGTTTGTTGATGCCTCAAAAGATGCGATGAGGATTATAACGGAAAACATCGCCTCCTGCGATTTTGCGAAGGAATCAAAAACATACCGCATGGATTACAATGCGTTCTTTCTGGAAAATCGTGACCGGTTCGATATTGTCCTGATCGACCCGCCTTACCAGAGCGCTCTGGTATGGCATGCGCTTTCCAAAGCGGTGGAAGTTACAAACCCCGGCGGAACGATTATCTGCGAGCATCCGGCGAATGAAAAAGCGCCGGAACAGGCGGGCGGATTTTCAATTTACCGGCAGTATCAATACGGTAAAGTCGGCCTGACGTTTTACCGCAGAAAAGAAACGGTGGAAGATTCATGAAAGCAGCAATTTATCCCGGCAGCTTCGATCCTGTAACCAACGGACATCTTGATATTGTTGAGCGTGCAGCGAAGCTTTTTGACAAACTGTACGTAGCGGTCCTGATCAATCCGGAGAAGCACACCCTTTTTTCTGTGGAAGAACGTGTTTCCCTGCTGAAGGCGACAACAGCGCAGTATCCGAATGTTGAAGTTGTATCTTTCGGCGGATTGCTTGCGCAGTACGCGAGAGACAAGGGAATCAAAGTCATTGTGAAAGGTTTGCGGGCGCTTTCCGATTTCGAATATGAATTCCAGATGGCCTTAACCAACAAAAGTCTTAATCCCGAACTGGAGACGATCTTTCTGACAACCTCGGCGGAGAATATGTATCTCAGTTCGAGTGTGGTCCGTCAGGTTTCCGGGTTCGGCGGGGAAGTCACGAAATTTGTTCCGGATTGTGTTTCAAAAGCACTGAATGATAAACTGAAAATGGAGGACGAAAAAGCATGAGCAGCAGAAAAGTATCCGTAGAATCCTTGATCGACGAAATGTACGATGCACTGGAGAGGGCGACCAAACTTCCTCTGATGAGCAAGAGCCTTGTTAATATTTCTGAGCTTACGTCCATTTTAGATGAAATAAACGAGAACCTCCCCGGAGAGATCAGCCAGGCGCGTTCCATTGTCAACGATCGCAACAATATTATTGAAGACGCGAAACGCGAAGCGGAAGGCATAATCAAAAACGCCCGTGCGAGAGCTGAAGTTCTTGTCAGCCAGGAGGAAGTTCTCCGCACAGCAAATGCTGAAGCGGCGGCGTTGGTTGAGGAGACGCAGGCCAAGATCCGAGAGATGAAGAAAGCTGCTAATGATTATGTGGACGATATCATGCTTCGTACTGACGACGCGATTGCTGCGAGCCTCTCCGAGATCCGTCAGACCCGGCAGAATATCAAATCCACACAGCGCAGCTGATTCCAGTGAAATGACAGCAGTTTCACAGAACCGCTGCACAGAAAAGCAGTACAGAGTGGGGAAATAATGCTCTGAATTGTTTTTGTACAAGTTTCACGAAGTTTTTAACATTGTTTTTAACAAAATGACGAACCGGAAAAGACCACAAGATATTGTGGTCTTTTCTTTTTTTTACAACAAAATATACTGCAAGAAGTGAAATCAGTGCGAAAGTGACAAAAAGCGAACAAACGTTTCCTGTTGCATTTGGAAAAAGAAGCCGTTATAATTAAGGTACAAAGTGGTGAAAGGTGGGGAATAGTGGCACGAAGTGATTGAAATGTGCCTCTTTTCCCGGAAATGTGGAGCTTATGTTGATCGGAACTTATCAACATAATATGGATGCAAAGGGCAGAGTAGCTGTTCCGGCGAAATTCCGTGAAGACCTCGGTGACTTGTTCTATGTCACGAAGGGCCTTGACGGATGCCTGTTTGTGCTCTCCGCGAGTGAATGGAAGCGTCTTCAGGAAAAAATGAAGGCGATGCCGATTGCAAGATCGGTTGCGCTGCAGCGGTTCTTCTTCTCCGGTGCTGCCGAGGTGGAACCGGATAAACAGGGGAGAATTCTGATCCCGCAGCAGCTGCGGGAATATGCCGGACTGGAAAAGGACGTCACCGTTACAGGCGTCTCCTCCAGAGCGGAAATCTGGGATACCGAAAAATGGCTCGGATTCACACAGAGTCAGACTCAGGAAAACATCATGGAAGCGATGGAGCTTCTGGATTTCTGATCAGGATAGGAAAAAATGGAATTCAAGCATATCTCCGTTCTGCTTTCTGAATCGATAGAAGCGCTTAACATTCGGCCGGACGGATTCTATATTGACGGAACTGCCGGAGGCGGCGGACATTCCGCGCTGGTTCTTGAGCATCTTTCCCCACATGGCAGACTTCTGATGATCGATCGGGATCCTGATGCGATCCAGGTGCTGCAGAAGCGGTTTTCCGAAGACGACCGGGCGATCGTCAAACAGGGGAATTTCTCTCATATGGATGAGCTTGCCGCTCAGTGCGGAATGGAAAAAGCCGACGGAATTCTTCTGGATCTCGGAGTCTCTTCCCATCAGCTCGATGACGCACAGCGCGGCTTTTCCTATCACAATGACGCACCGCTTGATATGCGTATGAGCCGGGAAGGTGTCAGTGCGAAAGACCTTGTCAATACGCTTCCGGAAAAGGAACTGGCTTCAATTCTTGAAACCTACGGCGAAGAAAAATACGCTTACTCAATTGCAAGGGCGATCGGAAAATACCGGCTGGAAAAAACAGTCGAAACCACTTTGGAACTTGCAGAAATCGTAAAAAGCGCTGTTCCTCAGAAGGTGCGCAAAGCAGATAAGCATCCTGCCAGAAAAACATTTCAGGCGCTTCGGATCGCCGTAAACGGCGAGCTTGACGCGCTTTCCGATGGGCTTGACAAAGCATTTGATCTCTTGAAAACAGGCGGACGGCTCTGTATCATCACATTCCATTCTCTTGAAGACAGAATCGTAAAACAAAGAATGAATAACTGGTGCCGGGGCTGCATCTGTCCGCCGGATTTTCCGGTATGTGTCTGCGGCAGAACACCGAGCGCAAAGCTCGTTGCAAAAAAAGGGATTGCTCCCGGAGAGGAAGAGCTTCGGGAAAATCTCAGATCGCGCAGCGCAAGACTTCGGATCTGTGAAAAAATCAAAGAAAAATCATGACGAAACAGGAGGTGAAAAAGATGGCACAAAGCGCAGAAGCTTACGATTTTGAGCTGTTTGAAGGCTCTGCGGTCCGCAAAAGAAGAGTTGAAGAAGCTCCTCAGCAGGTCGTTCGGGAACCGGAAATACTGGAATTTACCGCGCCGAAAAAACATACGAAAAGTCTGCCGAAGCTCTTAAAGATGCTTGCGGTCGTGCTTTGCGGCGCCATCATTTTCTCTCTTGCGGCAAGTCTGCTTTACAGTCAGGCGAAGCTCACCGAAGCTTCGGAAAATCTTGCTGATACCCAGAAAGTCCTTTTGGAACAGCAGAGCGTGGAAACACAGCTTCGCTCAAGACTTACAGAGAAATATACGGAAGATTACATTGAGAGCTATGTTGCCGACCGGTATAATATGCGCAAGGCAACACAAAGTCAGATACAGTATTTCTCCGTTCATCAGAATGACCTCGGAAAGGTTGTTCAATCTGAAGAGGGCGGTCCGATCGCGCGTTTCCTGCGCCAGATCTTCGGGTGACCGGTACTGACGGGACGAAACACAATAGAGATATGCAAGGGGGAGTTGGGATGAAACATCTTAACTCTCATTTTGTGGTTTATGGGGAACCTTAATCGAAAGGAGGTTCGGGCGCTTTGGCTAAAGGAACGACGGTAAGAATGTGGAAACGGGCGACAATTGTCATGCTTGTTGTTGTGTTCGCAGGCTTTGGAATTGCTTTTGCGAGTGTGTTCAAGGTCGCGATTGTCGATGGGAAAGAGCTTCAGGAACGTGCGATTGATCAGACACTGCGGAATACTTCCTTAAGCGCGAAACGCGGTTCAATCTATGACTGCAACGGCGCCGTTCTGGCTGAGAGCGCGAGTGTCTGGACGGTTATTCTCGAACCGGCGTACATCGAGGATGACGAAACACGGCTTTTGATTGCGAGGGGACTCTCCGAAATCCTGGATATGGATGAGGATATAATCCTGGAGAAAACAAAACTTCAGAATTACTACACATATTTAAAACGTGAGGTTGAGACAGACGTCAAGGATCAGATCCTTAAATTCATGTCGGACAACGAAATCTCTCGGGGAATTCTTCTGGAAGAAGCGTACAAACGCTATTATCCGAACGGATCGGTGGGATCTGTTGTGCTCGGGTTTACCGGTACGGATAACCAGGGACTTTCCGGTATCGAAGCCCAGTATGATGCGGAACTGTCCGGCACCGCCGGGAAACTTGTTACGGCGAAAAATGCAATCGGAACCAATATGCCGTTTGAGTACGAGCAGAATATCCCTGCTCAGGACGGATATAACCTGAGGCTTTCCATTGATAAAACCGTTCAGAGTGTTCTGGAAAAATACCTTGAAGAAGGCATCCGCAACAGCCTCGTCGCCAACGGCGCCACGGCTATCCTGATGGATGTAAAAAGCGGAGCGATCAAAGGTTTGGCAGTCAAGGGGGATTTTGATCCGAACGATCCGTTTGAGATTACCGATCCGACTGTCAGGGCGGAAATCGAGAAAATTGAGGATGATGACGAATATAACGACGCCTTCAACAACGCGCTCCAGACGCAGTGGCGCAATAAAGGTGTCAGCGACACCTATTTCCCGGGTTCCGTGTTCAAGATGGTTACCGGATCGATCGGGCTGGAGCTTGGGGTGATCAATGAGAATACTGGTTATAACTGTACAGGTGCGTTCTATTTTGATAACGGAATCCCGCCCCAGTATTGCTGGAGCTACGGCCATGGCTTTGAAAGTTTTGTAGAAGGCCTGTGCAATTCCTGCAACCCGTTCTTTATCTATATCGGTCAGCTGATCGGCCCTCATGATTTTTACCGTTATTTTGACTCATTCGGCTTTACAAAGAAGACAGGGATCGATCTGCCGGGTGAAGCAGGAAGTATCTATTTTGACGAGGACGAATTGAACGTTGCCGAGCTGGCTACGGTTTCATACGGTCAGAACTTCGCTATTACGCCGATTCAGATGATAACTGCCTGCGCGGCAGTAGCTAACGGCGGTTATCTGCTGGAACCATATGTGGTTGAGCAGATTACGGATTCCGAAGGAAATGTGATTCGTTCCAGCGGCCGAACCGTTAAACGGCAGGTTATTTCCCAGAATGTTTCTGAACGCATGATTGCGATTCTCAACCGCAATGCTACTGTGGGCACTGCCAAAAACGGGTACGTTGCGGGCTATCGAATCTGCGGAAAAACAGGTACAAGTGAAAAAGTTACCAAATGGAATCAGGATCTTCTTGAGAATCCGGATGCTGAAATGACCTATATTGCCTCTTATTGCGGCTTCGCTCCGGCGGATGATCCTCAGTACGCTCTGCTGATGATGTTTGACGAGCCGATGGCTGCAAACTACTATGGAGGCTCAGTTGCCGGACCGGTCTTCGCCCGTGCTATGGAAGAACTGCTTCCGTATCTCGGAGTCGAGCGGGTCTACAGCGAATCTGAACGCGCGCACGCCTGCGGTGCGGCACCAAATGTTACGGGAGTTTCCGTTGAGGAAGCACAGGAAGACGCGGGAGACCTCGGATACAGTACAATCGTGCTCGGCAGCGGAGAAACCGTTATAGATCAAATTCCATACGAAGGCGCTTCCATCCCGGCGGAAGGTACGATTGTTCTTTATACTGACAATACGAGCCTATCCAAGCGTGAAACAGTTCCCGACTTTACCGGATCGACGCTCTATAATGCGAATGAACTCGCGAAGATGAACAATCTTCAGATTGAAGCCGGCGGAGCCGCGGCGAACTCTCTGGTCGTAATGGCAAGCGGTCAGGATCTGATGCCGGGTGAGAAAGTCCGTCCGGGAACAGTTGTAAAGGTAACATTCATCGAAATTGACCAGGTAAACTAACAAAAAAAGAAAAACGAGGTTTCAAAATGTACGGAATTTGGCTTGCAGCGGCAGCGGTCATCTCTTTCGGCGCAACGGCGCTGATCGGTAAATTTCTGGTACCGTTTTTAAGAAAAGTCCATTTCGGGCAGACGATCCGTGAGGAAGGTCCGAACTGGCACAGAAAAAAACAGGGTACACCGACGATGGGCGGCTGGATGTTCATGATCGGTATCGCTGCGGCGTTACTGATCGCTCTGATCGGCTATTATCTGACTGGAGGCTTTCAGGAGGAAACCCAGCTGATGTTCATCCGTGTGCTTTCCGGAATCCTGATGGCATATGCCTACGGACTCGTGGGATTCCTTGACGATTATATCAAGGTAATCAAAAAGCGCAAT
>ONSY01000062.1 GCA_900320605.1 uncultured Eubacteriales bacterium | reverse complement strand
GGGGGAAGGCAAACCCTGACGGAAAAATGCCGTAGTCAATCGGCAGCGCGCCACATACAGCCCCAAAGAAAATGGCGGTGGACAGAGATCTGAATGGTCTCTGTTTGCCGCTTTTCTATTTATAGAAGGCGGTAGCCTCTAGTGATGAAGGAGGTGATAATCACGGGGTGGTTTCGGAAACTTGCGTTCTACGCAATCAGTTATAAACTTATAAAGTAGAGGGTTATCTCTACGAAAAAATATTACAGAAAAGGATCGTGATTATATATGTCAGCTAAGAATAAAAAGATGTCTTCAGAAGAGTTGTTTGCCAAAGCAAATGAGATGATGGAAAAGGCCCGTAAGATAAAAGAGGATGCCAAGAAGGCGAAAGCCGTTGAGGATCAGAAAGCACGTGAGGAAGCAGAACGTCAGGAAATGGCATTCCTTCGTGAACATGCTGATGATCTGAAATTCTATCTTGAGCATCGAAAGGATATTGATTTCAATGAGGCTATTGTCGAGTTTGCGAAGACACTACCGACAAACACAAATGGTGTGTCGCTCTATGACTATATCGTGAATAGGATGAGGAGTGCACAAGCAAATTCATCTGCGGCCGCAGGATCTGATGATCAGAATTCTGCGTCTGCGGATTGACAAAGGGGAAGCCTTTCCGGCTGGGGAACTGCGGTTCCCCGATGAGGAAGGACGAGGGGTCTGTTTACAGACCCAGAGGACATTAACACTGGGTCTGTAAACAGCATATTAGGGAAAGGAGGTGATAGCTATGGGCTGGAAATGCGCGCCACAGATTGTGGGCTTGGTGCGCGGGGAGCCGAAGCCAGGTGCAAAGCACCGCGCGAACGGCATGATGATTGCGAAGGAAGCCGGGTACGAAAGAGCGTCCCGAAGCGAGACTATAGATCGGTCACGATCGCATCTGAATGAGTATACCGGGTATCGAAGCGGAAAAGAATTTTGGGAACAGATGGAAGCGGATGCTGCTGCATATCGTGTTCAGGTTCCGGGGAAAACGAAGTCGGGTGAGCCGATCATTCGTGAGAAGGGACTGCAGCATAATGCCGTCATAGGATGGGCGGCGATTTATAATCCTCCGGCTGAAGTTTGTATGTCATGGGATCGTGATACATACGAGAAATTTTTCAATGACTGTCGTGAATGTATGTCATTGATCTCTCCGATTTTTCGGAAAGATAATCGTATCATGAGTGCGGTTCACTGGGATGAAGGCGTGCCGCCGGAGGAAGGTCATCTGCCAGATTTACACGATCATGATCTGGGCGTCTGTAAAGATCAGGATGGTCGCTATTGTGGAAACCTGATTGATGCAAAGTTACTGATTAAGATCAACAGCATGTTCCCCAAAATGATGCGTGAGCGCGGTTGGGAGATGGACGACCTCGACACGACTGACTTTGAACGCGCCAAGGGTGATGAGGAATATCGGCAGGAGCGGAACGAAAAAAGGAAGAGGTCTGGTCTGTCCGTGAATTCACATCTGCGTCGGAAATCATACCAGATGGCAGAGGACGCCTCGCGGCTAATTGAAGATGCAATTCAAATGCATGATACTGTTGTCCAAAAGGATCAGGAGATAGAAACCAAACGAACGAAGCTTGAAGATTTTCATTCAAGGTGGAGCGACTGGTATAAAGGTTTCTATAAGGAAATGGCCGGAGAAGAGTATCCGGAGGATAGAATTTCTTTGGAGAGTATTCCACGAGCCGGGAAGAAATTCAAAGAGCGGCTGAAACGAGAAGCGGAAGTTGAAATTGAAAAATCGAAGGAACAAATGCTTCAGGAAGCCAGGTCACAGATCGAAAATGAACGTCAGAGGATGGAGCATTCGATCAAAGAAAAACTTGACCATGAACGTACGGAAATGGAAGCTGAATTTGCTGAACGTGAAAAGGTTCAAGAGGCAGAAAATGATAAACGAAAATCAGAACTTGATGCTCGGGAAGCCGAGATCGAGATGAGAGATAAACAGGTTCAAGCTGTCATGGACGCCGCGGAAAAGAACCTTAAGAAGATCGAATTGTTGAAAACGTGGAAAGATGATCTGGAATGGGAAGAAGCCACAAGGAGGATTAGGGTTGGCGGACGAACCGTTCATGATATCATTCTGGAACAGAGGGAAAAACGTCATCCTGAAGCGGTGGATCATAAGCAACATCTTGAAGGAGAATTGTCGGCACTTCATGCGCAGCGTAGACAATGGGATGGAGCTCTGGATCAGACTTCCGGAGAAAGACAAGGTGGAGAATGAAACTCACCAGTCCGGTCAAGGGGCCGCAGGACTCGTGAAACCCTTGACCGTGACGGAAGGATAAAAGAGAATAATCATGTTCAGAGGGTGGAAGACATATTTGTCCTTCCACCCTCTTGTTTGCCAAATTTTTATCCAACAACATAAATAATTAATTAATGTGATATGGCATAATTACCCACGATTTGAACTATTATGTCCCATCTTTAATCTTGCGAATCGAGTCATTAAAATGTTGATTTTCCTTTAATTAGAAACACAAAGAATATACACCACAGTTTATCGAAAGTATATTCACTTTTACGTTAAATCGTGGTACAATCGTCCTATGCTGTAGGCACTGGTTATCCGTAATAACGAGGAAGGAGTTATGATTTGCAGCGAT
>ONSY01000251.1 GCA_900320605.1 uncultured Eubacteriales bacterium | reverse complement strand
GCCAAGGCGTCCGCGGTATCATCCGGTTTGGGAACAGCGCTGAGTCCCAACAACTGTTTCGTCATCTCCTGGACCTGTTTTTTCTCCGCGCGACCATAACCTACCACGCTTTGTTTAACCTGCAACGGAGTATACTCAAAAACAGAACTGCCGCTGATTTCAGCTGCAAGGAGAATGACGCCTCTTGCCTGTGCGACGTCAACGGCCGTCGTTTTATTCGTGTTGAAAAACAGTTTTTCGATCGCCATTGCTTCCGGATGATACTTGTCAAGCAAATAACAAAGATCCTCGAAAATGATCTTCAATCTGGAGGGAAAATCCATCCCGGCAGGCGTCGTGATCGCGCCGAAATCGAGTATTGTATATTTTCCTCTTTCATAATTGATGACTCCGTAACCTACTATGGCATAACCGGGGTCGATACCGATGATCGTCATTTTCAACAATCTCCGCGAGCCGAAAAAGCTCAGTTTTTATTGGTAAAAATATTTCTATTCATTATATCATACTGTAAAAAAAAGAGCAATAGTCAATCACAAGAAAATATAAAAATCGGTTTCAAAAAAAAGAGAAACCGGGGCAAGAAAGTCCCGGTTCACTTTACGCGAAAGAATCGAAGCGATGCTGTCAATTGTTCAGATAAGCTTGTACGGTTTCGAACATATGCGAAAGGAAATTTACAAGATATGAAAGATACGGAAGAACGATAGCAAGCTTTGAAGTGATAACGCTTAAATCAAGATCCATAATAAGCCTCCTGTAGAAAATGATATTATAACTATTAGAGTTGTTGTTTCAATTAGATTATATCACATCATCGAAAAATAATCAAGAGAAAAATCAGGCAAACGCTTCATCCGAACCGGAATCGCCATTTTCCGGAGATTCTTCAGAATTTTCTTCATTCTCGGAAGGAAGCGGTTCGGTCGAAGCCTGTTCGGAGGATGCGGGGGGTTCGGAGCTGACCGGCTCGGAGGAAGGCTCCTGCTGCTCTGTCGTATTCTCTTCTTCCGTCGTATTTTCTTCTTCGGTCGTGTTTTCTTCTTCCGTCGTATCTTCCTCTTCCGGCTCGGTTCTCTGTGTGTAATTGGGTCTTGTGGAAGTGGATGTGGAATTTGACTGCTGTTTTGTCGTCGTTTCCGCCACGGTTGTTGTGACAGGGTTTGTTGTGGTGACGGGATTGGTCGTTGTTACGGCGGGCTTCGTCGTGGTCTCGCTGACAGGGACCGTGGTGGTGACAGCAGCCGTCGTCGTTTCCTTCTCTTTCGAGAATATCTGAAGGACGGAACTGCCGAACAGCTTGAAAGCCAATGCGCCGCACGCGAGAATCGCAAGAATCAACAGGGCAACGAGTACGACGACTACGGGTTTTCTCCTTTTTCCGTCTGTATCATCGGCATCCGAGGAATACAGCTTTTCGGAAGGAGTCTCCAACACGGAAATAGAAGGAACGTCATCCGATGCATTTTCTACATATTCATCAGAGGCGGGAGCAAAGGAAAAACCAAAAGACCCATTTCCTTCCGCGATCTCCAGAACCTTGACGGCGATGGCGGTGATGCCGCCTTCCCCCTGCTTGAGGGAAGTGACTTTGGATATCAGGTTGACGATCTTCTTTACCGATCCTTCGGCAGCCTTGCAGATGTCATCCAAATCCTTATCTGTCAGGACCTGCGTTACGCCGGGGCTGACGAGAAGGAAGATATCATTCACCGCAACGGTCGGGAACGTGCAGATCCCGTACTGCGAAGTGCCGTCCACGTTGGCGAACAAGGCGGGAGAGACCTTTGCGAAGCCGTTCATGGAATAGGCATACAACTGGATATTGCCGGTCTTTGCCAGTATAACGGTATCATCCGCAGCATAAAGGATAGACGACGCCAGATCTGACGATCTGTGTCCCATCTCGCCAAGCGCATATACACTGTCCTTAAAATACCCGGTAATGATCTCGGAAGGGTTCGCGGAAGGCTCCGAAAAAGCGTCGGCGCGCTCATTAAATGCGGCAACGGACGCATCGGCAAAACCTTCTATATCGGAGCTGGAGATCGAGAAAAACGCAGTCCCCTGCATGACGCCGGTTCCTTTGTATCCGTTCTGGATCACCTCTCGCGGCAACAGCTTACCGTTGATATTGACGCTGTCGGTATTATACGGCGTATTCTGTTTTTTTTGTGTTACGACAGCCGCTTCTACTTTGATTGGCATGGTAACTCCCTCCTGAGATGTCAATTATTATTGAATTGGTTTAGTAAAAAATCTCTCACGTCTGCGGCAAGATACAACGAGCCGCAAATGACCAGCGCGTCATACGCTTCCAATTGCGAAAGCGCCGTTTGAATCCCATCCGTCGGCGCCGGTACCGGCTCCGACGGAACGCCTCTTGACAAAATCATTTCGGCAAAGTCAGCCGCCGACAGGCTCCGGGGATTCGAGGGCGTCACGGCGATCACTTTCGAAAAGAGCGGCAAAAGATTGTTCAACGCTTTTTCACAATCCTTGTCG
>ONSY01000027.1 GCA_900320605.1 uncultured Eubacteriales bacterium | reverse complement strand
GCATAGAACAACACTCCTTTTCCTTTATCAGCATACACGAATTCCGGCATTTTTGCAATTCCTCTTTTCAGAGCTTTTCTTCCGCAGATTCCGGTATTTTCCGGAAAAACCTGTCTGACCGTACCCTTTCCGGAAAAACACGTGCCTGTGGCTGACTTTTTTTGTTCAAGACAAGTTTTTTTCTGTAATGATTTGCATTTCAAATCGGTTTATTGTATAGTAAAAGGGTATCCTATCGAGAAAGGTTTTTCATTATGTATCATTTCTTTGCCATGCTCTCCCGCATGAAATACATTCACCGCTGGGGACTGATGCGAAACACAAGGGAAGAGAACCTTTCCGAACACAGCTTTGAAACAGCAGTTCTGGCACACGCTTTGGTTCTGATCCATAACCGAGAATTCGGCGGAAATCTCAACGCGGACCGCGCCGCTACGCTGGCGCTGTTTCACGACGCGCCGGAAATCATCACCGGTGATCTGCCGACTCCGGTAAAGTACTACAATCAGGATGTACGCGAATCCTACGCTCTGGTGGAAGACATGGCAAAGCAGAAGCTGCTTTCCCTGCTTCCGGAAGACTTTCAGGAGCCTTATACGGACATCGTGCTGTTTGAAAACCGGGATGATCCGCTCAACCGCTTCGTCAAAGCGGCGGACAAACTTTCGGCGCTGATCAAGTGCCTCGAAGAGGAACGTTCCGGCAACTCCGAATTTCGGAAAGCGGAACAGGCGACACGAGCCGCGATTGAAGCGATGCAGCTGCCGGAAGCAGATTATTTCATGAAACATTTCCTGCCTTCCTACCAGCTGACACTGGACGAACAGGACAATTAAAGGAGGTCTCTCATGGCCGGAAAACGATTTAAAACCAATGACAGGGGACACGAAAGAACGCCGCGCAGAACAGCCGCGCGGCCGGACGCTTATGACGCCCCGAAATACGCCGATCTCTTTGATGAATTTGAGAACGATGCAGCGCAGAATGTTCCCGAAGACAACGCACTCAACGATCTTCTCGACGCCGCTCTGGAAAATGAGGAGCGTTCCGATCTTCAGGAAAAGAATCTCGAATATGATAGCGGTCTCTATTCCGGGGAAGATTATCCGACTGAAAGAACCGCGCGATCCGAAAACATCACGGCCGTAAAACCGGAAAAGGCAAAACGCAGCAAAAAATCCATCGTCTTCGCAATTCTCTCCCTTTTCCTGTCGCTGATCTTCATCGTCGGCGGCGCGGCATTCATCTACGCCGGAAATCTGCTCAACAGCTTCGGCCTGAACTTCAAGCCGCTCGTTCCCGCCAACAACGGCGGCAACAGCGGCGGCACATCTCCGTCAGCCAACACCATCAATATCGAACCGGCCGAACCGACCGGAAAACTCAGCCCCGCGGAAATGCAGGCTTCCTATGACGATCCCATTCAGATCGACGGTCTTTACCATGACGATGCGGTGATCAACATCCTGCTTCTCGGAACCGACGACTACGTCGGCGACCAGGGACGTTCCGATAGCATGATGCTCGTTTCGATCGACCGCCGGCACCAGAAACTGAAAGTCACCTCGTTCATGCGTGACATGTACGTGAACCTTTCCGACGGATGGTCCCCGAACCGCCTCAACGTCGCCTACTTCCTCGGAGGACCGAACTGTCTCGTTCATACGATTGAGGACAATTTCCATATGGACATCGACCGCTACGTTCTCGTTTCATTTGAGGCATTCGAAAAAATCATCGATACGCTCGGCGGCGTGGAAATCGAGCTTTCCGCCGCGGAAGCGGATTATATCAACGCAGAATCCGGCGAAGTGACCGCTTACGCGGTCGCGGGAAACAATCTTCTTACCGGAAAACAGGCCCGGATGTACGCGAGAACGCGCAAAATCGGCAACGGCGACTTCGAGCGCACCTCCCGTCAGAGAACCATTTTCTCGAGTATCGTGAAAAAGCTCAAGGGAGCCAACGTTCTGACTCTGACTTCTGTCGCCAATCAGATCGTTCCCGAAATCGCGACCGATCTGACACAGGAGGAAATGATCGCGCTGCTGACAAACGCGCTGACCTACATGAATTATGAGGTTCAGCAGACGCGTATCCCCGCCGATGATTTCTACTATAACGACGCTGTCATGATTTCCGGGTATGAATCCTATGTTCTGGTTCCGGACACGGAATGGAATACCATCTACGCCAACGATTTTATCTATGAAGATGACTTTCCTGAGCTCGGCGCCACACTTGACCATTACGGATACAAGCACGCGGCCGGAAACGATTAAACCGCAATCACGAACGAAAGCTCCTGCAGTTCATGCTGCAGGAGCTTTTTTGATGGGATTTTTTCCTCTTTAATCCTTGAAACTGTAGATAGGATACGGTTCCGCCTCCACGCTGTCCGGTTCGTCACAAAAACTTCCGATCGCGCCGATAAATTTGAAATCGGGCGTACCGTCCGGCAGCACTCCGAAATCCCGGCCGATATACCGGGGTCCGCTGCAGTTTAACAGAATCAGCATCTGTCCGCCGCCGGCTTCCGGAATCAGGTGATTGATATTGGATTCCGTCACGGAATAGAGATACATTCCTTCCTTGATTTTGATGAAATACGCCGGCTCCTCATAGAAGGGATAGATTTTTGTTCTGCCGGTCAGATATTCCCAGTGACGGATTTCCCGCTCCGGCGCATCCGGCGCCAGAACTTTTTCGGAATTACCGAGGCGGAAATGATCTTCACCGTGATAACAGTGCATTACCGAATCCGACTGGTTATATTTCCACTCGACACGTTTGCCGACCAGCTCGTCCGTATAGCAGTGGCGCTGTGCCGAAAGAGGCAGACGGCCGCGTTTTTCCGCGCCGAAATAGGCTTTCGACGTCACAAGGCGCGGATGCTCAGGATTTGCGCCCGCCTGAGCGAGGATACAGGTCGCAAGCGTTGAAAGCCGATCCCACACAATCGAAACCGAGGTAACCGGTTTGCTTCCTGAGAGAAGGAATTTGAAGAGATAGGTTGTCTCATCGGATTTGACCGCTTCATACTTTTCGTAACGGAACATTTCTCCCTCTTTCGCGTACGCGAGGTGGAACTTATCAATAAAATGAATGAAATATGTTCCTAGTCCGTCGAAAGAAAGCTCCAGAGCCCTGCCGGCAAGTTCGTTTGTCTCCGGAATCCGGTACTGCTGCAT
>ONSY01000081.1 GCA_900320605.1 uncultured Eubacteriales bacterium | reverse complement strand
GCGGCGCGGTTCGCCTCCGCGCCGGTTCACGCGAAGATATCGGTCCGTGAAGAATACCGCAGGACCATTCCGTATGAGCAGGAATATGTCACCATAGAAGGATATTACAGCGACTATTTCTATACCGAACAGGACGGGGAAGACGGTGAGTCTCTCGTCTGCGATCTTGTGACCTACCTCTGCGGATGCGAGGTCGGGCGCCAGACCCTGTCGGAAACGGTTCTCACCGAGCCGGTATCCGAAATCATTGAAATCGGAGCGACCGAACGTCCGGACGGATTTGAAGCCGGCGTTCAGAGCGGGATTTTCTCCTGGCCCGCGCCGACGCTCTGGACGATCACATCGTACTGGGGAGACGGGCGCGGACACAAGGGAATGGATATTTCCGGTTCCGGCGCGTACGGAGAACCGATTGTCGCTTCGGACGCCGGGTATGTCAGCTGGGTCAGCTACGGATGGAGCGGCGGCTACGGCAACTATGTCGATATAGACCACGGCAACGGGTATGTTACCCGTTACGCGCACTGCAGCGATCTCTGCGTGGAGATCGGCGAACCGGTCGCCAAGGGTGAAATTATCGCCTACGTCGGTTCTACCGGTGATTCCTCCGGGCCTCATCTCCATTTTGAAGTGATCCGGTGGGGCGAGAAAAGAGACCCGTATCCCTACCTCTTCGAGGGGATATGCATTGACAGATGCTGAAAAATCGTATATGATTATATGGATGCGGATATCATGATCCGCGGCCTGAAAACCTGATCCTGTCTTTGCCGGTTTCCCGATTTCCGATCTTTTTTCGGATCGCCGCACTCACGGGAAACGGGTGTGCGTTTTGAACCGAAATACAAGGGGAGTTTACAGATTTGGATAAACTACAGATCATAGGAGGAAACAGACTCCAGGGAGAAATCGAGATCAGCGGCGCGAAAAACGCCGCGCTTGCGATCATCCCGGCTGTGATCCTTTCCGATAACGTATGCCGTATTGAGAATGTGCCGGATATCACAGACATCCATGCGATGATTGAGATTCTTACCGTCATGGGCGCGAAAATCCGTTATCTTGACCGCACGACGGTCGAAATCGACCCGCGTCCCATCGATACGTATATCGCGCCGGCGGAGCTCGCGCGCAATATACGCGGTTCCTATTATTTCCTCGGCGCGCTGCTCGGACGCAGCCACCACGCGCTGGTCGCGATGCCCGGCGGATGTGATATCGGAACGCGTCCGATTGATCAGCATCTGAAAGGCTTCACCGCGCTCGGAGCCAACTACCGGTATATCCGTGACACTGTGGGCGACGAAGTCAACATCAGTGTTGAGGTAGAGGCAAAGAAACTGACGGGAGACAATATCTATCTGGACGTTGTTACGGTCGGAGCCACCATCAATATCATGCTCGCCGCTGTCCGGGCGGACGGAATTACCGTGATTGAGAACGCCGCGCGTGAGCCGCACATCGTCGATCTGGCGAACTTTTTGAACTCCATGGGCGCGGATGTACGCGGAGCCGGTACCGACGTGATCAAGATCCGCGGCAGGAAACATCTGCATTCCGCGGATTATTCGATCATTCCCGATCAGATTGAGGCGGGCACCTATATGGTTGCCGCTGCGGCGACAGGCGGAAACGTACTGATCCGTAATGTCATTCCGAAGCATCTGGAATCCATCACCTCGAAACTGGAGGAAACCGGTGCTGAAATTCTCGAATACGATGACGCGGTCCGTGTTTCGAGCGACAGACGTCCTCATCGCTGCAACGTCAAAACGATGCCGCATCCGGGTTTTCCGACCGATATGCAGCCGCAGATCGCCGTTCTGCTTTCTCTCGCGGACGGCATGAGCCATATCAACGAGAGTATCTGGGACAACCGCTTCAAATATGTGGATGAACTTCGCAAAATGGGAGCGAAGATCGAAGTCAAGGGCAATATCGCCCATATTTCCGGTGTCCGTTCGCTTACCGCCGCTGATCTTTACGCAACGGATCTGCGCGCAGGGGCGGCGATGGTGATTGCCGGTCTGTGCGCGGACGGTGTTTCGACTGTCGGAAAAATTCACTATATCGAGCGCGGATATGAGTGCCTGACCGAGAAACTGCTTCACGCCGGCGCTCAGATTCAGCGGATTTCCGTTCCGGATCCGGAAGATCTCTGATTGCCGATCATACAGAGCCCCTCTGCAGAGGGGCTTTTTCCTTGAGAAGGAGAAGTTGAAAATGAAAAAAGTGGTTTCTGTCCTGCTGATCCTGGCTTTTCTTCTGTGCGGATGCTCCCGTATGCCGGCCGGCCCGCAGGCAAGCGGCGAATCCGCTCAGCCTTCCCAGAACGCCTCGGAGCAGAGCGGTTCGGAATCGTCCGCGCAGGCGTCTTCCGGGTCATCCGGAGACCATACGAATTCCTCCGAGTCCTCCGCGGAAAACAGACCCCGCGATCCTTCCGCTTTCTTTGAAAAATGCTCCCTGCGTCAGGGGAGTGAAACGCTCTATGAAGTGCCGGTTGATCTCGGAACGCAGGGCGAATTCTCGAAGATGGAACGGTTCGGGGATCAGATTCTTTTCCTGTCGTATAACGGAGGATGGACCAGCGGATATGACACGGAACTGATTCTCTATGATCCGGTGACATTTTCGGTAACCGCCAGAGTGTCCCCCGGTCATTTCGCGTCCATTCCGCTGATTCAGGTGATCACGGATAAAATCGCCGTTTATGAAACGAATCCGGGAACGCTTCAGGTGTATGATGAAAACCTTTCTCTTCTGAAAACCGAGAAAATCAACGGCGGCGCTGACTGCTATCTCTGCGCGGATCTCGAAACGGTATGTCTGGTTTTCTGGGGACAATCGGTTGAAACGCTCAACCTCAGAACAAAGGAGCGGAAAACCATCGCGAGAATCGGCGACTCTTTCGGATGCGACACACGGGGTGAAACCGTTATGTTTTCAATGATTGATCCCGAGACGCAGGTTTACCGTGCCGCAACGTTCAGCCTCATAAACGGACAGGTTGAATCGGTCCCTGTTTGTATGGATCCCTACTGGCTCTACCGCAGCGGTTCGCTTTGGCTCGCGGCGGACCACTCAGACGCCTCCTTCTGGTATCTCGGCAATGAATCTGATCTTTTTACTTTCCGTTCGGATAATGTCGAACGTACGCTTCTTGAACCGGGTCTGATGCTGGAAACAGATGAAAACGTCATAAAACTGTACAGACCGGACGGCGAATGCATCGGCAGCGCTGAACTGAACGACCCGTCGTTCCACACTCCGATGATCTATAACGAGCTGCTTGGCGGATACTTCTTCTTCGAAACATACAGCTCCGGAGACGGAACCATGCTTTTCTGGAAGCCGCAGGAGCAGCCGGCAGACGTACCGCTCGAATCCGAACCGCTTCCCGAGCCGGCGGGAGGGACCGCCGTTTCCGCGGAACTCTATGAACGGGCCGCGGAGATTTCTGAGCAGTTCGGAATCGAACTTCTGATCGCGGACCAGTGTGAAACGAATCCGCTGAACTTCCTGTGTGATCAGGAACTCGATGAAGAAATTATTGAAAACGCGCTTGATGATCTGGAGGAGTCACTCAAACGGTATCCTGAGAACTTCCTCCCGCAGCTCTGTTACGGGCATTTCCCGAAAATCCGCATTGAGTTTGTCTGCAATCTGCGGCGTTCCGAGGAATCCATGCCGGAAGATTCCGACAGCGTCAACGGCTTTACCAGCGTTGCCGCGTTTACGAATCATCTTGAAGGAAAGTATCACCTGATCGTGATGGGAATCGAATTCGGGATTGGTGTAGATTTATATCATGAACTGTCCCATATCATTGATCAGAAACTTGCCTGGGACAGCGCGCAGCGCGAAGACGCGCTCTATTCCGAAGACGGCTGGCTTGCCTGTTCTCCGGAAGGCTTTGAATACGCCTACGATTATTTCTATCTGCCCGATGAATATTTTGAGGACGGATACGGCGATTATTTCATTGATATCTACGCACGGACCTACCCGACGGAAGACCGCGCGCGGATCATGGAATACGCAATGGGGGAACCGGAAACCATCGCGGAGCATCAGGGAATGCTCCGCAAGCTTGCCTACTACAGCGAATGCATCCGGGACGCCTTTGACACAGCCGGATGGCCGGAAACAACCGAGTGGGAACAGCCGCTGGTAATTGCCGGTTTCGGTGACTGGGAGCAGGGAGTTCCTCTTTTGAACGCGTCGTAAAGGAGAAAGAATATGGCAAGAGTCATCCCGCTCTACAGCGGCAGCAGCGGAAACAGCTATTACATTTCCTCATCCGGAGGGTCTGTTCTGATCGACGTCGGGCGCAGCGCGCGGCAGACAGCTCTGGTGCTTCAGAACGCCGGGATCGATCCGGCCGGAATTTCCGGGATTTTCATCACCCATGAGCACAGCGATCATATCGCCGGAGTCCGCGTCTTTTCGGAAAAATACCATATCCCTGTCTTCGCGGAGGAAGAGACCATGAAAGGTCTGTTCCGCGCGGGCGTGATCGGGCCGAAAACAGAAACTCTGACGCTCGGCCCCTCTGGCGTTTCATGCGGCCTGATGCAGATTACCCCTTTTGACACTTCTCACGACACACCGAAAAGCTGCGGATACCGGGTCGAACTGCCCGACGGCAGGATTATCTCGCTTTTCACCGATCTCGGCACAGTCACCGAGACCGTGCGCGACGGACTGCGCGGGTGCGATCTTGCGATCCTCGAATCCAACCATGACCCGGAACTGCTCAGAAACGGACCGTATCCCTATCCGCTCAAGCAGCGGATCCTCTCCGAGAGAGGTCATCTGTCCAATCCGGACTGCGCACAGGAGATTACCGCGCTCGCCCTCAACGGGACAGCCCGGTTCCTTCTCGCGCATCTGTCACGTGAAAACAATACGCCGCGTCTTGCGTTTGACTGCAGCAATTCAGCGCTTGAGGCAATCGGAATGAAACGCGGCACCGATTACGAGCTCTGGGTAGCGCCTGTGTTCAACGAGGCCGGCCGGGGGATACTCTTGTAAGGAGCGGTTATGCAGAATATCAGGATCATCTGTGTGGGAAAACTGAAGGAATCCTATCTGCGCGAAGCGTTCGCGGAATATGAAAAACGCCTGCGGCCGTACTGCCGGTTCGAACTGATCGAACTGACGGAGGAACGGCTTCCGAACGAGCCGTCTGAAACGCTGATCCGAAGGGCTCTCCAGGCGGAAGGGGAACGGATTCTGAAAGCCGCCGAGGGAAGCGAAATCTTCGCTCTCTGCATTGAGGGAAAGGAGTTTACATCAACGCAGTTCGCGCAGCGAATCGGAAAAGCGGCGGTGGAAGGGGAGCAGAGCCTGAGCTTTGTGATCGGAAGTTCCTTCGACCTTTCCGATGAGGTGAAGAACAGCGCCAGGGAGAAGATCTCCTTTTCCAGGATGACGTTTCCGCACCAGCTGTTCCGCGTCATGCTTGCCGAGCAGATTTACCGGGCCTTCTCCATTCTGGGCGGGGGAAAATATCATAAATAACGCCTATTGCAAATTGGAAGAGCATATGATATAATTTAGAGCGGTAAAAAAGTCTCCCGTTTTTCCGGGAGTTTTGAAACATCAGAGACGACTGAAAAGGAGGACAAAAAAATGGCACAGATCACAAAAGATACCGTCATCGGAGAGATCCTTGACATCGACAATACGACTACCCCGATTTTCCTCGCAATGGGAATGCATTGCCTCGGCTGCCCCGCGTCCCGCGGTGAAACCGTTGAAATGGCGTGCTATGTTCACGGTGTGGATCCTGATGAACTCGTTGCGAAAATCAACGCGCACATCGCCGGCAAATAAGCGGAAAAATGCAAAAGCCCCGTGCCGTAAGCGCGGGGTTTTTTCGTATCAGTACTATGATGCTGCGAAAACGGAACGGATGTGTTCCGTTTTCAGAGGTGACTATGAAGGAATCTGAAAAGGCTTCATTGAAAATACCCGGAATGTCCGCGCGCCTTCTTGCCTGCGCGGGATTCCTTCGGGGCAGGGCTCTGGCCGACATCGGCACGGATCACGCGTATCTGCCGGCATTCCTTGCAAAGTCGGGAAAGATTCCGCGCGCGGTCGCTTCGGATATCGCCGAAGGACCGATCCGCGCCGCGGAAAGAACGCTGCGTGAGTACGGAGTTGAAAATCTCGTGCAGCTGCGGCAGGGAAACGGACTTTCCGTGATTGATCCGGGGGAGGCGGATGACATCGTGATCGCCGGGATGGGCGGAGATCTGATCGTTCAGATCCTCTCCGGTGCGCCATGGCTCAGGTCAGAGCGGTACCGCATTGTCCTGCAGCCCATGACCCAGGAACCGGCGGTACGCCGATGGCTCTTTGACAACAGCTTCGCCATTCTGTCGGAAGAGGCGGTCCTTTCCGGCGGAAAAGTGTATACCGTAATGTGCGCCGAATGGGGAAATGGTTCTCAGAAGGAGAAAACACCGGGGTATTTCTATTTCGGACTTGCTGACCCGAAAACACCGGCCGGAGCGGCGTATTTTGAGAAGGTTCGCCGCAGAATTCAAAAGATGCTTCGCGGCGCTGAAATCCGTAAAAACACGCTGAAAGCCGAAGAGTTCCGGGAAATCCTGAAAGAAATGAACGAGAAGGAGTCTGCTTCATGACTACAATCCGCGATATCTATGAATATATCGATTCATTCGCTCCGTTTCAGAGCGCGATGAGTTTTGACAATGTGGGGCTGCTTGTCGGCAGCGGGGAAAATGAGGTCGGAAAGGTTCTTGTCGCGCTGGATATCACGCCTGAGACCGTCTCTGAGGCGGCAGCGTTCGGAGCCGGACTGATCATCAGCCATCATCCGGTGATATTCAACCCTCTGAGAACGCTTTCCGAGAAGGATGTGCCCTATCTGCTTGCGAGAGAGGGAATCGCCGCGATCTGCGCCCATACGAATCTTGATATGTCGCAGACATTCGGCGTAAACCTCGCTCTTGCCGAAAAAGTCGGAATCCGTAACCTTCGCGGGATGGATGTCCTTTCCGAGACAGGAGCGCCGCAGTGGTTTTTAGGCGAACTTGTGGAAGAAATGACACCGGACGCCTTTGCTCATGAGGTTAAACGGAAACTGAACGCGGGATCCGTCCGGTATACCGAAGGGAAGAACCCGGTTGTGAAAGTCGGTCTGTGCAGCGGTTCAGGCGGCGAGTACCTTGAAAACGCGTACCGCGCAGGAGCGGACGCATTCCTGACCGGAGAGATGCGCCATCATGAATATCTGATCGCGCGGTCGATCGGGATCACGGCGGTCGAGGCAGGACATTTCGCGACAGAGGCGGTTGTCACCGCGCCGCTCTGCGCAAAGCTTTCGGCATATTTCCCGGATGTCGTATTCAAACCCTCGGAGGAGCGCGAACCGGTCCGATTCCTCTGATTACAGAACGGAGAAACGATTCTTATGGCACTAGACGGTGCGTTTTTACGGTTGATGAAAAACGAGCTTGAACGGGAACTCGAGGGCGCGAAGGTCGACAAGGTCTTCGAACCGAGCCGTGACGAGATCGTTCTGCAATGCCACACAAGGCGGGAAACTAAGCGGCTGCTCCTTTCGGCGCGGCCAGGATCCGCGCGCCTCGGATTAATCGATACACTTCCTGAAAATCCGAAAACGCCGCCGATGTTCTGCATGCTGCTGCGAAAGCGGCTCACCGGCGCGAAACTGATCGGAATCCGGCAGATCGGGCTGGAGCGCGCGCTGTACTTCGATTTCGAGGCGCTTGATGATCTCGGGGAATCCGCGCCTCTGACACTCGCGATCGAAACGATGGGCAAATACAGCAATGTCATTCTGATCGGACGGGACGGGAAAATCATTGATTCCTTAAAGCGTGTCGATTCTGAAATGAGCCGTGAAAGGATGATCCTTCCGGGCCTTCTCTACCGGCTGCCGCCCGCGCAGGAGAAACTTTGTATTCTGGACGCCCCGAATGTCCGGATCCTCGAGATGCTTTCCGGACTTCCCCGGGAGATGGAACTGTCCAAAGGACTGCTTTCTGTACTGCAGGGAGTCTCTCCGATCGTCTGCCGTGAGTGCGCTTTCTATGTCGGACACGGACGCGAAGTGCTTTCAATCGGCAGATCAGACGGCGAGACCGAACGTCTCGCGTTCTTCCTCACGTCTCTGCGCGCTTTACTCGAAAATGATACCGGAGAACCGTATATGGTACTGAAGCCGGACGGGATGCCGCTTGATTTTACTTTCCTTCGTCCTGATCAGTACGGCACCGCGGCGAAAGCCGTGCGGAAAGAAACCTGGTCCGGACTGCTGGAAGCGTTCTACGGAGAGCGGGACCGCGCCGAGCGGATGCGTCAGCGTTCCTCGGATCTGCTGAAAGTTCTCGCGAATCACACCGAGCGCCTTTCCCGGAAGATTCAGAATCAGCGGGGAGAACTGGCGGAGAGTGAGAACCGTGAGGAAAAACGCATTGCCGGAGACCTTCTCACGGCGAATCTATACCGGATCGAAAAGGGGCAGCGCGAGGTGACGGTTGAAAACTATTACGATCCGGATCTGAAACCGGTTACCATCAGACTCAATCCTGCGTTCACCGCACAGCAGAACGCGCAGAAGTATTATAAGGACTACCGCAAGGCGAAGACCGCAAGCGAAAAGTTGAGCGGACTGATCGCCGAGGCGGAGGAGGAGCTTGCATACCTCGAGACGGTTTTCGATGAACTGTCCCGCGCGGAGAATGAGAATGATCTGAATGAAATCCGCGGAGAGCTCCGCGAACAGGGATATCTGAAGAAGCAGAATGACAGACGCGCGCCGAAAGAGAAGCGCGCCCCTCCGCTTCAGTTCGAGCTTCCGTCCGGAAAAACGGTCCTCGTCGGCCGCAACAACCGGCAGAACGACGAGCTGACGCTGAAGTTCGCGAAAAAAAGCGATCTGTGGCTTCATACAAAGAATATCCCGGGTTCCCATACGATTCTGCTTCTGAACGGGACCGAGCCGAGTGATACGGAAATCCGGCAGGCAGCAGCGCTCGCAGCGCGTTTCTCGCGCGCGAAGAATTCCGCCCAGGTTCCGGTCGATTACACATTCGTGCGTTTCGTCCAGAAACCGCAGGGAGCAAAACCCGGGAAAGTGATTTACACCCATAACAGGACCGTTTACGTCGATCCGCAGCAGGAAATCGAAACCGGGGGCGAAATTTCCTAAAAGGCTTGTATTTTCAGGGGAAATCAGATATAATAAATATGTAAAAAGGTGCAGGGCGAAAGCCGATGCGCTTTGAGATACGGGCCGCGGGTCTGCACGGTTAGGCGCCGTGAACCATGTCAGGCGGGGAACCGAGCAGCATTAAGCGGACTGCTTTTCGCGATGCAGGGAGCCTGCGCCCCGTATTTCAGAGCACATCAGAAGCCTTGCATTTTTTCATAAGGGGGTGAGATTTTGGCGTATCAGGTATTATACCGCAAATACCGTCCGCGTGTTTTTGAGGATGTCGTCGGTCAGCCGCAGGTAACGGTGACGCTGCGCAACGAGCTTAAGTCCGGCCGTATTTCACATGCCTACCTCTTTACCGGATCGCGCGGAACCGGTAAGACGACCTGCGCCAAGATTCTCGCAAAGGCTGTAAACTGTCTGTCTCCGCATGAAGGGGATCCCTGCGGGGAATGCGAGATCTGCCGTGGAATCGATAACGGCAGCATTCTTGATATTCTTGAAATCGACGCCGCGAGCAACAACGGCGTGGACAACATCCGCACCCTGCGCGAGGAGGCGAATTACACCCCGGCGAACTGCAAGTTCCGGGTCTATATTATCGACGAAGTCCACATGCTTTCCATCTCGGCTTTCAACGCGCTGTTAAAAACGCTGGAAGAACCGCCGGAGCACGTGATATTCATCCTTGCCACGACAGAGCTTCACAAGCTTCCGGCGACAATTCTTTCACGCTGTCAGCGGTTTGATTTCAGACGGATCGCGCCGAAAGAGATTGCCGGCAGACTGTCCGATGTGGCACAGAGGGAACAGGTTAACCTTTCCCCGCAGGCGGCGCTGCTGATCGCGAACCTTGCTGACGGTGCCCTGCGCGACGCGCTTTCAGTCCTGGATCAGTGCATCGGCGTTTCCAGAGATCTTACCGAAGAGAAAGTCCGTGAAATCGTAGGCATCGCCTCAAATGAATATCTCTTCAGAATGGCGGACGCGATTTTTGAACGCAATACGGGAGAGGTTCTGGAAGCGGTGGATGTCCTCTATACCGGAGCGAAAGATATTGTCCGGCTTGCGGAAGATCTGAGCGATCATTTCCGCGCGCTGATGATAACAAAGACGATGAAGGATCCGAATACAGTGCTCGGTGCCAGCAATGAAATGCTGGCGGAATACCAGGCTCAGGCGGAAAAGGCACCGCTTTCGAGAATTCTGCGTGCCATCGATCTTCTTCAGGATGCTCTGGAGCGGATGAACCGTGGAGGGAACAAGCGGACGGAACTTGAAATGGCACTGATCCGCATCTGTTCCAGAGAAATGGACTCTTCTCCTGAGGCTCTTCTGCGACGTATCGAAGCGCTCGAGGCAGGGAACACGGCAATCCAGCCGTCGACCGGCAGGCAGCCTGCGGAAAAGCCGGCTCAGGCAAAGCAAAAACCTGCGGCTGAGAAACCGCAGCCGTCCGCTGCTGAAAGAACAGAACAGCCGTCCGAAATTCCGGCTGAATCCCGCATTCAGAATGCGGAACCTGCTTCTGCGGAAAACGAGAAACAGAGGAACGTGAACGCCTCTGTATCGCGCGATTCTTCCGGTGCGCAGAACGCTTCAAAGGATGCTCAGCGTTTTGCACAGTGGCCCGAAATACTTCAGATTTTGAAAAACTACTCTCAGTCCATCGCTTCGGCTTTCAGCGGTTCGAGCGCATATGTATCAGGCGATCTGATGCTGATTGACGCGCCGAACAAGATTGCCTTTGAGCTTCTGAGAAAGCCGGTACAGAGAGACCGGATGCGTGACGCCATACGCCGGGTGACCGGAAAGACCTATCGCCTCGGGCCGTACAGGCCTCAGGAGAAGGAAGAGGAAGCGGAAGATCCGCTTCGTGATTTTGTGAAAAAAGCGGAAGATCTCGGAATCGAGATCACAACCCGCCCATAAGGAGGATACAGCATGAAAGCAAGATTACCGCAGGGTTACGGTTCCGGCGGCGCCTCGAATCTCCAGCAGCTCGCCCGTCAGGCGCAGAAGATGCAGGAGGATATGGCGGCTGCGCAGGAAGCGCTTGAAGCGAAAGAATATACCGCTGCTGCCGGCGGTGAAGCCGTCAAGGCGACCGTTTCCGGCAAAATGGAAGTGCGTTCGATTGAGATCAAACCTGAAGTCGTGGATCCGGATGACGTTGAAATGCTCGCCGACCTCGTGATGGCGGCAGTCAATGAAGCGCTTCGTTCCGCTGCGCAGGACCGCGATGAAACCATGGCAAAGCTTTCAGGCGGATTCAACCTGCCGGGTATGTTCTGACGATGGCTTCCTATCATGTAGTGCCGCTTGAGCGGCTGATTGAACAGTTCGAAAAAATGCCGGGTATCGGGCATAAAAGTGCTCAGCGCCTCGCGTATTATGTTCTTAATATGAAAGACGGGGAACTCAAGGCTTTGACTTCTACTCTTGAGGAAGCGCATGAAAAGATCCACTACTGCAGCGTGTGCTGCAACCTGACGGATCAGGAGCTTTGTCCCGTCTGCCAGAGCACGACCCGCGACCGTTCCGTGATCTGCGTTGTTGAGGATCCGCGCGATGTTTTCGCACTTGAGAGAATCAACGAGTTCAACGGACTTTATCATGTCCTGCATGGAACGATTTCACCGCTTTCGGGCGTTGGTCCTGATGATCTGTGCATCAAGGAGCTTCTGAATCGTCTCTCCGATACGAATATCAGGGAAATCATCATGGCTACGAACCCCACCATTGAGGGCGAAGCGACTGCGATGTATCTTTCCCGCCTTATTAAACCGCTGGGTATCCGTGTGACGCGTCTTGCATACGGAATTCCTGTCGGCGGTGATCTGGAGTATGCGGATGAAGTGACCCTGACACGCGCGATGGAAGGACGGCGCGAGCTGTAACAGTCTTGAGAAAGGGGGCTTTCCTCATGGAAAAATCAAATATGAAAACGATCGTCCAGAACCGGAAGGCCTACCATGATTATTATATCGAGGAAACCTTCGAGGCAGGCATTGAGCTTTGCGGCACGGAGGTAAAATCCCTGCGGCAGGGCAGGGTGAATCTGAAAGACGCCTGGTGTTCCGTTGATAACGGGGAGCTGATCCTTAAGGGGGTTCATATCAGTCCCTATGAGCAGGGCAATATTTTCAACCGGCCGCCGGAGCGCGACAGACGTCTTCTCGCGCATAAACGTGAAATTCTGCGCCTTTTCGGATTGATCAAACAGCAGGGGCTGACTTTGATTCCGCTCTCGCTGTATTTCAAGGGATCGCTTGTAAAGGTTAATGTCGGCCTTTGCCGCGGAAAAAAACTCTATGACAAGCGGGCGGCAGCGGCGGAAAGAACCGCCAAACGCAATATTGAACGTGCGGTCAAGGAGAGAAACGCGCAGTAGGATTAATATGGGGGTGCAATGGTTTCGACGGGGATCGTGAGTCCTGGTAAGCGAGCAGTGGATTGCGTTAGCCACTTAAAAAAACGCAAACTTTAAAAATAACTGACAACAGACAAGTTGCTCTTGCTGCTTAATTAAGCAGCCGTTCTGCTGCGGAGCACCGCGGCCGCAGTAAGAGCGTCGATTAGCGGTGAACGTGAATCGGGGAGGGGTCCGGCCCCGGTCATGCATCTGGACCTACCAACGCATCGAGCCTGGCTATGGGCGCCTTGCAAAGGGAATTTCAAAACGTAGCCTGCGCTCGGAGAAAACCTCGGCGAGCGGTTTTCGGACAGGGGTCCGATTCCCCTCACCTCCACCAAGAGGTATACAGACGATCATTTGCTTATTGAAAGGCGGTTCGCCGTGATAGCAATACTCTGATACCGATACAAAAACGCCGTCTTGGAGTAATCTAGGACGGCGTTTACACATTAGATCGGGAGGCAGAAGAATTTAAGAATATGATTGCGAAACTGGGATGATTTCGATATAATACAAGAAAAGTGCAAAAAAGATTGAACCGAAACAGAGTTTTCCGCGTCTAAGGTGTGAAAACGAAATCGGAGGTTTTTAACATGTACTGTGTCAAATGCGGAAATAAAAACGAAGATTCGGCCTGCTTCTGCTCCATGTGCGGCATGCCGGTCTTCATAAATCTGACGGCTGAACGTCTCGCCGCGCTTGAAATGCAGAAAAAGTCTTTCGAAAACTCAAAGGCGAAATTCTGCGTGCGCTGCGGAAAGGCAATTCTTCCCGGAGCGCGCTTCTGCACCGGATGCGGCAGCGAAATCGAGAGCAGAACAGATGAAACCCGCTGTCAGAGCTGCGGCACCGTGAGAATTCCCGGGGCACGTTTCTGCACCGGATGCGGCAGCCGTCTGACCGAACGGTAAAAGGGGGGAAATACAGTGCCCATTAATACTACGGATCAGGCGCTTGTATTTGCGGCGCAGAACGGAAATGATGCCTGCTTTGAGGAACTTTACAAGCGCTATTATGATAAAACTTACGCCCTTGCGAAAACCACACTCAAAAACGAGGCGGACGCTCAGGACGTTCTGCAGAGCACATTCATCAAAGCCTGGCGGAATCTCGGGAGCCTTTCCGACCCATCTGCCTTCAATACCTGGCTTGGACGGATCACGCTCAACGAGTGCTACTCGATTCTGCGCAGCCGGAAAAGCGCGGTTTCCATCGATGACGAGGG
>ONSY01000266.1 GCA_900320605.1 uncultured Eubacteriales bacterium | reverse complement strand
GCACTGCTGCGGCGAATCATATAAAATTGGAGATATCTGATCGCGCGGATGATGATGTAAAGCCATATGATCTGGAGTTCACCGTAAAAAACAAGAAAGCGCAGATAAAATGCCCCTACTGCGGCAGTACGAATACGGCAAGGTATATTTTGGGCTACCCTGTTTTAAGCGACGAAATGAAGAAAATGGTGGATTCCGGAAAGCGGATTCTTGGCGGCTGCATAGTCAAATGTGTGAAAATCGACGGAAAAATAATCATTGACATGCCGAAAAGGAAATGTTATGAATGTAAGAAAAACTTCGCATCCGAACCGATCCTTGTTAAATCGAAAAGTGATTCCGCAGAGGATTACCGGGATATCGTGACAGCCATCAGGTTTTCTGTAGGTGGTTACTTTGGAGGATTTACCGATATCACTATCAAAAAGAATGATAAAGGTGCATCGGTTTCTGTTCAGAAAATGCTGGAGCCTGCAGTGGTAAAATAAACCTGGACAGTGTGTATTCACAAACGGTACAGTGTATGGTATAATATAATACAGACAAAACAGAAATACGAACAACAAGCAGGAACACTGTACATGAGGTTGAAAATGAAATACACGAAAGAAGAAAGACTAGATATAGGCAAAAGGGTATACGAAGGCGAATTTACGACGAAAGAGGCTGCGGAGAAATTCAGCGTAGGGCGGACATGCATAGAAAACTACATTCGTCTCTATCGCGAAGCCAACGGACTTCCGGCAAGAGAAAACGGTCAAAATCCCAAAAGGCAAAAGCTGGTCAAAATAGAATCAACACCCGGATACGAAGAATTCGACTCCATGACAAGGGAGGAACTGATCGGGGAAATCATTAAGGCCAGAATAAATGAGGCACGCGCAAAAAAAGGATACCTTGTGAAGGGAGATGGTGCGGAAAAGGTTTTCGAACCTATCGGGAACAGGAATACGAAATAATAGCGGAACTGTCGGGAAAATTCCCTGTTACGGTATTGTGCCGATATATGGGAATCAGCAGAAGTAGTTTCTACGGCTGGAAAAAGCGAATTTCGTCGCCGTCTGAGAGAACCATGAACCTGATCAGCAATACCGCTTTGTTTATCCGGTATCACAACAGTTATCCATCGCACGGTTATCGCTGGCTGAACGCGAAAATACGTCTTGACACGGGACTTGTCCTATCTGATCCATACGCACATAAATGCTGCAGGATCGCCGGGATCAAGAGCCGAAGCAGGCACTATAGGTACAAAAAGCCGGGCGATCAGGGGAGAATCTACCCGAATTTGTTATTAGCCGGAATGAACATCACTCAGCCGCTGCAGTGTATTGTCAGCGACATGACTGCGTTTTATGTGAAGGGCACGTACTATGAGCTTACGTTATACATGGATTTATGGAACAACGAACTGATCGCTCATTCGCTTTCCGCAAAGAGAGGTGACAGGATGACATATCTGAACGGCCTGCGCGACGTCATCGAATTGAAAAAATACCATCCGGAACTGAGAACGGTGCTTCACTCTGATCAGGGCTCTGTTTATGCGTCAAAGTCATTCAACGAACTGCTTCCTTCACTGGGAATCATACGTTCGATGTCCCGTTCGGGAACACCGACGGATAACGGGGCCATGGAGTCCATCAACGGATGGATCAAGGAAGAACTGATGAAAGATTTCCATGTCACCGGTGAGAGCCCGATAGAAGATGAAATAGATGAATATATTCGTTTTTTCAACGAGGAACGGCCGGCGTATTCTCTGAATTATATGACTCCGGTTCAATACAGACAAGCGCATTCTTATTCAACCGGAACTTGAAAAATGGAATGAGAGTGGCGGAGAAGTATATGCAGCTGCATGGATAAACTCCGCTTATTCCAAGATCCCCAAAGCCAGAGGCGTCGAGCCACCGCCGAAGGCGGCTTGCCCTTGACAGGTTGTCGGGCGGGTGCTACAATTGTTTATCCGACGGCGATCCTATAATATCCGCATATTCCTGAGTCCTCCATCGCCGTCGGCGACACCGGGAAGCACCCGCACGGCGTTCTGTCAAGGGGGGCGGGGAATGTAGTATTAATTTATCCGCATTGTATCTTTTTTGTAATACATGTCCGGTTTTTGTTGACTAGTGCATGCCGGACAAAATCTCATATTCCAGGATCCCCCGGACCCCGAGGCACAGAGCCGCCGCCGAAGGCGGCTTACCCCTGACAGGCTGCCGGTCGGGTGCTGTAATTGTTAGTCCGACGGCGCCCCTGTCATATCCGCATATTACTGACTCCTCCGCCGCCGTCGGCAAAACCGGGAAACACCTGAACTTGCCAACAAAAATTGGACACGAAAATGGAAAAAGTGTACTTGATGGATGTATGATTGTGCAGTCATGGCGCCACCCTTGACATCACTTCGGGAATCGCTGTGCAGGATGCGCCGACGGCGACGGACTCATGAGCAGATCGAAAGGACACGCCCGCCGTCGGACTGAACATTATAGCGATTCCCTCCGCTGGATGTCAAGGGCAAGCCGCCTTCGGCGGTAGCTGGTTGTGCCTCGGGCTCCGGATCTATGAGCAGATCAGCAGCTGGACACATGGTTTTCCCGATACTGCTTCGGCGTCAGATAGCTCAGGCAGT
>ONSY01000021.1 GCA_900320605.1 uncultured Eubacteriales bacterium | reverse complement strand
TCCCGAGAGAGGACCTTATGAAGATCATGCAGGCCGGTCTTGCGGCTCCGTCCGGATGCAACCGGCAGACGGCCTCGCTGATCGCGGTGGATGATCCGGAGGTTCTCGGGAAGATTCATCAGGTAATCGATCCGCCCGTCGGAGAGACCGCACCTGCCGTGATCTGTGTTCTCACGCAGAGAATCCGGGCGTACCGGGACAGATGGTTCGCCGTGCAGGATTACTCCGCCGCGATTGAGAACATGCTGCTTGCCGCCGTGAGCCTCGGATATCAGAGCTGCTGGTACGAGGGACATATCACCGATGACGACAGAATCTGCGACCGGATCGCGGAAATTCTCAATGTGCCCGAAGGGTACGAGGTTGTCTGCTTCCTGCCGGTCGGAATCGCCGCGGAAGACCCGGTTCCGCCGCAAAAGAAACCGTTCGGGGAGCGCGCCTGGTTCAATTCCTTTCCGAAGATACCCTCTTCGGAACTGTCCGATGGGAACGGCGGGGAATGCCGGATCAGACCGGTCACGATCAGGGATTATGATTCGCTCTTCGAACTGTGGAACCGTACGGATCAGAGCCGCAGAGCGCTCAATCCGATCGACGACAGCCGGGAGGGAATCAGAAAATATTTAAGACGCAATCCGGACACCTGCTTTGCGGCGGAAACCGGGGGAAAACTCGTCGGAGTGATTCTTTCCGGACATGACGGACGCCGCGGGATCATTCATCACCTCTGTGTCCGGGAGGATTTTCGCAGGAAGGGAATCGCCGGACAGCTTGTCGCCCGTGCGCAGGACGCTCTCAAAGCACAGGGAATCGGGAAGGTATTCGCGCTGGTGTTCATAGACAACGACGCGGCGAACGCGTTCTGGGAGAGCCAGGGCTACACGCAGCGAACGAATCTCATTTACCGCAACCGGAGCCTGAACGCGGAAATTCCGGCGGGGGAATGATCCGAAAGAAATCCGCAGGAATCTGCTGATTCGGTACACCGAAAGGATTATGAAACATGCTTGAGAAAATGGATGCGTTCTTTGCCGCCCGTCTCGGCGGATATGACGTTCATATGATGAAGGAGATTGACGGCGCCGAGGAGTTCTATCCGTATACGGCGTCCCTGCTGCCGGCGGAGCGCGGCGCAAATGTGCTGGATCTCGGGTGCGGAACCGGGCTTGAGCTCGAATTCTACTTTGAGCGAAACGCACAGGCGTTTGTGACCGGAATCGATCTCTCGAGGGAGATGCTCTCGGCGTGCGCGGCGAAACTCAAAGACCGGAACCTTGAACTGGTCTGCGCCTCATATTTCGACGTTCCGCTCGGGACCGGACGCTTCGACGCTGCGGTATCCGTGGAGTCGCTCCATCATTTTACCGCTGCGGAGAAACTGCGGCTCTACAAAAGGCTCCGCAACGCTCTGAAAGAGAACGGGTACTTCGTGCTGACGGACTATTTCGCTCAGTCAGATGAGGCGGAACAGCTCGGCTTTCGTGAACTTGAGAGGCTGAGAAACGAACAGAAACTGAAAGAGAACGTGCTCTATCATTTCGACACGCCGCTGACGGCGGAGCATGAGGCGGAAATTCTTAAAAACGCGGGATTCCGCGATGTGAAACTCATGAAAAACTGGAAAGCGACCTGTACGCTGCTCGCGAGACGGTGACTTTCCTCTGACGACAGGAAACCGGATCCCGGACACCGGGAAAATGAGGAGAAACTATGGACCTTATTAAAATCACTCCGGAGGACGCGGACAGAGCCGCGCCGCTTGTAGCCGCGTTCCGCGCCGAACTGAAAGCGCTCAGGGGAATCACGGCGCAGCCGGATCTCGAAGCCGGAAAAGAGGAAATTCTCGAATTTCTCGCTGCCGGCTTTCCCGTATATGCCGCGCAGGACGGCGATACGCTCGCCGGCTATCTCGTGTGCAGAATCGACGAGCCCTGCCTGTGGGTCGAGCATATCTTTGTCAGAAAGGAATTCCGGAGAAAGGCGCCGCCACGATGCTTTTTGAAAAGGCCGAGGAGATCGCCGCGTCCATGGGCGAGGACACCGTATACAACTTCGTCCATCCGAACAACGC
>ONSY01000127.1 GCA_900320605.1 uncultured Eubacteriales bacterium | reverse complement strand
CTCAAGCACGCGGCGCAGATGATGCAGGACAGTGACCGGGAATACCATAAGAACGAGGGCGTCAACGAGATGGCCGCCGCCTCCGTCTCCGTACTCGGGGAGGCCGGATATGAGCCGTATTATCTTTACCGCCAGAGCCGGATGGCCGGAAATCTCGAAAACATCGGCTGGTGCAGGCCGGGAAGAGAGTGCGCCTACAATATCGCGACGATGGAGGAGATCGAGAGCATCATCGCGTGCGGAGCCGGAGGGGTTTCGAAGATCATCGATTTTTCCAGGGATCTGATCCGGCGCGTCTTCAACTTCAAGTATTCCTATGAATATGTCTCAAGGCACGATGAGATCATGGCGCGCAAGGAGGAGGTAAGGGATCTCTTCCTCGCGATCGGGAAAAACCCGGACATGTTCAAATAATGTTCACACAAGAGTCCTTGCAGTTTCAAAAATTCAATGATATAATCAAGATACAATCACAGCAAAGGAGTAACGGTTATGAAAATTCTGGACGATGTAGTTGTCAATGCGAAATCTGTAGCAAGCGAAATCGGCAAAAAGGCCGGTAAGGCGTTTGATCTCTCCAAACTGAAATTCAACGCGGCGGATCTGAGCGGCGAAATCAATAAGAAATATAAATCGCTCGGCAAACTCGTATTCCTCGCGAAACGCGAAGGCGCTGAAAACGATCTTGAGATCGAGAACGTCATGAACGAGATCGAACAGCTTCAGGACGACCTCGACGCGGTCAATGAAGAAATCCTTCTCATCCGCAACAAGAGAGTCTGCCCGGTCTGCAAGAAGGAAAATCCGTCTGACGCGCTGTTCTGCAACGCCTGCGGCGCAGCTCTGAGCGTCCCTGAGGAAGAAGCTGCCGAGGAAGCGGCTGAGGAAGTCAAGGAAGCTGCCGAAGAGGTATGCGAGAAGGCGGAAGAGGCTGCGAAAGACGCTGCCGACGAGATCCTCGGCGAGTAAGTTTTTAAAAACGGAATAAGAGAGGGGAGCATTCCCTCTCTTTTCGTTTATATCTGTTTTTCTGTAAGAATCCGCGCGCTCGGCGCGGAGCAGTTCGGATAAAGGGAGCCGGATCATGAGCAAATATACGGCAAAACATATGAGAAGCGGCAAGCAGCGGGGCAGCGGGAAGAAGCAGCAGAGCTTCCTTCACGGCGCGCTGATCCTGACGCTGAGTATTCTCATCGTCAAAGTGGTCGGTATGCTTTTCAAGGTACCGCTCAACTGGATCATCACCGAAGAGGGCATGGGCTATTTCGGAACGGCCTATAACTTCTACAGCCCGATCTTCAGCCTCGCGACCGCGGGTTTCCCGATCGCCATCTCCAAGATGGTTTCGGAGAGTTTCACGCGCGGCCATTACCGCGACATCCGTCAGATCCATAAGGCGTCAATCCCGATCTTCCTTGTAACCGGGATCACCGGAACGCTGATCATGTTTCTCGGCTCGGGACTGTATGTCGGCATCATTTCGAATCCGCTTTCGCGCTATTCGATGCTCGCGCTTTCCCCGGCGATTCTGTTCAGCTGCCTTTCCTCGATTTACCGCGGCTACTACGAAGGCCTGCGGAATATGTACCCGACGGCGATTTCCGAGGTGCTTGAAGCGCTGGGAAAGCTGTTTCTCGGCCTTTCGGGCGCCTATCTGATCATGAAAATCGGGATGAACGAGTTTCTTTCGAAGGGAACGGTTTTCGGATTTCAGGTTTTCGCGTCCAACGGCGTTTCCGCGACGCAGGCCGACGCGAGCGCCGCTCTGATTCCCTATGCGGCCGCCGCGGCGATCCTGGGCGTCACGATCGGGTCCGCGATCAGCGTGCTGTATCTCTATTTCTATCACAAGCGTCACGGCGACGGAATCAGCCTTGAGGAACTCTACGCGTCACCGGAGCCGAAATCGGTCCGCTCGATCGCGAAGACACTGATCAAGACGGCCATTCCGATCGGAATCGGCGCGATCGCCACGAATATCGCCTCGCTGATTGATACCACGTTCCTGCAGATGCGCATCAAGAACATCGTTGACACGAATCCGGATCCGATGTTCGCGATGTATGAGGGACTGATTCCCGAGCGGAACATCTCTCTGCCGGATACGGTCCCGAATTTCCTTTACGGCTGCTATACCAACGCGATTACTCTGTACATGCTGATCCCGTCGATCACGCAGGCGTTTGGAATCAGCGCGCTGCCCAGCATGACCTCCGCGTGGACCTCCGGGGACAGAGCGGAAATCAAGAAAAGCATGGAGGCGGTTCTGCGCATCTCGGCGCTGTTCAGTATTCCGGCGGGCCTCGGAATGAGCGTTCTCGCGATGCCGATCTCAAAGCTGATCTACGGAAGCCGCGACGCGGTGGAGATTACGGCCTACGTTCTGATTATCATGGGCGTCGCCGCGATTTTCGCGTCGATCAATACGCCGCTCAACAGCATGCTTCAGGCGGTCGGCAGGGTCGACATTCCGGTCAAGATCATCTGCGTCGGACTTCTGATCAAAATTCTCGCGACGTACGTGGTCGCCGGCATCCCGCAGATCAATATTCTCGGAGCCGGCTGCGGAACGCTGCTGTGCTATCTCTTCGCGGCGGTCGCGTCCGTTGTCTGCCTGTGCAGGATTACGAAAATCGTTCCGAATTTCACCTCTGTTTTTCTCAAGCCCTTCCTCGCGGCGGCGATCTGCGCGGCCGCGGCGTTCGGGGTATATCAGCTCGGTGCGGCGATTCTGCCGCAGTTCGCGAAGTATCTGACGCTCGCCGCCATACTGGTTGCCTGCGTGGTGTACATCGCGGCGCTGCTTCTGCTGCGCGCGATTTCCAAAGATGATGTTTTAATGCTGCCGAAGGGGCAAAAAATTGCGAAAGTACTTGAAAAACACAATTTTATCATGTAATATATGTAAAGACGCATATAGAATAGCCTTGCATATTCTTTATGATTAAAAAATTGGAGGATATGAAAATGAACAAAACCGAATTAATTGCAGCTGTTGCAAAGAAAAACAACCTTACTAAAAAAGATGCGAACGCGGTTGTTGACTCCGTGTTCGATGCGATCGTAGAAGCTCTTTCCAAGGAAGAAAAAGTTCAGATCGTCGGCTTCGGAACCTTTGAGGTTCGCGTACGCGGCGAGCGTCAGGGCCGTGATCCCAGAACCAACACCCCTATGACGATCCCGGCATCCAAGGCTCCGGCATTCAAGGCCGGCAAGGCTTTCAAAGACGCAATCAACAAATAATCAGGTGTTTTCTGAAAGCAGCGATCGTCGGTCGCTGCTTTCTTTTTCATTCGGAGATTTGCTTATGAGACTGGATAAATATCTGAAGGTGTCCCGCATCATCAAGCGGCGCACCGTCGCGGCGGAGGCATGTGCCGCGGGAAAGGTTTCCGTCAACGGAAAAGTCGCGAAGCCTTCCCATGAAATGAAGATCGGAGATACGGTCGAGATAACGCTCGGCGCGAGAAAAATCTGCGCTGAGGTGACTGACCTTTCGGAAACGGTGCGCAAGGAGAACGCGGCGCAGATGTACCGGATCCTTTCCGAGGAATAAAAGACTCAGACCTGTCTTTTCCGGACGCCCCGGCGCGCCGCACGGAGAGACGGGTTTCCTTTTCCGAAAAAGGGTGAATCCCGGATTTCCGGAAGAAAAAACCGGAAAAGGTCCGGTTCGAACGGAAAAAGTGAATAAAAAATCAAAAAATCTCACAAAAAAGGTTGAAAAGTATACTGAGAATATAGTATAATCTAGAAAATATAAGCTGACAATGGGGTGGTACCCCGTTTTGCCGGAAAGAAAGGACGGGTGCTTTCTACATGAAGGAAGTCAAAACAAGAAAAGTAAAGAAAAGCACACTGATCCGCATCGGCCTGCTTGCTCTGTGCATCTATATGATCGCAATGCTGATTCATACTCAGGTGAAGATCGGAAAACTCAAAAAAGAGCAGGAAGAAAGTCAGCAGCAGATCGTACTCCAGCAGCTGAAAAACGAAAAGATGCGTTTGGCGCTCGAGGAGGATGATCCGGAGTATATCGAACAGATTGCCCGAGAGGAATTCGGCTATGTCAAGCCGGGCGAGAAGGTATTCGTGGATATTTCCGGGAACTGAAAGGTAAGGAGGACAATTATTCCCTATGCAGCTTGAAGTTGGCGCGATCGTTGAAGGAAAGGTTACGGGCATCACGAAATTCAGCGCGTTTGTTGAATTGCCCGGCGGAAAAACCGGTATGGTTCATATTTCTGAGATCGCTCCCGTTTTTGTCAACGATATCCACGATTTTGTTACGGAAAAGCAGATTGTAAAGGTGAAAATCCTTTCGATCGCCGAGGACGGTAAAATCGCGCTTTCCATGAAAAAGGCGGTCGAGCAGCCTGCGCGTCCACAGAGAAGAGACCGGCAGGCAAACAATACGCAGCAAAGGCCTCCGCGCAGCGCACCGAAACCTGTGGCGCCGCCGGTGGAGCGCCCGAACTATGAATGGCAGAAAAAAGAAGTGGGCGGAAGTTTTGAGGATATGATGCTTCGCTTCAAACAGACAAGCGATGATAAGATGTCCGATCTCAAGAGAGGCGTCGACGCAAAGCGAGGAAGCTACTCAAGAGGCGGTCATCCGTCCAGAAGAGGATAAGAAGAAAGAGGCTTTTACGCCTCTTTTTTTATGCGGAGAAAAACACAGAAGGAGACATGCATGAACGGAATATTCACGATGGCGGCTCCCTGTCTGCTCGGCCTTGAAGGCCTCGCGGCGCAGGAACTGAGGGAAATGGGCGCCTTGCAGGTCGCGGCCCAGGACGGCCGGGTCCTGTTTTCCGGCGACAGCGCGATGCTGGCGCGGGCAAACCTCTGGTCGAGGTATGCGGAACGGATCCAGATTTATCTCGGCTCGTTCGAGGCGGCCACCTATGACGCGCTGTTCGAGGGAGTCAAGGCGCTGCCCTGGGAAAACTGGATCGGAAAGAACGACCGGTTCCCGGTAAAGGGCCACACGCTTTCCTCGACGCTGCGCAGCGTCCCGGACTGTCAGTCCATCATTAAAAAAGCGGTTGTGGAACGGCTGCGCGGAAAATACCGCGTTTCCTGGTTTGAGGAAACCGGACCTCTCTGTCAGATACAGTTTCTGCTGAGGAAGGATACCGTCAGCCTGATGATTGACTCCTCCGGAGCAGGACTTCATAAACGCGGCTATCGCGCGAACGCCAATGAAGCCCCGATCCGCGAGACGCTCGCGGCCGCGATGGCGAATCTCTCGCGGCTGAGAACCGACGCGAACATGATTGATCCGTTCTGCGGTTCGGGGACGATCCTGATTGAGTCAGCGCTGTATGCGCTGGGAATCGCGCCCGGACTGAGGCGGAAGTTCGTTTGTGAAACCTGGAATGGTGTGGATTCCTCCGTGTTTGAAACCGAGCGGAGCCGCGCGCTCGATCTGATCCGCCGCGACGCGGCATTTCACGCGAAAGGGTATGATATCGATCCGGCCGCGCTCGAGCTGGCGCGCGCCAACGCCGCGAAGGCGGGCGTCGCGGGAAAAATCAGCGTATTGCAGCGCGACATCCGGCAATGGAGCGAGAATAACGAATACGGATGCGTGATCTGCAATCCTCCGTACGGAGAACGGATGCTGGATCTTGAGAAGGCGCGGGAACTGTACCGTGTGATCGGCGGCGCGTTTGAGAAAAAGCGGGGCTGGAACTATACCGTAATCAGCAGTGACGGAGATTTCGAGACATATTTCGGAAGACCGGCGGACAGACGCCGCAAGCTGTACAACGGGAATCTGCCCTGTCAGGTATACATGTATTATAAATATTAAAAATGTGTAAAATTTCGTCAAACCATAAAAAAGGTATTGATTTTTTACCGAGTGCGATGTACAATACGTTTAGCACTTGAAAAAAGAGAGTGCTAAACACATTGAAACCATTTTTCAAAGGAGACTTTAGAATGAACATAAGACCACTTGCAGACAGAGTTATGATCAAAATGATCGAAGCGGAAGAAACGACGAAGAGCGGCATCATCCTCTCCGGCGCTTCGCAGGAAAAACCGCAGATCGCCGAAGTAGTAGCTGTCGGACCCGGCGGCATGATTGACGGCAATGAGGTTAAAATGATCGTTAAAGCCGGAGACCGCGTGCTGATCAGCAAATACGCGGGAACCGAGATTAAAGTTGACGGCGAAAAATATACGATTCTCCGCCAGAACGAGATCCTTGCGATCGTTGAATAATCAGATTTAGGAGGAACGAAAACATGGCAAAACAGATTATTTACGGTGAGGAAGCGAGAAAAGCTCTGCTTTCCGGCATCAACCAGCTTTCCGATACAGTAAAGATTACACTCGGACCGAAGGGCAGAAACGTTGTCCTCGACAAGAAATACGGCGCTCCGCTGATCCTCAACGACGGTGTAACGATCGCGAAGGAAATCGAGCTGGATGATCCCTTCGAGAATATGGGCGCGCAGCTCGTAAAGGAAGTCTCGACGAAGACCAATGACGTAGCCGGTGACGGTACGACGACCGCGACGCTGCTCGCGCAGGCTCTGATCCGCGAAGGCATGAAGAATGTTACCGCCGGTGCCAATCCGATGGTTCTCCGCCGCGGAATTCAGGACGCAGTTGACGTTGCGGTGAAGACACTGACCGAACATTCCAAGAGCGTTGAGGGCTCCGCTGATATCGAACGTGTCGCGACGGTTTCCTCGAGCAGCCCCGAGATCGGCAAGCTGATCGCGGACGCGATGGAAAAAGTCACTTCCGACGGCGTTATCACCGTTGAGGAGTCCAAGACGGCCGAAACCTACTCCGAAGTCGTCGAAGGCATGATGTTCGACCGCGGATATATCACCCCGTATATGGTTACCGATACCGACAAGATGGAAGCGGTCATCGATGAGCCGCTGATTCTTGTAACGGACAAGAAAATCTCCAATTTCCAGGAAATCCTTCCGATTCTTGAAAAACTCCTGCAGACCGGCAAGAAGCTTGTGATCATCGCGGAAGACGTTGAAGGCGACGCTCTGACCAACCTGATCCTCAATAAGCTCCGCGGAGTGTTCACCTGTGTTGCCGTCAAGGCTCCGGGCTTCGGCGACAGAAGAAAGGAAATGCTCCAGGATATCGCGATCCTGACCGGCGCTCAGGTCATTACCGAGGATATCGGCCTTGAACTGAAGGATACCGAAATCAATCAGCTCGGCCGTGCCCGTCAGGTGAAGATTGACAAAGAGAATACGATCATTGTGGACGGCGCCGGTGATCCCGAGGCGATCAAGTCCAGAGAGAATCAGATCCGTGCCCTGATCGAGACAACCACATCCGATTTCGACCGTGAAAAGCTGCAGGAACGTCTCGCGAAGCTTGCGGGCGGCGTAGCCGTTATCAAGGTCGGCGCAGCCACCGAGGTCGAAATGAAGGAGAAGAAGCTCAGAATCGAAGATGCACTCGCGGCGACAAAGGCGGCTGTTGAGGAAGGCATCGTTCCCGGCGGCGGCACCGCTCTGGTGGACGTAATCCCCGCTGTCGCGGCTTTCGTGGACTCTGTCCAGAATGAAGACGAAAAGATCGGCGCGAAGATCGTTCTGAAGGTTCTTGAGGAACCGGTGCGCCAGATCGCCGCGAACGCAGGTCTGGAAGGCTCCGTGATCGTTGAGGCGATCAAGTCGAAGAAGACGCTCGGTTACGGCTTCAACGCACTGGATGAGGTTTACGGCGATATGATATCCATGGGAATCGTCGACCCGACGAAGGTAACCCGCAGCGCGCTTCAGAACGCGGCTTCGGTAGCTTCGATGGTTCTGACGACCGAATCCCTCGTTGCCGACAAGAAGGAACCGGTCGCTCCGGCTCCGGCGGCAGCTCCGGATATGGGCGGAATGTACTGATCCAGAATATATGAGGAAAGCGGATGGTTTTGCCATCCGCTTTTCTTTTTAGTTCGCGCGCCATGGGCGCGCTCTAACGGGTGAAAGTCCCGAGTACGCGTAGGCAACGACGAAGTACATAG
>ONSY01000025.1 GCA_900320605.1 uncultured Eubacteriales bacterium | reverse complement strand
TACATACTGTTACTGTTTCGCTTTCGGTTTGACAAGCTGCACAAGAGGCAGAACAAACGCCCCCAGACAGTTGCCGACCGTTACGAGCGCGATAAAGAGCATCGCGCGTCCGGAGAGGAAACAGACAACGTTCGCCGCTCCGAAATAGAACATGTCCGCGATCGAGTGCTCAAATCCGGAAAGGATGAAGACACTTACACAGAGAAAGAGAACGATATATTTGGACAGATCAGACGAATTGCTCTTGTAATGGTCCACCGCGAGATGAATCAGAAGGCCGCAGAATGCCGCGAGGATTACCGTCTGAAGCGGACTCTGCTCCAGCTTCTTTTCACAGAGCGTCCGCGCCGCCTCTGCGAGGCCGGGTTTCGCGAAGTACAGCAGGGAGCTGACAACCGCAGTACCGGTCAGATTTCCGATCCAGATCACAATCAGATCGAGAATGTATCTGGGGCGGTTTCCGATCAGATAGCCGATTTTGCCTGTAAAAAGATTCATTTTGTAGAGACAGACAAATGTCAGCCCGATCGTGAACAGCAGAGCGGCTGCGACTTTATTCTCGAGGGAGAGATAGACGGTGCCGCCGATCGAGATCATTACGCCGGCGAAAACGGAATAAAGAAAGAGATGCATAAAACTTCTCCTTTACAAAAGCTGGTTTTTTATCTTATTATAATACGTAGAAAAAGCGCTTGCAAGCAGAGGATTTCGACAAGGAGGCGGACCGGTTGAAAAAGGCGGGAGAGGCGCTCCGGCGCTTTGCGGAAAGAGTATCCCGGGACAGAATCAACGTATACGCGGCACAGGCGGCGTTTTACATCATCACGGCATTTATCCCGTTTCTGGCTCTTCTGATCATTCTCGTGAAACTGTTCATCGGTCTCGACCAGACGGAACTGACCGAGATGGCCGCCGCGTTTTTCCCGGAAACGCTGGAGGGATTTTTCCATACGATCATAGCGGAGCTTTACAGCATTACTCCCGCTTCCGTTATTTCGCTCTCGACCATCATCGGTCTCTGGTCCTCCTCGAAGGGCGTGCTGGCCGTGAAGGTCGGGCTCAACCGGGTCTATCACACGCAGGGGGAACAGAGCTATCTGCGTCTGCGGGGATCTTCGATCTTCCATACGTTTCTGATGATTCTGGTGATCCTTTTCTCGCTGGCTGTCCTCGTTTTCGGCAACAGCATCACTTCTCTGCTCGAAAGCAAGCTTCCGGTCCTGATGAGCCTGATCAACCGGATTCTCTCATTCAAGGCGCTGATTTCAACCGTCCTTTTCACGCTTTTCTTCGCTCTGATCTACAAGTATCTCCCGGACGGCAGCCGGACCCGGCGGTTCCGGGCACAGCTTCCCGGCGCGTTTTTCGCGTCGCTGGGATGGACGGTATTCTCCTATTTTTACGGAATGTACATCGACAACTATTCGAAATATACCGTGATCTACGGCTCGATCGGCGCTCTGGTGCTGATGCTGCTCTGGATCTATTTCTGTCTGGAGGTTCTGCTGTTCGGCGCGGAAATCAACGAAGGCATCCGGCTGTTCCGCTGCCGCAATGACAGAAAACCGGAAGACGGCCCCCTGGAGGAAAAGACATGAAACCATTTGTCAGCGCGGTTATCGCCGCGGCGGGAAGTTCCACCCGCATGAAAAGCGAGATTCCGAAAATCTTTCTGCCTCTCTGCGGAAAGCCGGTTCTTTCATACAGCCTCGAAATCTTTGATCGCTGTGACCGGATCGGGGAAATCATCCTTGTCGCGAGAGACGAGGATCTTGATGCCGTGAAAGCGCTCTGCGTAAATCTCCGAAAACCGTTCAGGACCGTCACGGGCGGCGCGACTCGTTTTGAATCCGTGCAGCGCGGGATTGCCGCGTGCAGTGAGGATTCGGCCTATGTCGCGATTCATGACGCCGCCCGGCCGCTCCTTTGCGGCGAAGATCTTGTGCGCGTGCTGGATGACGCCGAAACGTACGGCGCGGCGACGCTCTCGACGAGGATGAAGGATACCGTCAAGCTTGCGGGAGAGGGAAACCGGATCGAAAGCACCCCGCCGCGCGAAAGACTCTATGCGGTGCAGACTCCCCAGGTTTTTGAAATGAAACGCTATCTCGAAGCGGTGAGGAAAGCCGGATCGGCGGATTACACCGATGACTGCCAGCTGCTCGAAAGCGCCGGGTATCCCGTTTATCTTACAGACGGAGCCTACACGAATCTCAAAATTACAACGCAGGAGGATCTGCTTTTTGCCGAGGCGGTTCTCCGGAGGGAGGAACGAGGTATGGTACGGATCGGACACGGCTACGATGTTCACCGCTTCGCGCCGGACAGAAAACTGATGCTCGGCGCGGTGGAGATCCCGCACACACGCGGACTGCTCGGCCATTCGGACGCCGACGTTCTGCTTCACGCCGTCATGGACGCGCTGCTCGGCGCGGCGGCGCTCGGCGATATCGGCAAGCTTTTTCCCGACACTGACGACCGCTATCTCGGCGCGGACAGCTATTCGCTTTTCCGCGAGGTGGTTTCGCTTCTGTCGGAAAACGGATTCGCGGTCGGAAATATCGACGTGACCGTGATCGCCCAGGAGCCGAAACTCGCGCCGTATATCGGCGCGATGCGGGAAAAGATCGCGCGGGGAGCGGGAACGGCGCTTTCCGCGGTCAGCGTCAAGGCAACGACGGAGGAAGGCCTGGGCTTTACCGGCAGAAGGGAAGGAATCGCGGCTCACGCGGTCTGCACCGTGGTTCCGAAATAGGCAGCTTCCGGGTTCCCGGCTCGCGCCGGCCGGCGCAAAAGTTGCAAAAAAACGTTGAATATTTCTCAAAGTATGGTAGAATGATAGGAGAATGCTGTAAGGAAGGAGGCTGTAGAGATGATGACGTTGAACGTGTTTGACAGTATTTCCAAGTTTTTTACGAACCTCTTTACAGCTCTTTCGAGCGTGATCAAGCGCTTCACCTACAAGGACGCGATTGATATCATCCTTCTCGCGATCCTGATCTACGCGCTGATCCGGCTGATCCGCGAGACACGCGCGGCTCAGCTTTTAAAGGGTCTTGTGATCCTGCTGCTGATGTACCTTCTTTCCTATACGCTCAAGCTCTATATGATGAGTACGCTGTTCAGCTACTTCTTCCAGTTCTCCTGGGTGGCGCTTCTGATCGTTTTCCAGCCGGAAATCCGCAGCGCGCTCGAACGCATGGGAAGAAGCAAGATGGGCAGAACGCTGAGCATCAGCACGATTGTCGGCTCAAGAACCGAAGAGGACGAGGAGCTTCTGAATCTGCACAGCGCGATCAACGCGGTCGTTTCCGTTGCCGCGCAGTTCCAGCGTGACAAGGTCGGCGCCCTGATCGTGTTTGAACGCGAGACCAAACTCGGGGAGATCATCGGGACCGGCACCATCATCAACGCCGAACCGAGCGCTCCGCTGATCGGCAATATCTTTTTCAACAAGGCGCCGCTTCATGACGGCGCGATGGTGATCCGCGGCGGGATGGTCTACGCCGCCGGATGCATTCTTCCCCTGACCAGCCGCGACGACGTCAATTACGAGCTCGGAACGCGCCACAGAGCGGCGCTCGGCCTGAGCGAAAACAGCGACGCGGTCATTGTCATTGTTTCCGAGGAGACGGGTCAGATTTCCATCGCCTTCAACGGCGCCCTGACACGCGACTATACCAGGGAAACACTCAGCGCGCAGCTGCAGAAGCTGCTGATTAATCCTTCCGGAAATGAAGAGAGACGCGGACTGTGGAGGGTTAAGAATGGAAAGAAGTAAGAAAAAATTGTCCTTCTCGCGGCTCTTCGGAAACAAGCGCTTTTCGATGGTCTTCTCGATTTTGCTGGCCTTCGTGATCTGGGCGGTCATGATGTACAGCAATACCGACGACACGCAGAGCTGGCGGATCGAGGACGTCCCGATCACACTCGAATATACAAACAGCGCGGTGGAAGCCGGCTATAAAATCTACGATACGGACAAAAGTTCCGTTTCGGTTTCGGTTTCCGGAAACGCGCTGACGGTCCGGCAGGTCAAGGCGGAAAACCTTGACGTTGTCGCAACGATTACCGGCAGCGTTCAGAAGGGAAACAACACGATCTCGCTTTCCGCGCGCAAACGCTCCGGTTCGATGAATGATTTTACGGTTACAAGCATCGACCCCGGAACAATCGAGGTCTATATCGATATTCCCGCGGAAAAAACACTTCCGATTGAAAACGGTATCTCCGCGAGCGTCGCCGATAATTATTATATGCCGACGCCGCAGTTCTCGAACGAAACGATTACGGTGAGCGGACCGGAAGCTGAGGTCAGCCGCGTCGTGCGCGCGGCGGCGGTTTATGAGTTCAACGCGCCTCTGAGCGAGACGCGCGAATTCCCGGCCCAGGTTTTCCTCTATGACAGCGCGGGGGAAATTGTGGAAAGCCCCTATCTTTCCGCCTCTCTCTCGAGCGTCGACGTGCGCATTCAGGTGCTCTGGCAGCAGAGCATCCCGCTTCAGCCCACGTTTGTCAACCGCCCGGCGCTTTTCTCCAACCGGTACTACACGCTTTCTCCGGATTCGGTGACGCTTGCCGGTTCGAAGGACGCGTTCAATACGCTGACGAGCATCACGCTCGCGCCGTTCGATTTTTCAAAGCTGAATCTTTCGACCGGCAGCTATATGGTCGAGATTCCGTCCCTGGAAGGATTTACGAGCATCAGCGGTGAGAAACGGACCACAATCCGGTTCAATCTCTCCGGTTATTCGGAAAAGTGGTTTACCGTCAACGAGGTGTCGATTCTCAATCAGCCGACGGACCGCGATGTGGAAATCTACGATCAGAGTGTTTCCGTCATGGTCGTCGGACCGACGGAGGATGTGGAAGCGCTTGAGGATTCCGCGCTTTCCGCGACACTGAATCTCTCCAGTGTGGAGACGACCGGAACGATGGAACTTCCGATTACCATTTCCGTCTCCGGCACAAACGCGTGCTGGGTCTACGGAACCTACAAAGTCGCGGTTGATATCTCCTGACAATCATACAATCCCGCAGCCTCTCCTTTTTCCGAAGGAGAGGCTTTTTGCGTCTGCGGCGGAGATCCGGCCTGTGATGGGTTGCAGTTGCGCGGAAAGAATGATATAATTATACTGATTAAAAATGCGTAAAGGAGCCCTTTCTTTGAATATCAAAAAATGGTGCTGCCGAAAACTGGATAAAAACAGAGCCGTTGAGATCGCGAACGAGAATTCGATCCCGTTCTTTCTGGCGATGATGCTGGAACTGCGCGGAATCCGGGAGAGTTCCCTGGTCAGTGAGTTCCTTTCGGAGGAGCCGGAATTTTCGGATCCGTTTCTGCTTCCGGATATGGAGAAAGCGGTTGAGCGGATCCGCCGCGCGATCGACAACTGCGAACGGATCGCGATCTTCGGTGATTATGACGCGGACGGCGTTACCGCTACCGCGATTCTCTTTTCCTATCTTGAGGCAAACGGCGCGAACGTGACCTATCACATTCCCGACCGCGAGCGCGAAGGATACGGGATGAGCACGGAGGCGGTCCGCTCGCTCCATGAGCAGGGCTGTGACCTGATCATCACGGTTGACAACGGCATTTCCTCCTGTGAGGAGGCCGAGCTGGCGAAAGAGCTGTCAATCGACCTTGTGATCACGGATCATCACCGGCCGCAGGAGAAAATCCCGGAAGCGGCCGCGGTGGTGGATCCGCTGCTGTCGGATCGGTGCTACCCCTATTTTTCCGGTGCGGGGATTGCCCTGAAGCTCGTCATGGCGCTGGAAGGGGAAGAAAACTACGGCGAAATCATAGAGAACTATCTGGATCTTGCCGCGATCGGAACGATCGGCGACGTCGTGCCGCTGACCGGAGAAAACCGTACCATCGCGAAATGGGGGATTAGACAGATTGAGAAAGGCGAGCGCGCCGGCATTTACGCGCTGATGCAGGAGGCTTCCGTTTCAGACCGCAGGCTCAACGCGGCGCTGGTCGCCTACACGATTGTGCCGAGAATCAACGCGGCAGGCCGGATTTCTTCCGCGAACGAGGCGGAAAAGCTGCTTCTGTGCGAGGATCCGGACGAAGCGGCCGAGCTCGCGAGAGGCCTTTGCTCCGTCAACGCGAGCCGCAAGGATATAGAAAGCGAGATTTTTGAGAAAGCCTGCGCGGAACTTGCCGCGCGGGAAGACCTCTTCTATGATGAGGTTCTGGTGGTTTCCGGCGAGGGATGGCATCCCGGCGTGCTGGGAATCGTCGCGTCACGTCTCACCGAGCGATTCGGGAAGCCGAGCATTGTCATCTCGGTCAGTGAAAGCGGGTACGCGAAGGGCTCCGGGAGAAGTGTCGAGGGCTTTTCGCTGTTTGACGCGCTGTCTTCCTGCAGCGATGCTCTGATTCAGTACGGCGGCCATACGATGGCGGCCGGGCTGAGCCTGTCAAGGGAGCAGATCGAACCGTTCCGGAAAAAGATCAACGAATACGCGGCCTCATGTGATATGCCTCAGCCGCAGCTTCTGATCGACTGCCGATTAAAGCCTTCCGCTCTGTCTCCCGAAATACCGAAAATGCTTTCCTATCTCGAGCCGTTCGGAACGGAGAATCCGGCGCCGCTTTTTGAACTTGCCGGTATGACGATTGAGTCGATTACGCCGATCGGCGGAGGAAAACATCTGCGCCTTCGCCTTGTAAAAGACGGAGCCGCGGTAAACTGTATCAGATTCGGCGTGACGCCTGAGGAGTTTCCCTATCTTCCGGGAGACGGGATCGATCTGGCGGTTACGCTTGAAACCCAGAATTTCCGCGGCACAGAGAGCCTTTCGGTTCTCGTCCGGGACATTCAGTTCGCAAACGAGGACAAGGAAGCCGAGGCGAAAGAGCAGAGAATCTTTGAAAAATTCTGCCGCGGCGCGGCGCTCTCACGGGAGGAAACAGCGGTACTGCTGCCGGAGAGAGAGTATTTCGCGGCACTGTACCGCTATCTGAGAAGCACGAAAAATCTTCCGAAGGATCTGAGAATTCTCTACCGGCGCTGCGAACTTTCCGGGTTCGGAAAGTTGCTCACCGCGCTGCAGGTCTTTGAGGAAGCGCAGCTGATCAGACGGAACCGCCTGCTCGAATCCTTTGCGATTGAGATGCGGGAGGTTACGGAAAAGAAAGATCTTTTTGCAACGGAGACCATGAAACGCCTTTCGGCGGTTTGAAGGTGACATGATGGAACAGACTGTAAAAAAAGTTGAACCGAGCGTCAGTTTTGACACGCTTTTATCGGTCATCAGAAAGAGCGGAAAAGAATTCGATCTGGAGATGATCCGGCGCGCGTACGAATTCGCGGAAAAGGCGCACAGCGGTCAGATGCGTCGTTCCGGCGAGCCGTATATCGTTCATCCGATCAGCGTCGCGTGCATCGTGGTGGAACTCGGAATGGATTCCGAATCAATCGCGGCGGCGCTGCTGCATGATGTCGTTGAGGATACGGATACGACTCTCGCGCAGATTCAGAAGGAATTCGGAGGAAGCATTGCCGAACTGATCGACGGCCTGACGAAAATCTCAAGGATCGCCTATTCCGACCGTGAGGAGGAGCAGGCGGAAAACATCCGGAAAATGCTCATCGCGATGGCGGACGACATCCGCGTGATTATCATCAAGCTTGCGGACCGCCTTCATAATATGAGAACCATGCAGTATCAGACGCCGCAGAAGCAGCGCGACAAATCGCTCGAGAGCATGGAGGTTTTCGCGCCGATCGCGCACCGCCTGGGAATCGAGGCGGTCAAGGAGGAACTGGAGGACCTTTCGCTGAGGTATCTCGATCCGATCGCGTACGCCGAGATTGAGGCGGCGCTTGCGGAAAAGGGGGAGAACGGCCTCCAGTTTATCGAGCAGATCAAGGGTGAGATCAAGGAGCGCGTCTCGAAAACCATTCCGGATGTATATATCGAAGGGCGCGTCAAGAGCATCAACGGCATTTACCGGAAAATGTTCGTACAGGGCAGGAATTTCGATGAGATCTTCGACGTCTACGCCGTGAGAATCATCGTTGATACCGTGAACGACTGCTACAACGTTCTGGGAATCATCCACGATATGCTCACGCCCCTGCCGAACCGGTTCAAGGATTATATCTCCACTCCGAAGCCGAACATGTACCAGTCGCTTCATACGACCGTGATCGGAAGAAAGGGAATTCCCTTCGAGGTCCAGATCCGGACCTGGAACATGCATTATATGGCGGAATACGGAATCGCCGCCCACTGGAAATACAAGCTCGGCCTTTCGAAGGAGGACTCTTTCGAGAAACGTCTCGCCTGGATCAGACAGATGCTCGAGGCGCAGAACGACGGAGAAGACTCGACGGACATCGTCCGGAATATCAAAACCGATCTCGCGCAGGAGGAGGTTTTCGTCTTCACGCCGCACGGCGACGTGATCAATCTTCCCGCGGGATCGACCGTGATCGACTTCGCCTATTCGATCCACAGCGCGATCGGAAACAAGATGATCGGAGCCAAGGTGGACAACCGCATCGTGCCGATCGACTATGAAGTGAAGACCGGCGATATTGTCGAGATCGTGACGACAAAGGACCCCAACCACGGGCCCAACCGCGACTGGCTCAATATCGTCAAAACCTCAAGCGCGCGCAACAAGATCCGTCTCTGGTTCAAGAAGGAACGCCGTGAGGAAAATATCGCTCAGGGCCGCGAAGCGTTTGAGAAGGAGCTTACCCGAAACGGAATCTCCTTTACCCAGGAGGAACTCGCCGCGCTTCTGGAGAACGTTCTCAAGAAGCACAGCTGTTCCGATATGGATGATTTCTATTCCGCGATCGGATACGGCGGGATTCAGCTCTGGAAGGTGATCCCGAGGCTGCGCGACGAATACGCGAAACAGAAAAACACCCCGACGCCGGAGGAACTGGCGGCGCAGCTTTCCCAGAACCAGCTCAGAACGAAAACGCATGCCAAAGGCGGCGTTCTCATAGACGGGATGGACAACTGCCTGATTAAATTCTCGCGCTGCTGCAACCCGCTTCCGGGCGACGACATCATCGGCTTCGTCACGCGCGGATTCGGCGTTTCCATCCATAAGCGGGAATGCCCGAACGTTCCGCGCGATCTTTCCGCGGCGGCGGAACCGGAGCGCTGGGTACGCGCGCACTGGGATACCGACGCGAAGGAAACCTATCAGTCCACGCTGGAAATCACCGCGGAAGACCGCGACGGTCTTCTGATGGAAATCACCCAGCAGATTTTCAATATGCACCTGATGATGCACGCACTCAATTCCCGCGTGACAAAGGACGGAAAAGCCATCGTCTACGTCGATATCGTCGTAAACGGCCAGGATCATCTCCGTTCGGTGATCCAGAAGCTCTCGACGGTGCGCGGCGTTCTGACGGTCAAGCGTTCCTGAGGAGAGAAAATGGAAATTCAAAGATTTCTCGGCGATCTTTATGAGGAGAACACCTATCTTGTCCTTGATCCGGACAGCAGGCGCTGCGTTCTGATCGATCCCGGCCGCCGTCTCGCGGCGCTGCCGCAGGGCTACACCCTTGACAGGATTCTGCTGACGCACGCCCATGTCGACCACGCGCTTTACGCGCGGGAAACCGCCGAACGTTTTTCGGCGCCGGTTTTTCTTCACAGGGATGACCTGCCGCTTTACCTGGACGATACGCTCAGCCTTTTTCTGCAGGCCGGCGTGAAAAGAGACGCGGTTCCCGTCCCGGAGGTTTTCGGAGATGGGGAAACGCTTGTGTCCGGTGCGCTTGAGATTGTTCCGGTTCACACGCCCGGCCATACTCCCGGCAGCGTCTGCTACCGGATCGGCGACGCGCTGTTTTCGGGCGATACGCTCATGCGCTCGACCATCGGCCGCATCGATCTTCCGGGCGGCGACCGCGCCGCGATGCTGGAAAGCTGCCGCCTTTTCGCGCGCATGCAGGAAAACCCGGTCCTTTATCCCGGACACGGAGATTTTTCAACTATGCGGCGTGAAAAGGAATTCAATCCGTATTTAAGGGGGATTCTATGATTCTCGTGATGCGGGGCCACGATTTCTTTTATGAGATCGAGAGCCTCTGCCGCCTTTTTTACCCCTATGTGAAATTTGAATACACCGAAAATCAGCCTGAGGAGGAAGACTTTCTTCTTGCGGTGATCGAACGCGGCGCGGATGAGGACCGTTATCTCGCCGCGGCGCGCGCCGGCGGAGAAATCCGCGAAACGGAGGAGAGAGCCGGGAAAACCGGGGAGAAGGAGGAGAAGCGGCTGCTTGCCGCGCTGCTGTTCGGTATTCTGTCGGATCTGACCGGAAAGAAACCTCTCTGGGGGATTCTTACCGGAATTCATCCGGTCAAAACTTTCCGCCTGCTTTCCGAAGAGATCGGGGAGGAGGCCGCAGCGAGGTATTTTTCCGAACGGTATTTCGTTTCGGACGAAAAAATCTCCATGGCCCGGAGAACGCTTTCCCACCAGCGGAAATATCTTCAGGCGATGGATCCGAAATCGTTCGCGCTCTATCTTTCCGTCCCGTTCTGTCCGACGCGCTGCTCCTACTGCTCGTTCGTATCGCAGTCGGTGGAAAAATCGCGCAAACTCATCCCGCAGTATGTGAAACTGCTCTGCCGGGAGCTGAGCGGAACGGGAAAAATCGCCCGTGAGCTTTCCCTTAACATGACGAGTGTCTATCTCGGCGGCGGCACGCCCACCGTCCTGACGGCGCAGGAACTCGACGAGGTCCTTTCCGCGGTGAGGGAATCCTTTGATTTCTCCTCCTGCGGCGAGTTTACCGTCGAAGCGGGCCGTCCCGATACCATTACCCGCGAGAAGCTGCGGGTCATGAAGTCTCACGGCGTCAACCGCATCAGCATCAATCCGCAGTCGATGAATGAAAATGTCCTTCGGGCAATCGGCCGCAGGCACAGCGCGAAGGAAATCATCGACGCCTTCTATCTCGCGCGGGAGGAAGGCTTCGACAATATCAACATGGACCTGATCATCGG
>ONSY01000055.1 GCA_900320605.1 uncultured Eubacteriales bacterium | reverse complement strand
CAGAGTCTCAAAAAGCCTGCTCTGATCGGGCTCCGGAATTGCCATATGATCTGAATGGGTATGGCAGTAGGCAACATACTGATCTGCGTTGAAAACACGTTTACCATGGAACTCACGTTTTTCAAAACAGACAAAGCCATAGTTTACGGCATGGCGGTAATCGAACGGTTCGTGCATCTCGCTATAGGGTACAACAGGCTTATAGTAAGCATCATATCCCCTTTGAATTTCATTGTAAAGCGCTTCGTTCGGAGTTTTATAATCACCGTTTGTAAGCATCATCGCAAGCGTCCCGCCCGGCACAAGAAGTTCAAATGTCTTCTCAAAGGCAATCTTTTCCGGTATCCACTGGATCGTGGCTGCGGAATAGATCAGATCAAATTTCTGATTCTTAAAGTCATGAGTGATGAAATCATCGTTTACAATTGAAAAATTTGGAAAAGAGCCGTATTTTTCCTCCATTTTCCGGTACAGGTGCTCTCCAAGCTCGATTGCGTTGTAATCACAGCCTGTTTTGAGAATCGGATCCGTGGCCTGGCCTGTCCCCGGTCCGAGTTCCAAAACATGTTTTCCGGGACCGATCTGCGCATATTTGATCAGTTCGTGAAATAGCTCCGCGCTGTAACGCGGACGATATTGGTCGAAGAGTTCAGGAATCGTGTCAAACAATCTGCGGTATTCCATCTGGATTTCCCCCTTAATTTGGATCAGTCATTCTTTTACAGTGTCGATTCTTGTTCCGTAAATCTCACAAATTATAGTCTTATTCCCGTTTCCGTCAATCAGAACATTCTCCCACCGAAAATGACTCCCGGACAAATCCGAGAAGATCCAGTAAGCATTCTCTTCATCCGGTACCTTTCCAACCAGTGCGTCGTGTTCTTTCGTAAAGCTCAGACGTTTCATGCAATGATCACAGGTATAGACAACGTCATAGCATCCTTCTGAGCGGTTGAAGATTCTAACTGAAGTTCCGTACTCTGCGTCCGGCTGAGGTGAAGCAGCACGCGTTGATCTCGAAGGAAAAATAAACAAATCCTGTATTCCGGTTCCCTCGAGAATACGCCGGAAAATCCATTCCCCTTTTACATGACGTTTTTGTCCTTCGAATTCATCATAATAATCACAGCCCCAGTCACCGATCAAAGGTGAAAACCAGTCATACTCATCCGGAATCTTGTCGGTTTTACCGCTCATAAGAGCGTCGATAAACATATCCATTAACAATTCCTCCTGTCATTAATCAGATGCTGAACCGAAAACGACAGATTTCGCGCTTCGCGCCCTGATACTCACCCATCCCCTGAAAGACAAGTACAAATCCTGCCTTTTCCATTACTCTTCTTGACGCAGCATTCTCACTCAGACAGATTCCTTCAATTTCAGAAATCCCGATTCGCTCCATGATCACCGGTAAAAACGCAACGACCGCTTCTGTCGCGTAACCATTCTTTGTGTATTTTGCGCCGATATGATATCCAATTTCCCATTTTTCTTCCCGAATCGGTACAGCCTGCACATATCCGATATATGTTCTGTCCCTGAGCAATACCGGAAAGACAAACGGACCTTCATCTCCTTCATAACGCGACGATAAAAACGCGATCGTCTCAGCGGCGTCTTCAACGGTCTCAAACACTTCATCCGGAACAAAACGCCGGTTGTCTTCATCCAGAGAATTTTCATGAACCGCTTCTGCCATCTCCGGGGTAAACTCGGTAATAATCAAACGTTCCGTTTCAATATTCATCATTCTATTATCTCCTTCATTTCATATTATTCAGTTTTTCTTGTCATTTTTTTCGGAAGTCCTCTTCGTATATTCGTATCTGTCCCGTTCGATATGAATGTCAAATTCTGTTTTCTCACCTGCCGGCGATTTGAGCGTCAGAATCGTGTCACCGGCTCTCTTGAAATCGGCGTGCAGCATATAGTCTTCAGCACTGTCCATATATCTTATAACAACATCGCCATATTTTTCGTCCGCAAGATAAACGGTATAAGAATCATCAAACTGATATTCTGCACCGTTTCCCATGATTTCGGTACTGTAAACGGGCGGGTTCAGTAAGCAGATAACCGTAAGAGCGACAACTGCAGCGCCGCCAAGTGCCGCACCGGCAGCCTTGATCCCTTTTTTGTCAAATATCATCACGGGATACAGTACCATAGCGCCTGCACAGAACAGGACAATAAAGATATACCTCGGCATAGAAAACTGAAAGTCGGAAAAATAGCCATAATACGAATAACCGGTCAGGGCAATCATCGGCAGGAGAATCAGATAACCCCACCATTTATCCTTCTTCATCCAATAACCGACAAAACCCATCGGGAAGCAAAGCAGTGTCCAGATAAACCACGTTTTGTAATACCCGAACAGCGCCCATCCAAGTTCACTGAACGGTACCTGAGTCAGATAGACAATCGGCTGGCTGATCAGAAAGAACACGAAACATTTCAGTGCCGAATCGAGATTGGATTTACTGTTCATAATGATCTGTAAACCGAACAGAATCCACACTTCAAACGTGACTGTGACTGCATGGAGCGATGTATAGTGAAGCGCCGGAATAAGCGCAATAACACCGGTGATTATTCCTGCGGCAACTGCAGCTATGATCAGTTTCGGCCAGGTCAGATCAATTCCGCCGAACAGTTTCCTGATTGTTTTTATCATTGTGATAACCTCGTCATATTCCGGATTGCAGAATCTTTTTTTATATTATAGCAAGAATACATGTGGTTTTCAATTTATCTTTCATTACCCGCTTGGATGGTGTGTTTTTGACTAAAGCGAAAAGGAAGCGGTTCCATATCCTGAAAAACAGTACAGCAATACTCCGAGGAAGCGAACGATCGAACTGCCGGATGAACCGGTGATTCAGATGGAAGAAAATATCCGCTTCGTGCGCGTAATATAGGCCGGTTTGCAAAATGCGCTCGATTAGCGGCATCAGCATAACCCCGCAGGAATACCAGGTTTGTAAAAGAAAATCACCCTTCAGCCGAACTCGAAATGTTCAGACCCGAAGGGTGATTTACATGGAGGCGACACCCAGACTTGAACTGGGGAATGAGAGTTTTGCAGACTCTTGCCTTACCACTTGGCTATGTCGCCTTATTGAAAATGCACACCCTCAGTATTAGAGTGTGCATTTATGTGGAGCGGATGACGAGGCTCGAACTCGCTACCTCAACCTTGGCAAGGTTGCGCTCTACCAGATGAGCTACATCCGCAAAATCGATGGAAATGGTGCCTCCGGGTGGAGTCGAACCACCGACACGGGGATTTTCAGTCCCCTGCTCTACCACCTGAGCTACAGAGGCAAATAAGTGGCGACCCGGATCGGGCTCGAACCGACGACCTCTAGCGTGACAGGCTAGCGTTCTAACCAGCTGAACTACCGGGCCACTTCTTGGTGGGGACAATAGGACTCGAACCTATGACCCCCTGCTTGTAAGGCAGGTGCTCTAACCAGCTGAGCTATACCCCCAATTCTGCTAAACGCTTCGGGCGTACCTCAGCGACGTTTATTATATTACAACATCGACTTAAAAAAGTCAACCCTTTTTTCGCAATTTTTCAATTTGTTTTTTCGCCCGCCTGAATCGTTTTTCGAGCGGCAAAAACGATTCGTTCACTCTCCTTTTTCGGAGCATCGAAAGAAAGGTCATCGAAAACATCCAGTGTTTCAAAGCCTGAAAGTTCGAGCATTTTTCGTACATCCTCTATCTCATAGGCATACTCTGAAAAGTGCGAATGCTCCCGGCGGTAGATCTCTCCTTCATGATGAAAGAAATCAAGATCGATCAGAACGCGTGCGTCCTCACCGGAAAGAGTGTTCTGCCAAACACAGTAAACCTCAGGCGTCTCATATACATAAACGTTGTTTGAAAGGACCTCACGGTGTTTATAGACCGTATTGAGGTCAAATACAAACAGCCCGCCTTTTTCCATAAAAAAGCCCGTTTTCTGAAACGCTCTCAGAAGGTTTCTGCGGCCGGAAAGATGATTAAGCGAATCAAGCGAAGAAACAGCGGTATCGACTGTACCAAAAAGATCAAGACGCTCTAATTTCTGACACAGGAAAAGGATGCTTTCTCCCTCTTGCGCTGATTTCTCCATCGCCCTGGACAGCATTTCAGGTGAGGCATCAACCCCGTAGAAATCATAGCCGCGTTTTTTAAGCGCTATCGTAAGACTCCCCGTCCCACAGGCAAGGTCAATTCCCAACTTCGGAGTATGGCCGTAACGGCGGAATATCTCGCAGAAATAATCGGCTCGCGCTTCATACTGCGCGTCACGCATCAGCACGTCATAATAAGGCGCAAAAAGCGCATACTCACTGTTTCCCACGTTCTTGCCTCCTGAGGTCTGTTCATGTTTTACTCCGGTGATACGGCAGCCTCTACATGTTTTGAAACGATTTCCCGAAGTGTTTCAATTCCTTCGCCTTTCTCAGCCGAGGCCGGCATCCAGAAGTATCCGTTCTCTGAGAACAGCTCATTAAAATATGAAGTCATTTCATCTCTCTGAGTCTTATTTAACTTGTCGCATTTCGTGCAGACAACAATAAACGGGAATCCGGAATCGATCAGATAATCGATCATCTGAGTATCTTCGGCAGATGGTTCATGCCTCATATCAAGGAGCTGGATAACGAGCGCAATTTTCCGGTCTGAGGCAAAATAGCCGTTAATCAGTTTTCCCCATCGCTCTTTCTCCGCGGCTGATACCCGCGCAAAGCCGTAACCGGGAAGATCTACAAGTCTTGCCTCTCTCAGTTTATAAAAATTGATTGTTGCGGTTTTACCGGGCTGAGAACTCGTTCGTGCAAGTGCCTTTCGAGAAACGAGCCTGTTAATCAGAGAACTCTTTCCGACATTGGATCTGCCGGAGAAAACTATCTCCGGCAGATCGGATGCTTTAAGCTGATTTTTAAACCCGGCGGCTGCTTCAAACGAAACGTCCTGAAAATTCATATCCGGACCTCTCCGTGTTTCTTTCCCGTCCGTGCGATGTGAGGCGCTGCCTCATCATATCTCGGCAGCAGTGCAGCGGAGAGAATCTCTCCGGCATACTTTACAGGAACAAAATTGATTTTGTCCCGGACTACCTTCTCGATCTCGGAAAGGTCGGAAACGTTTCGGTATGGAATAAAGACAGTTTTGATTCCGGCACGGTAAGCCGCCATACTCTTCTCACGCAGACCTCCGATCGGCAGAACGCGGCCGCGAAGGGTGATTTCACCGGTCATGGCGATATCTGCACGCACAGGGCGGGAAAGCAGCGCAGACGCAAGTGCTGTCGCCATTGTAACACCCGCGGAAGGGCCGTCTTTGGGAACGGCACCCTCCGGTGCATGGATATGAAGATCCTTGGTCTTGTAGAAATCAGGAGCAATCCCGTATTCTTCAGCGTGGGCGCGCAGGAATGTGATCGCTGCATACGCAGACTCCTTCATCACGTTGCCGAGAGATCCGGTAAGTTCGATTTTACCGCTTCCCTCGGTTACGGACACTTCTATTTCCAGAAGTTCTCCGCCCACACTCGTCCATGCGAGGCCGTTGACCACTCCGATCTCATCGTCACGCCGGTAGTCATCTTCTTTAAAAAGCTGTGGACCCAGCAGATCTTCGAGATCGTTCGGGGTTACCGTGTATTTTTCGTTTTCACCGCCGGAAACGATTTTTTTCGCAGTTTTCCGGCAGATTGACGCAATTCTGCGCTCGAGTGTACGTACACCGGCTTCCCGGGTATAACCGTCGATAATCGAGCGGATCGCTGCCGGTGTGAAGTGCAGCTGGGATTTCCCGATCGCATGCTCCTTTAACTGCTTCGGAACAAGATGCCGCATCGCGATCTGATACTTTTCTTCGTAAGTATAACTCGAGAGTGTGATAACATCCATCCTGTCATAAAGAGGTGCAGGAATCGTGGAAGCGTCATTTGCGGTTGTTATAAACAGGACATGGCTCAGGTCAAACGGCAGATCAACATAGTGATCATAAAATGCGCTGTTCTGTTCCGGATCAAGCACTTCCAGCAGAGCCGCTGCAGGATCTCCCTTGAAACCGCCGAGGCCGAGCTTGTCGATCTCATCCAGAAGTATCAGCGGATTGCGTACGCCGGCCTGCTTCATTGCGGAGATAATGCGTCCCGGCATCGCGCCGACATATGTCTTTCTGTGACCGACAATATCTGCTTCATCCTGAATTCCGCCCAGCGAAATTCTCTGATATACCCTGCCGGTCGCACGTGCGATCGATTTGGCAACGGATGTTTTTCCGACACCGGGAGGTCCGACAAGGCAGATAATCTGCTTATTGTAGCCGGGTGACAGTTTTCTCACAGCAAGAGTCTCAAGGATACGTTCCTTGACTTTTGTAAGTCCGTAATGATCTGCGTCGAGAATGCGTTCAGCCTTTTTCAGATCCAGACTGATCTTGCTCTCTTTACTCCACGGCAGTTCACAGCACAGTTCCAGATAAGCGCGCAGAACCCCCGCTTCATGAGCTCCGTAAGGCATTCGTGCGAGTTTGTCACACTCTTTGAGAAGTGTTTTTTCCTGTTCCTCGGGAATCTTCAGTGAAAGGATTTTTTCGCGCAGTTCGCGTGCGTCGCTTCCGGGAGAATCATCTTCCCCAAGTTCTTCTGCGATAATCTTCATCTGCTCCCGCAGATAGTATTCACGCTGGCCTTCATCCACCACTTCACGGGTTTTTTCACTCAATTCATTCTCAATCGTAAGTACTTCAATCTCATTCTTGAGAATCGTGGAAAGCTTCTCAATCCGCCGAACCGGAGAGATCTGAGAAAGGATCTGGGCCTTAAGATCGTATTCCAGATTAATGTTCGCGGCGATGTAGTCAGCAAGCTTGCCGCAGTCCTCTTCCTTGATCACATTGAGAATGATGTCCGGCGATGTCGAATGGACAAGACGCACATATTCGTCATACAGTTCCTTGACCTTCCGGACAAGAGCCTGGGCACGCGCGGTATTTGCTCCGGGTATCTCTTCAATCTCCATCACGCGCAGGCGTATATATGGGCGGTTATGCACGACAGATGCTACTCTCGCGCGGGAAATACCCTCTACGTTGACGCGTACGATGTGATCACGGTTCTGACGGAAAATCTGGTTGACCTTTGCGATGACTCCGATTTCATAGATATCGCGTCCGCCGGGATTGTCCTCAGCTATATCCTTCTGGGCTGAAAGGAAAACAAGGCGGTCTCCCTCCATCGCCTCCATGATGGCCTTAACGGACTTCTCGCGTCCGATATCAAACTGAATCCGGCTCTCAGGGAAAATCACCATGCCGCGCAGCGCAATGGCGGGCAGCTCGTACATTTTCCCAGATTCTTCTTTAATTCTGACTTTTGTCTCCATATAGTTAATCTCCATGGGATAAGGAAAAGCTGCCCAGAGGGCGTTCTGGCCCGGAAGACAGCTTTAATCCGGATTTATGCGGTATCCTTCGAATGCTTCTGAAGCGCCGGTTCGGTCATCTCAATTGAAACCGGAAGCCGGTCGGGATTGCGTTCACAGATCGGCTCAGCGCCTGTCAGGACAGTATCCGAGGTAATTGTGACTTTTTCGATCTGCGGATCAGACGGAATCGAGAACATCAGCGGTGAAAGAATCTTCTCAATTACGGAGCGCAGTCCCCGCGCTCCGGTCTTTCGCTCGAGAGTCTCCTTGGCAATCTCTTCAAGCGCTTCCTGCGTAAAATCAAGTTCAACACGGTCAAGCGAGAAGAGATATTCATACTGCTTTAAAAGGGAATTTTTCGGTTCAGACAGGATGCGCACAAGAGCTTCCTGATCAAGGCCGGAAAGAGCGGTAATCACAGGCATTCTGCCGACAAGTTCCGGAATCAGTCCGTATTTCACCAGGTCATGCGGGACAACCTGCTTCATCCAGTCGCTTTCTCCCCATTCCTCCTTGGAATGGACCTCAGCGCCGAAGCCGAGTGAAGACGCCGCGGAACGTTTCTCAACAATCCGCTCCAATCCATCGAACGCGCCAGCGCAGATGAAAAGGATATTTTTGGTATTGATCTGGATGAATTCCTGCTGCGGGTGTTTTCTTCCTCCCTGCGGCGGGACATTGGAAACCGTTCCCTCCAGAATTTTCAGCAGGGCTTGCTGAACACCCTCACCCGATACATCGCGCGTAATGGACGGATTTTCCGATTTCCTCGCGATTTTGTCGATTTCATCCACATAGATGATGCCGCGTTCCGCCTTCTCTATATCGAAATCCGCAGCCTGAATCAGTCTCAGGAGGATGTTTTCAACGTCCTCTCCGACATAGCCCGCTTCTGTCAGCGTAGTCGCGTCAGCAATCGCAAACGGTACATCAAGCATCTTGGCGAGAGTCTGGGCGAGAAGTGTCTTTCCGACACCGGTCGGTCCAAGCATCAGGATATTGCTCTTGCCGATCTCGACATCCTCTCCCGGATGGAATATACGCTTGTAGTGGTTATATACGGCTACGGAAAGAGCGATTTTTGCATCATCCTGACCGATGACATACTGATCCAGATAGGATTTGATTTCCTGAGGCTTCGGGAGCTTTTTCGGCATCTCAGTCTTCTTGGATGCTTTTTTCGGCATTCCATCCTCATCGAAGAGAATATCAATGCAGCGCTCGATACAGGAGTCGCAGATATATACTCCAGGTCCGGCAATCAGCCGGCGGGTTTCTGACTGCGGTGTTCCGCAGAACGAGCAGCGTACCCCTCGGTTGTCGTTATTGCTCATAATCACTCACTCCGATTTTTATCTCTTTTCGATAACCTGATCGATCAAACCGTACTCCCTGGCTTCTTCGGCTGTCATGAAATGATCACGTTCCGTGTCCTCAGCGATCTGGTCATACGGCTTTCCGGTATTGTTGGCCAGAATTGTATTAAGCCTCTTCTTGATCTGCAGAATATGATCGGCATGGATCATAATATCCGTTGCCTGTCCCTGGGCACCGCCGGAAGGCTGATGGATCATGATCTCACTGTTCGGAAGCGCAAAACGTTTGCCCTTGGCGCCTGAAGAAAGCAGGAAAGCGCCCATCGAAGCCGCAAGGCCCATGCAGATAGTCGAAACGTCGCATTTGATATACTGCATCGTGTCATAGATAGCGAGGCCCGCTGAAACGGAACCGCCGGGAGAATTGATGTAAAGGCTGATATCCTTGGTCGGATCCTGACCTTCCAGATAAAGAAGCTGAGCGACAACAAGGCTTGCCGTAGCGTCGTTCACTTCATCGTGAAGCATAATGATACGGTCATTCAGAAGGCGAGAGAAAATGTCATAGGAACGCTCGCCGCGGTTGGTTTGCTCAATAACATATGGAATCAGTGGCATAGATATCCCTCCTTGAAACACATAAAACAGATCGCTTATATTGCCAAAAAGAGGAAGAAACGCTGCCGTTTCTTCCCTTTCTGTTTCTTTTTGTTTACGAAGAAAAGCTTCGGCAGTTCCCTTCTGGAATATTTATGGGACTCTTCTTCGTACGCTGATTATTCTTCTGTTTTTTCTTCAGCCTTCTCGGCAGGTGCTTCTTCAGGCTCATCCTTTTTCTCGACAAACTTAACAGTCTCACGGATAATCCCGAGCACTTTTTCAGAGGCAACGTCCTTCTTGATCTCCTCCGCAGGAATCAGTTCGCGGACGCGGTCGATCTCAAGAGAATACATGTCGGCGAGCTTCTTGTACTGCTCTTCCATTTCCTCCTCAGTCGGCTCAACGCCTTCGAGCTGAGCGGCCTTATCCAGGGCAAGACGAATCTTGACAGCCTGTTCGGCCTGCGGACGAAGCATATTGCGGACTGCTTCCTCGTTCATGCCGGTATACTTTTCATAGGACTTGATGTCAATTCCCTGCATCTGAAGGCGATAGGAGAAATCCTGAACCTGCTGATCGAGCTGATTGCGGTAAAGAGCTTCCGGAATATCGCCGGAAACAAGCTTCGCAAGTTCCGCCGCGATTCGGTTTTCGATCGTCTGATCATTTGCCTTCTTGCGGTTTTCCTCAAGCGTTTTGCGCGTATCGGCCTTGTATTCCTCGAGCGTATCGAAATCGCTGACATCCTTCGCAAATTCGTCATCAAGCTCGGGCAGTTCCTTGCGTTCGATCTTCTTCAGGTTGATTTTGAAAACTGCGGCCTTGGAGGCGAGTTCTTCGGAATAATCCTCCGGGAAAGTAACATTGATATCGAATTCCTCACCGGCATTATGTCCGACCAGCTGCTCTTCAAAACCGGGGATGAACGATCCGGAGCCAAGCTCCAGCTTATGATCCTCGCCTTTACCGCCGTCGAACGGTACTCCGTCGACAGAACCCTCGAAATCAATCGTAACGGTGTCGCCGATTTCAGCGGCGCGGTCATCGATGTCGATCATACGCGAATTACGGTTGCGGACACGTTCGATCTCAGCATTGAGGTCGTCATCGGTAATCTCGTTATCGACTTTCTCAATCTCAAGATTTTTATAGTCGCCAAGAGTAATTTCAGGCATCGTTGTGATCTTGCCCTTGAATACGAATCCCTCTTCGCGCGATACGGAGACGATTTCGATCTCGGGCTCATCATTGACGATATCCAGACCGGTTGCCTTGGCGGCATCTGTAAACGCTTCCGGAAGGAGCTCATTGATGGCATCCTCAAAGAAAACGCCTTCGCCGTACATGCTTTCGATCATTTTGCGGGGCGCTTTTCCCTTACGGAAACCGGGAACATTGATCTTTTTTCTATCTCTGAGGTAGACCTGTTCGATAGCGCTCTTAAACTTCTCGCTGTCGACTTCTACTTCGATCTCGTAACGGTTTTCTGCGACCTTGTTGCAGGATTTTAAATTCATTGACTTTTCCATTCCTTTCACGCGCCGCCTCAAAATCACGCGATTCTGAAGCCCGCTTTACTCATACTGAATTATTATATCACAGAAGGTGAAAATATACCATACCTTTTTTTCAAAAAACTTCGCAATATTTGCGCTTTTTAGATCTTCTGGGGGCAGAACCCGATCTGATCCCCGGCTATCAGATGAAGACGGATACCGCCGTAGGCACTGATTCTGGCCTTTTTGGCGGCGTACGCGCCGTGGATATGTCCGAAATAGCAGTCCTCAACACCGTAACTGCGCATCATGGTGAAAGCCTGCTCACAGGCATAGCCGTCGAAATACGGCGGATAATGGAGAATCACAACCGGTTTTCTCCCTGTTTTTCCGGCTTCGGAAAGAGAAAACTCAAGCCTTCCCAACTCCCGGCTGAGGATTTTCTGATCTTCCGGCAGATCTGAAGAGATGACCCACCCGCGAGTTCCGCACAGAGCGATTTCATCAGCCTCAACCGCGCAGTTGTGAAGCAGAGAAAAATCCGTAAACCCGTTTCCTTCAAAAAAGCGCAGAATTTTCGTCTTCGTACTCCACCAGTAATCGTGATTTCCTTTTAAGAGAACCTTTCTCCCTGGGAGAGAATGGAGGAAATCAAAATCCGTTTTCGTATCTTCGAGTTTCATAGCCCAGGAAATATCCCCGGCGATTACAACGGTATCTTTCTCCGATACAAGCCGAAGCCAGTTTTGCCTGAGCTTTTCCTCGTAACCGTCCCATCCGGGAAAAACATCCATCGGCTTATCCTCGCCGAGAGAAAGATGAAGATCTCCTATCACAAAAGCGGCCATTCTTCCCCTCCTTTCCCGGGATTTCTCCGAATGGATTTTACGGCAATTCGATTCCGGCCATTGAGCAGACCACGGCATCCATGTTCTCAGCTCTGCAGCAATCCGGGAAACGGACTTTTTTTCCTTCCAGCGCCGCAAGGGGTGCGGGAATCACAGTATTTGTTTTCCGTGAAAGCGCGCGGACCGCTTCAAACCCTTCCGGAATTTCTTCCGAAGCAATCGCTGAAAGGACACTTGAAGCAAATTTATACGGACTCGCGGTTGAAGCAAGCAGAATCGGCGTGTCATAGTCGCCGGTATACTCCAGATAATCACGGCAGACCTTGGATCCGACTGCGGTATGAGGATCGATCAGATAACCGTTCTCCTCCCATACACGCCGGATCTCGGCTTTGGTTTCCTCCTCCGTGGCTCTGGAGGCATAAAACAGCGCATGCAGGCGCATGGCCGTGTCACGGTCGACGGTATAGACGCCGTCCTTTGTCAGCTTCTGCATCCAATCCCTGACATTCTTCGTCACTGTCAGATCATAAAGGAGACGTTCCAGATTCGATGAAATCAGGATGTCCATCGAAGGCGAGATTGTCTCATAGAAGACACGTTTGCGGTCGTAGACCCCTTCGTTCAGGAACTGCGTCAGTACGTCATTCGAATTTGAGGCACAGATAAACCTTCCAACCGGAAGTCCCATCTGGAACGCATAATACGCGGCAAGGATATTGCCGAAGTTCCCGGTCGGGACACAGATATTAATCGGGTCGCCCAGAAGGATTCTGCTTTCCTTCACAAGATCAAGATAGGCGGAGAAATAATAGACAATCTGTGAGAGCAGACGGCCCCAGTTAATCGAATTGGCGCTGGAAAACAGGAAATGGTGCTGTTCAAGCAGCGTGTTCATTTTTTCGCTTGTAAAAATGCGCTTGACGCCGGTCTGCGCGTCGTCAAAATTACCTTCAATCGCGCATACGCCCACGTTATCCCCTTCCTGAGTGATCATCTGCAGTTTCTGCATTTCAGAAACACCGTTCTGAGGATAGAAGACGAGAATACGCACACCGGGAACATCACGGAATCCTTCCAGCGCCGCCTTCCCGGTATCTCCGGATGTTGCCGTGAGGATCAGGGCCGTAGCACCCGGATGAGATTTCTCGAGTGACAGCGTCAGAAGATGCGGAAGCATCTGCAGAGCCATATCTTTAAAAGCGCAGGTCGGGCCATGCCAGAGTTCCAGAACATGAACCGGAACACCGTTTTCTTCAATCGTCGTGATCGGAATAGGATTTTCAGAGCCGAACTTTTCGGCGCTGTAGGCCGCCCTGGCGCGCTCGAGAAGTTCTTCATAGGTAAACTCCGTCAGAAAATGCTTCATAATGGAAGCTGCACGCTCCGGATAGGAAAGCGGGAGAAGCGCGCGAAGATCTTCCTGGGAATACTGCGGAAACTCTTCGGGAACAAATAGCCCGCCTTCACGCGACAGACCGCGCGTAATTGCCTCAGAAGCTTCGATGGAAAGAGAATCATCTCTTGTCGATAAGTATTTCATTGATCATGACCTCGCTTTTTTACTGCCTTGATTACATCACTTTTCTGAAAAAATCAGCCGCATTTTCGAACATTATTTTCCGAACGAGAGATTCCTTGTAGTTCCTTCTCAGGAAAGCCTCCGCGATCTTCGGAACAGATTCTATTCCGCGGATATCCCGGGGCATTCTCGATCCGTCAAAATCACTCCCCAGCGCGATGATATCCTCCCCGCCGAGTGAAAGGAAATGCTCGGCATGATCGACGATACGTTCAATCGAGGCTTTTTCCGGATCGTTATCCAGGAAAGCGTCATAGTAATTCAGTCCTACCAGACCGCCTCTGCGGCGAATTTCGGAAAACTGTTCATCGGTCAGGTTGCGAGGGTGTGAACAGATCTCCTTCGAATTGGAATGAGAAGCAACCAAAGGACGCGGTGTTTCCTCCGCGACATCCCAGAAGAGCTTTTCGCTCGCATGAGAGATATCGATCACAATTCCGTACTTTTCCATCTCGCAGAGTACTTCCCGTCCGAAATCTGTCAGACCTTTCGGGTTTTCAACCAGCACACCGTCGCCCAGAGCGGTTGAGCCGCTCCATGTCAGGGTAATCATTTTGACACCCATATCGGACAGTTTGCTGACATTTTCGATTTTATCGCCGATTCCGCTTCCTCCCTCAACCGTCAGAACCGCGGCGCAGGAATGTTCTTTTTCACAGAGATCAAAATCGGCACTTGTGAGGCAGCGGCGAAGAAGTTCCGGATGCGCCTTTTCAAATTCCTTTAGATAGTTTGAGGCTTTCTCCACATACTGAAATCCGGGATCACCGCGCATCGTGTCAATTACAAAAACCGCAAAGCACTGAACCCAGAGATCAAAGACATTATTCTCCAGAACAACATGGTGCTCTTTTGAGAGAAAGTCTTCCCCGCGTCCGGAGCACAAGCCGAGTGTATCACAGTGAAGATCAAAATATTTCATAAAAACCTCCGAAAGCAGCAGTCTTTTTCTATGTTATTAAAAAGCGAAAACAGCAATTCCGCTTTGTCTGTTCATTTCTTCCCGTTCAGAATTTTCCCGAGGAAGGTCCTCCGGTGAACCGGGGACGGTCCGTATCTCAAAATCAGTTCCCGGTGCAGAGCGGTTCCGTAGCCCTTGTGCTTCAGAAACTGATATTCCGGATACATTCTGTCCAGCGTCTCCATATAGTGATCACGGGATACTTTTGCGAGAATGGAAGCTGCGGCGATCGACGGCGAAATTCCGTCTCCGCCGATAATTGTCTCCGCCGAGATACTGAGGGGCGGGAGACGGTTTCCGTCAATCAGCGCATAATCCGCGGCGGTCGGCAGTGCCTCCTGCGCACGCCGCATTGCGAGAAAAGTCGCGTTCAGAATATTAAGCGAATCGATTTCCTCCACGCTTGCAGAGGCAACCGCCCAGGCAACCGCTTCTTCCTTGATCAGCGGAAAAAGCGCTTCGCGTTTCTTTTCAGAAAGCTTCTTTGAATCATTGAGACCGGGCAGATCGCATCCGGGAGGCAGTATCACCGCCGCTGCGTACACGGGTCCGGCCAGCGGTCCGCGTCCTGCTTCATCGATCCCGCAGATCAAGGAAAAGCCGCGCGAGCGCGCGGCATCTTCGTAACGGTATTCCATTATTCTTCCACCTGCTCAAGCGTAATTTGGCCGATTTTTCCACCGCGGAACTCATCAAGCAGCATCAGCGCGCACCGCTCTGTATCCGCCGCCGCTCCGGAAGCAAGCATGCCGCGGCGCAGCGCGATCGTCTCAAGGAGTGCCTCCTCACTGAGTGAAAGCTCCTCCTGACTCAGTTTATACCGATCCGTAAGTTTTCCCGGGGCGAGTATCAGCAGTTTTTTCAGAAGATGAAGCGCAAGTTCGTAGGTATCAATGATCTCATCATTGACTGCTCCTGTAAACGCCAATGCCTCTCCCTGTCTCGGATCATCAAATTTATGCCAGAGGACTCCGGGGGTATCGAGCAGATCAAAACCTTTCCCGATTGTAAACCAGCGGTTTTCACGTGTTACGCCGGGCTGATCGCGTACCTCAGCCTTTCCGATTCCGCTCCCCCGGCACAGCGCGTTGATCAGCGCGGATTTTCCGACATTCGGAATCCCGACCACCATAATCCGGATACTTCTTCCGACCATTCCCCGGTTCTCCCAAGCCGCGATTCTTTCCGAAAGAATCTCCCGAGCTCCGGGGAGTATTTTTTTTATATTCTTTCCACTTTTTGCGTCAATCGCAAGCGCGGAAACCCTTTTTGACTCAAAGTATGAAAGCCATCGCGCTGTCTGTACCGGATCAGCGAGATCACTTTTATTGAGAAGCAGAAGCCTCGGCTTCGAGCGCAGCATACTCCTGAGCATCGGATTGCGGCTGCTTCTCGGAATCCTCGCGTCACACAGTTCAAGCACCAGATCAACCTTCGAAATGCTTTCCTCGATCTTTCTTCGTGCTTTTGCCATATGACCGGGAAACCACTGTATCTTGCTATATTCCTGTGCCATATCTCCTCCTCAGCGGATCAGATGAATCTCCGAAAACGGGAACACCTGGAACTCCGCCTTGCCCAATACATGGTCAAGAGAAATCATTCCGACATCCGCAAAACGGCTGTCCTTGGATACCAGGCGGTTGTCACCGAGAACAAACACGCTGTTTTCCGGTACGATCGCAGGAAACTCGAGCCGCCGTCCTGCGCCGTTTGAATAAGTGATTCCGTTCTGGGTGTAGGCGGATTCGTCAAGTTCAACTCCATCAACAAAAACCGCTCCTCTGTCGTTGTCAATATACACTTCCTGTCCGGCAGTCGCGATCACACGTTTGATAATCGGATCATCAAGCACCCCGACGACAACGATTACATCACCCGGCTGTATTTTATAGATAAAGCTGGAAACAATCAGTTTGTCACCGCCGGAAAAGGATTTCTCCATCGAAGTGCCCTGTACGGTCACAACACGGAACAGGAACGAGAAAACAACAACGACGATAACGACGGCGAACACAATTTCCTCGAGCCAGTCAAACAGAACCCGAACCGCTTTTCCGGACTTTTTCTCTGAAGGTTCCGTTTTCTCCGGTTCCGATTCACCTTCCGGTTCTTCCGCAAGAGGCACATCGGCTTCCTGCACTTTCTCAGAAGGAACGTCAGCCGGCTGGCGAACGCTGTCTTCGGGCAGTGAGGAATCCGCGCTTTCCGGATTTTCCGCCGCCTCTGATATTTCAGGGCTGTCGTCTGTTATATCACTGATCTGATCCGGATCGGAAACTTCAGCTGGCATTTCCCCGGTTTCTGATTCCGGCTTTTCCGCCGCTTCTGATATTTCGCGGCTGCCGTCCGTTATCTCACTGTTTAAAGCCGGATCGGATATTTCAGCTGATATTTCCGCGGTTTCGGATTCCGGCTTTTCCGCTTCTTCTTTCATCAATTCTGCGGCTTCATCCGAACCAGTTTCCGGCGCAGTGTTCTGATCCTGGGCGGTTTTGGATTCCTCCGGAGCCGCCGCGGTTTCAGGAATCAAACCGGCGTATACGGTCCGACCCTGATCAGACCGCTCTGCCTGCACGTTTTCCGGCTCGGATGTTTCCAGTATCTCAGCCGACCCGATGGCGTCTTCTTTCAGTGAATCAGTTCCTTCCGGAATGGTTTTTTCTATTGAGGCAGTCCCGTCTGCATCTGATTCCGGCTGATCGGGAGCGGATGCGTGAAATTCTTCGCGTGTAGGAGGAATCAGCGGCTGCCCTGCCGCTGTCAGTTCCTTCTCGAGTTTCTCAATGCTCGCTTCAAGTGAAGAAGT
>ONSY01000089.1 GCA_900320605.1 uncultured Eubacteriales bacterium | reverse complement strand
GGGCGTTTCGGTGGGAAATGTTGAGACTTACCGGACATTGCTAAAGATTCTGCTTGGAACGATCTCTGCCGTAACGCTGTTTACAGCAAGTTTTTACGGACGTCTTTCACTGGATCGTACACAGGCAGATCATCAGAAAATGATACATTTTTATGAAAAGATGTCCGGACTTATTTCTCGGTACGGTCAAACGGAAGAAATTCTGAGCGTTTTGGCCCGCGAGGAACTGATCGAGAACGGAAACTGGTGTTCCTATCAGCGCGATAACAAACCGGATTTCAATATTTAGGAACCAACAGCGCAGCGGTTGCATCCCTGCGCTGTTTTTGTCTTCTGCCCGGCTGATCTCAGGACTGCCGGGCTTTTCCGTAACCAAATGAACGAAAAGGAAGAAAATAGCGGATAGAAAAATATTTACGTTAATATGTAAAATATACTTGACAAATAAGGTAATATGAATTACAATATGTACAGAAAACAAAACGAGGTGATTGTTAATGGAACAGAATAGTCTCTGGATGATTCTCATCTTTGCAGTTCTTTTTATCCTGATTGCGGTGATCCTGTATTTCCAGCGCAGAAAACAGGGAAAATTCGACGAACGTCAGGAACTCATGCAGGGTAAAGCCTCACGCTATGCTCTCTATACGTTCTGCGGAGCCTATATCGTATATATTCTGCTGCGGGCGATCAAAGGAGAGAAGTTTCTTCCATATTCAATGCTGGCATTTACGATTTCCGTTTTTCTCGGAATCGTTGTTTTTGCAGTCTATAACATCTTCCATGATTCCTATTTTACTGAAAAACAGAGACCGGCATCTTATCTCATCATGTCCGCCGCAATGATTCTTTCCCAGAGCGCCAACTGCGTAAAGATTTTCAGGGGGGAGATCACCCTGGAGAAAGAACCCGGTTCGATCTACTGGTGCAGCCTGATCTGCGCGATTACATTCGCCATCGTTTTTGCGGCGACGCTCATCCGGATTATCCTCTCAAAAAAGGAGCAGGAATAAGATGAAAAACCTTCGGCTCAAAGCGGCGCGTGCTGCAATGGATCTGTCACAGGAAAAACTGGCACAGATGGTCGGTGTTTCTCGTCAGACAATCAATCTGATTGAAAAAGGGGATTATAATCCCTCTATCCGGCTATGTGTGGCGATCTGCAAAGCGCTTTCGAAAACACTGGATGAGCTGTTCTGGGAAGCGGATGAGTAGTTGGCATTGTGAAGATGTGTTTGGAAGTCGACCCGATGCTGTATTTTGGCGAAACGGCTTGACACTGATTCACGGTAATGTTATGATAATTACGCTTTGATTCAGAGTTTTACGGAAAGGGGAACGCCATGAAAAGGGTTCGTATGATCATGATGATGTGTGAGCGCACCGAAGCGTGCGCAGATTTTGCGATGCCTTTTTCCGCTTTCTCCCAGAGCGTTTCACCGCGGTTCATCTAACCGCCCGATGATTGGCTTGAACGGGGGCTTCGCTGGAAGTTCCCGTTTTTTTAACGATGAATCTTTTCAGAATACTGTCGGGGACTTGCTTGACGGATTTGACGAATACGCTATGCGGTGTATCCTCCTGAAAGCTCCCCGAAACATTGTAAATTCAGAAAGAGAGTGTACGAAAATGAAAAAAACTGTATCCGCCCTGTTGGCATTTGTTCTGGTTTTTGTGCTGGTGCTTTCACTTTTCGGATGTTCGAGCTCAAAAAAGGAAATCACGATCGCAATTCCAAATGATACCACAAATGAAGCACGTGCCCTTCAGCTGCTTGAAAATCTCGGTTACATCAAGCTCAAGGAAGGTGCCGGAATCACAGCAACCCCGCTTGACATTGCGGAAAATCCCTATAACCTGAAATTCAACGAAGTTGAAGCCGCGCAGCTGCCGAGCGTCCGTACGGATGTGGACTATGCGATCATCAATTCGAACTATGCGATTGACGCCGGTCTCAATCCCACCAAAGACGCGTTTGGCATCGAAGGTTCCGCTTCCGCTTACGCGAATATTCTTGCCGTTAAAGAAGGCAATGAGAATTCGGATCTGATCAAAGCGCTTGCCGCCGCATTAAAGAGTCAGCAGGTTGCCGATTTTATCGCGAACAGCTATGACGGCGCCGTTGTTTCCGTTGTCGATAATCCGACCGACGGCTACGATTCATCGATCGATTATGCCGCGCTGGCGGGTAAGGAAATCTCCGTTGCGGCTTCTCCGAAACCTCATGCCGAGATTCTCGAAATCGCGAAGACAATTCTCGCTGAAAAAAACATTTCTCTTAAAATCATTGAATTCACCGATTACGTTCAGCCGAATCTCGTCGTGGATTCCGGAGAGCTTGACGCCAACTATTTCCAGCATGTGCCTTATCTTGATGATTTCAACAAGGAAAACAATACACATGTTGTTTCTGTTGCTCTGATCCATGTGGAACCGCTCGGCATCTACGGAGGAAAGCAGACAAGCCTGGATGCGATCAAAGGCTGATTTTCAGAAATATAAAAACGTGGGGGAAACGACCCTATGATTGAACTTGAACATCTTTCAAAAACGTTTTCAACCTCTGACGGAACGATAGAAGCCCTGCGGGATGTATCCATTTCAATTCCGGACGGTGATATCTTTGGAATCATCGGCATGAGCGGTGCCGGAAAAAGTACGCTTGTCCGCTGCATCAACATGCTTGAAAAGCCTACCGCCGGACGCGTTGTGATTGATGGTGTGGATCTTGGAAGCCTTTCTGAGAAAGAGCTTCGTCAGGTACGCCGTAAAGTGACGATGATTTTCCAGAGCTTCAATCTGCTCCAGCAGAAAACATGTCTAAAAAACATCTGTTTCCCTCTGGAGCTTGCGGGCGTTCCCCGGGCGAAAGCGAAAAAACGTGCCCTCGAACTTCTCGAGATTGTCGGCCTTTCGGAGAAGGCGGGAAGTTATCCGTCTCAGCTTTCCGGTGGTCAGCAGCAGCGTATCGCGATAGCCCGCGCTCTCGCGACAGAGCCAAAGGTGCTCCTCTGCGATGAGGCAACCAGTGCTCTCGATCCTACAACCACCCACTCAATTCTGGAACTCATTCGGGAAGTCAATGAGAAGACAGGAATCACTGTTGTTATCATCACACATCAGATGAGCGTGGTCGAATCGATCTGCAAACATGTCGCAATCCTTGAGGAAGGCGTTGTTGCCGAGCAGGGGGAGGTCGGTGAGGTATTCTCAAGACCGAAATCCTCCGCTGCGCGAAAACTCGTCTACCCCGAGGGTGACATTGATATAGCCGCGCAGGGGAACGGAAGGCTGATCCGTGTCGTTTTCAACGGAGCTTCGGCAACCGGACGGCCGCTGATTGCAAGAATGGCAGTTGAAAAAGGGATTGAAGCGAATATTTCCTATGCCGCCACACGCAGTATCGGCGAGAAAATCTATGGTTCAATGCTTTTGAGCGTTCCTCAGGAGCAGATAGCTGAAGCAGTTGATTATCTTTCACAGGACAGTGAAGTGTCGGTTCAGGAGGTGAGCGGGGAATGATCCGTGAATGGTTTCTTTCCGAAAGTGTTCAGGAGGCGCTGGAAATCATCAGAACCCAGTTTGCGTTTGCAATCTGGGAGACACTATATGCGACGATTCTTTCCACGCTGTTTGCGATTCTGATCGGTCTGCCGCTCGGAATCCTTCTGGTAACCGGAGAAAAAGGCGGAATCCGGCCGCTTCCGAAAGGTGTTATGAGTGTTCTCAATACAGTGATCAATCTTCTACGTTCCGTTCCTTTCCTGATCCTGATGATCACTGTGGTTCCTCTGACACGGCTCATCGTAGGAACGTCGGTCGGAACTGTCGCGTCTATTGTTCCGCTTGTGATTGCGGCGTTCCCGTTTATAGCCCGGCTTGCGGAATCAAGTCTCAGGGAAGTCAATCCGAATATTATCGAGATGGCTCAGAGCATGGGTGCGACCCCGCTGCAGATTGTCGTGAAGGTAATGATCCCGGAAAGTGTTCCGTCACTGATATCGAATGCATCTATCGCGATTACAACGATTCTCGGATATACGGCAATGAGCGGCGCGATCGGCGGAGGCGGACTCGGAAAGATCGCAATCAACTACGGTTACTATCGATACAAGTATCTGATCATGATTGCGGCGGTTATTCTTCTGATTCTGCTGGTTCAGATTTTCCAGAGCGTCGGAACCCACCTTGCAATCAAAACCGACAAACGCCTGAAAAACCGATGAAAAGAATGAGCGAAGCCGTCCATGCCGGGCGGCTTTTCTTGTGGATTTGCTTTGTGAGTGGATTATGATATAATCGGATCAGGTAATTTTTTTATACATAGACCACATAAGGTGTCAGAACTGCCGGCTTTAGTCGGATTTAAAAATATGAAAAAGGCAGGCGTTTATTCAGGCGCCTTTGAAAAGAGGAATAGTTATGCTGAATGTATCTCACGTCACGAAATCCTATGGAAAACAGCTCGCGGTTGATGATCTGAGTTTTGCACTGGATCCCGGAAGCGTAACGGTTCTGCTTGGCCCGAACGGGGCAGGAAAGAGTACGATCATGAAAGCGATCATCGGTTTTCTGCGCTATGACGGCGATATTACAGTAGGAGGTTATCCGAACAAAACACCGCAGGCGCGGCGGCTTTTGGGATATATACCCGAGATGCCGACATTATATCCGAACCTGACAGTATCGGAACACCTTGAATTCCTGGCGCGTGCCTACCGTCTGAAGAATTATAAAGACAAGGCCGCGGAACTGCTTCAGCGTTTTGAGCTGACGGACAAGGCGCGAAAATTCGGGGATGAACTTTCAAAAGGCATGCAGCAGAAACTCAATATCTGTCTCGGTCTGCTTCCCGATCCGCAGGTGCTGCTGCTGGATGAGCCGATGATCGGCCTCGATCCCCATGCGATCAAGGAACTGAAAAACATGATCGAGCAGATGCGTTCCGAAGGAAAAACGCTCCTTGTCTCGACGCATATCATTGACAGTGTTGATATGCTTTGGGACAGAACGATCATTATGCAGAACGGGAGAATCTGCGCAAACGTCACACGTTCCGAACTGGAGGGCAGCGCCCGGACTCTGGAAGAGCTTTTCTTTGAGGTTACCGAAGGGATTGCGGCGCATGAGATGCAGAATCCCGAACCGGAAGAGGAGAACGCGCCATGAGACTCTTCGCCTATTATACGCTGCATGCGTTTAAAAACCAGCTGAAAAAGCTGTTCAAGTCCTGGATTCTCATTTTTATACTCGCCTGCGCTGTGATCGGCGGGCTGATCGGCTTCGGCGCTGCGACAATCGCAGATCTTGCACAGGAGAATGTGCCTGCCGCAGTGAGTGAACCGGAAAGCTCCTCAATGGAGCAGGAACCGGAAGACGAGCTGGTGATCGACATTCCTTCGATGGTTCATACGGAAGACAAAATGCAGATCGCTGAGCTTGTACTCGGAGGAATCGTTCTTGCCGTTCTTATTTTTGAAATGCTCAGCGCGGATAAGAACGGGAGCAGAATATTTCTTCCGGCAGATGTGAATATTCTTTTCCCCTCACCATTAAAGCCGCAATCTGTTCTAGTTTTCCGATTGATGACACAGCTCGGTGTAGCGCTGCTTTCCAGTATTTATCTTGCGTTTCAGCTTCCGAATCTTGTCCTGAATCTCGGAATGACACTGTCTGCGGGAATATCTGCGATTCTTGCCTGGATTCTTACGATTGTCATCGGACGTTTCCTTCAGGTGCTTCTATATACGCTTTCAAGCACTCATCCGCGTCTGAAATCCAACCTGCGCAGAGGGCTGTATATCCTGATCGGACTGATTCTGGCGGGATATGCGGTATATTTCAAAACCAGCGGAGGAACGTTTTTTGAAGCTGCGTGCGGTTTCTTCAACTCCGGAGTGTCGCGTCTGATTCCCGTCTGGGGATGGCTCAAAGGTCTTCCGTTCTATATGGAAGAGGGAAATTATCTTTTCGCGGCAGTCAGTTTTGTACTTCTGATCCTCTGCGCGGTCTTGCTGGTTCTGATTGTTTACCGGATAAAGGCTGATTTTTACGAGGACGCAATGAAAAAGTCCGAGGAGACGGCGGAACTTCTGGAGGCGGCAAGATCGGAGAAGTCCGCACTGCGCCGCCGTAAAAAGGACCGCAGCGAGAAACTGGTCCGCGACGGGATGACACGCGGAGAGGGTGCCTCGGTTTTCTTCTGGAAAGCGATCTATAACCGTTTCCGTTTCGCACACCTGCGTATTTTCACGAAAACCTCTGAGACTTATCTTGCGGCTGCGATCCTAATGGCGCTTGCCTGCCGTTTTATCTTTAAGACGCAGAGCTTCATCCCCACGGCACTGCTGCTCGCGGCAATCAGTTTCTTCCGGTCGCTCGGGAATCCGCTTGAGCAGGATGTCAGGATGGATCACTTCCTTCTGATTCCGGAAAGTACATGGAGCAAGATTTTCTATTCATTGCTCGGCGGATGCGCCTGCTGCGCAATGGATCTGATCCCCGGGGTTTTGGCCGGAACACTGATCCTCTTCGCGAATCCTGCGACGTCTTTCCTGTGGATTCTTTTTATCGTGACGATTGATTTCTATTCCACCTCTGTCGGAACGTTTATCGGTGTTTCCACACCGGCGTCAGCGGGCAAGACACTTAAGCAGATGATTCAGATCTTTTTCATCTACTTCGGGCTTCTGCCCGATATCGCGCTGATAGCTGTCGGTCTTGCGATGAATCTGTTCCTGCCGATGGTTCTGATCGCCGCAGTTCTCAATCTCGGACTGGGGTTCCTGTTTTCCGCGTTTTCTCCCCGGTTTATCGATCCGAGGCCGGGTCCCGCCCGGGAACGGGCCAGCACATTCGGAGATCCGAAAGAGGCAAAACAACATTATTCCAGGATCGGATTCGGGCTTTTTGCGGTTGTGATCCTTACGGTTATACTGGAATATGCGCTGATGATGATTCTGAATGCTGCAGCGCCTGGTTTTTCCCGGAGCCCCCTCTATACCTGGGTGATCGGTTTTCTGCCGATGTATCTGGTGGCGATCCCGGCAGGCGTGGTTTTGATGAAAAAGCCGCTGCCGCCTCCGATCCTCAAAAGACGTTTCGGCGCGGGAAGATATTTCCGGGCGATTCTGATCGCGTTTTTCCTGATGTACGCTGGAAACCTTATCGGTGTTTTCGTCAATCTCCTTATCGGACGTATCGCGGGCAAGGAAATCGTGAATCCGATAGAAACGATCCTTTCCGGTGATTCGGTTGTTCTGCGCGCGCTGTTCGTCGCTCTGATCGGGCCGGTTATTGAGGAACTGCTGTTCAGAAAAGTCCTGATCGACCGCATGCATGTTTTCGGAGGAAAATCCGCGGTAGTGATGTCGGCGCTGCTGTTCGGTCTGCTCCACGGAAACCTCTCCCAGTTTTTCTACGCGTTCGGACTGGGGCTTCTGTTTGGATATTTATACCTTATGTCCGGAAAGCTCCGGTATTCGGTTGCGCTGCATATCCTGATCAATACACTTGGCGGTGTTGTGGCTCCGGAAATTCTGCGCCATATTGACCTTTCAGCACTTCAGAATCCGATGGCCTTCAATCCGGATACGATCTCATCACTTCTGAATATCTGGACCCTTCTCTATCTTGTTTATGCTTCGCTTCTCTTCAGCGCTGCGATCGCCGGTCTGATACTCCTGATCGTCCGGCGAAGACATATCCGTTTTGAAGCGGAATCGCGCGAATTGCGGCGCGGCGAGCGCCTTCGCCCGGCGGTTTTCAACCTTGGAATGCTTCTTTTCTTTATCGCTTCGCTCGGAATGTTTATTCGGACGCTGCTTCTGTGAAATATTAAATCGTAAAAAACCGTCTGCTCAGACGGTTTTTTATTTTGCCGGGAAGCAGACAAAAAGAAGATGCAGACGGAAAAGAATAGAAAAAATCATAAAAATGAGATGCAAACAGAACGTCGGTGTGATATAATAAAATTTAGTTTTTTAAAAGGGGGAGTTTGGCCGTGTATCTGCTGTCATATTGTTTCTGGCTTCTGCTGAACAGCAAATTCACTCTGGAAGTTATACTGCTCGGCCTGGGTATCCTCATTTTGGAGGCATTGCTTCTCTGGGTGCTTTTTTCCTATACTCCGAAAACGGAATTTCGGTTTCTTCGTCGGCTTCCGCTGTTTCTGGTATACCTTCTCGTGTTGCTCTTTGAGATCGTAAAGGCTAATTTCAAGGTGCTTCTGATCATCCTGTTCAAGCGTATCAGAACGAATCCGGCGCTTCGTACGATAACGGTTAACCTCAATACGGATTTCGCTCGTTTTATGCTTGCAAATTCCATAACGCTGACCCCGGGAACCATCACTGTTTCGGTTGTGGGAAATCGCTTTACGGTTCACTGTTTAAGTTCTGAGATGCTCGACGGGATTGAGGAAAGCGTCTTTGTCCGACTGCTGCGTAAAATGGAGGCCTGAAATGGAAAAAATCATTTTAATAACCGCACTTGGTTTGCTTGCCGCGGGCACTTTTTTTGCGCTGCTGCGCGCTATCCGGGGACCGAGAGTTGCAGACCGGATTGTCGGCATCAACATGATCGGCACCATATCAACAGCAATGATTGCAATTCTGGCAGTTCTCCTTGATGAAAACTGGCTTCTGGATGTCAGTCTCATCTACTGTATGATCAGTTTTCTGGCTGTTGTCGTTCTGTCAAAGATTCATATTTCCACATACGGCAGGGGGGAGGATGAACATCATGAGTGAGATCAGACTGATTCTCGGCAGCGTTCTGCTTTTTCTCGGTGTAATAACGACGCTGATCGCGATTCTTGGCGTTTTCCGTTTCAGATTTATCATGAACAGAATGCACTGTGCCGCGATGATTGACACATTGGGAATCGCGCTGATCCTGGTAGGGCTGATGGTCTTAACGGGAAGGCTGGACTATATCCCGAAGCTCGCGATGCTCCTGGTACTGCTCTGGATCGGAAGCCCGATTGCTTCGCATCTCGTGAGCCGGCTCGAAATAGCAACGGACGAAACCGCCTCACAGCATATGAGACATGACGACGGGGAGGAACCGAAATGGAGATAATCGAACTGATGCTTCTTATATTTCTGCTTATTTGCGGAATCGCGACCTGCCTTTCGAAAAATCTGCTTGTTTCCCTGATTATCTTCATGGCTTACAGTGTTATCATGTCAGTTGTCTGGATCCTGCTTGAAGCCCCGGATCTTTCGATTACGGAAGCAGCCGTCGGGGCGGGAATCTCCAGCGTTCTGATGTTTATCACACTCAAGAAGATCCGTGATATCAGAAGGAAGAATCAAAATGAAACAAAACAGCCTTAAAGAATACTTCCGGCAGTGGGACGCGGGTAACTTCGATTTTACCGAGGCGATGGCCGGCGAAGACCATCCGAAACGTCCTAAGCCTGAAAAGCCCCTGCCCGCTTGGGATAAAAAGCCGATTCTGCGGCTTCGAAACCGGGAAATCGCTTTTTTCAGAAAGCTTTATGCACCGATTGCGGTGGTTTTATGCACCGTGATGATCGGATTTCTGATTTATACTGTCTGTTCTCTGCCGCCTTTCGGTGCAGCGGATTTACCGACAAATAACGAAGTAACAGCACGTTATCTGGGAAAAGGGATGGAGGAAACCGGCGCGGTAAATACGGTTGCCGGCGTGATTCTCGATTACCGTGCTTTTGATACGCTTGGAGAGTCACATGTTCTTTTTACTGCGATGCTCGCAGTTCTGGCTCTGCTGCTTTCTGAATCCGGAATCCGTGAAAGCGAGGCGGAGCGGCGTATCATGCAGGATGACCTGATTCTGCGTACCACAGCGAGGGTAGTAACACCTGTAACGCTTATCTTCGGTGTTTATGTCATGTTCAATGGACACCTCGGCCCGGGAGGAGGTTTTTCCGGCGGTGCGATCGTAGGTGCGGGACTGATCCTTTATTCGATCGCGTTCGGTTTTGAAAATCTCGGAAGAATTCTGAACTTCAAGATGTTCCGAATCGTTGTTCTGTTCGCACTCAGTTTTTACAGCATCGCGAAATGTTACTCGTTTTTCTGCGGGGCAAACGGATACGAGACGATTTTTTCTGCAGGCACACCGGGTGCTATTTTTTCAGCGGGTCTGATCCTTCCGCTGAATCTTGCGGTAGGACTTGTCGTATCTCTGACGATGTATGGTTTTTATTCACTGTTTCAAAGGGGGGAAATCTGATGCTCCAGACACTTTGGAACAACAGGATCGAGTGTGTCGCCGTACTGCTGTTCGCAGTCGGATTCTTTACCCTGATTCTTCATCCGAATCTTCTCAAGAAGATTATCGGTCTGAATATTATGGATACAGCAGCCTACCTTTTTCTCACCTCAATCGGTTATATCAGAGGGAGGCTCGCACCGATCATTGTGAACGGCAATACGAATCCTGAAAGTTATGTAAACCCATTGCCCGCAGGACTTGTTCTTACCGGAATCGTTGTTTCCGTTTCGGTGACCGCCCTGATGCTTGCGCTGACATACCGGCTTTACAAGGCTTACCATACGTTGAATGTTGATGAGATTTACATGCTTTCGCGCGAAAAATTGGAACGCGAAGAAGGAAAGAAGGAGGAGAGTGAATGAGCTTTTCTCTGAATTTTCCGCTTTTTGCAATTGTTCTTTCGCTGATCTGTTCCGTTGTTTCCGCCCTTCTGCCGCGAAAAGCGGCTCGGGTGCTTTCTCTCGTTCTGTTCGGCATGATCGCCGCAAGTTCAGCAGTCATTCTGCTGTACACAGGTAAAACAGGCAGAATCTTTTTCTATCAGATGGGTCATTTCCCTCATCCGTGGGGAAATGAACTTAAAATCGGTGCTCTTGAAGCTCTGTTTTCGCTTGCGTTTTCGCTTGTTCTGCTTTCCTGTATCACCGGGGGATCCCGTCAGCTCAGGATAGATCTGGTACCGAAAACGAGCAACCTGTACTATTCAATGGTTGATCTCCTGCAGGCGGCGCTTCTGGTTCTGGTCTATACAAATGATCTGTTCACCGGATATGTCTTCATTGAAATCTGTACGATTGCTTCCTGCGGAATTCTCCTGATTCGTCAGGTGGGGCGAACGACGCTTGCTTCGGTTCGTTATATGATTTTCAGCCTGGTTGGATCCGGACTTTTCCTTTTCGGAGTGATCCTGCTTTATCAGGTTACCGGGCATCTTCTGATGCCGAACCTCAGGGAATGCATCGCTTTGCTCTGGAAAAACGGACAGTACCGTGTGCCGCTGCTCGCGGCAATGATTCTTATTTCGGTAGGACTTTCGATTAAGAGCGGGCTTTTCCCGTTCCATTTCTGGATGCCGGACACCTATGGGTATGCCACACCGGCCTCATCCGGAATCCTTTCAGGGCTTGTTTCGAAGGGCTATATTTTTCTGCTCCTGAAACTGGTTTTTGATGTTTTCGGAACGGAAGTCTTTTATCAGAGCGGTCTTCAGAACGTCTTCTATGTTCTCGGATTTCTCGGAATGATCATCGGCTCGATCAGCGCCATGCGCGAGAATGATATTTTCCGCATGATAGCGTTTTCTTCTGCAGCCCAGATCGGTTACATCTATCTGGGAATCGGCGTTTCACAGACTTTCGGTGTTGCTGCCGCGCTGTTCCATGTTTTGACCCATGCGGTGACAAAACCGCTGCTATTCCTTTCGGCAGCGCAGCTTAGTGAAGCGGTCGGGGGGAAAAAACAGTTTAAGGAACTTCAGGGAACCGCACATTTTAACAAGTTTGCGGGATTCGCCTTCACGGTCGGATCTCTGAGCATGATCGGAATTCCGCCGACAATGGGTTTTATTTCCAAGTATCTGTTTGCGGTTTCGGCATTCCACGCAAACCTGAAAATGATTCCAACGCTGATTGTCCTTGCAGTCAGTACCGTTCTCAATACGATCTATTTCGCCCGGACGCTGATCCGGATCTATAACAATCCGGATGGAACCAGTCCAAGCCGGATCCCGAATTCAGCACAGAAGCCGTTTGTTTTATCTGCGGTTTTCCTGATTGTGATGAATCTGATTGCCGGAATCGCTTCCCAGCCGCTGGTCAATCTTCTTCGGGAATCACTGAATCTGTTTTGAAAGGAGCGCAGAATATCATGATATTTCTCTATCTGATTGTGATTTTGCTGCCGCTTTGTGCAGGCGCTGTTCTCGCAGGAATCAGAAAGGCTTCTATGAAAGCAAAATACGTTCTGGTTTTCTGTGTGCTGGCACTTCACTGCGCCGTCGTTACCACTCTGCTGCTGACTGAATCCGGAACCTCGGTGACTCTGTTTAAAATGACTGAGATCCTTTCAGTTTCCCTTAAAATGGACGGACTTTCGAAGCTGTTTCTGGCGGTCGCCTCATACGGATTCCTGCTTGCGGGGATTTACGCGGTCCCTTACATGGCGCATTCACAGCGTGCGGACAGCTTCTTTTCCTTTTATCTTCTGTCACTCGGAGCGCTTTCCGGGATGGATCTCGCGGGAAACCTGATAACGATGTACCTGTTCTTTGAAGCGGTGACTCTTCTTTCCATGCCGCTTGTTCTGCATGACCGTACTTCAGAATCGATTCGTGCGGCGCTCAAATACCTTTTTTATTCTGTTGCGGGCGCATTCCTGGCGCTGTGTGCGATTTTCTTCCTTGCCCAATATGCTTCAACGCTGGACTTTATCCCGGGCGGCACGCTGAACCCGGCAAAAGTATCCGGGCATGAAACGCTGCTTCACGTTGTGATTTTCCTCGGAATTGTCGGCTTTGGTGCGAAAGCGGGTATGTATCCGCTTCACGGATGGCTGCCGACAGCCCATCCGGTCGCGCCGGCTCCGGCTTCGGCGATCCTTTCGGGTATCATTACAAAGGCCGGAGTGCTCGCAATACTGCGTCTGATCTATTTCTCTGTTGGACCGGCGTTTCTCTTTGGGACCTGGGTTCAGTATACGCTTTGTCCACTGGCGCTTCTGACCGTTTTCATGGGTTCCATGATGGCGTATCGCGAAAAAGTATTCAAAAAGAGGCTGGCGTATTCGTCTGTCAGCCAGATATCCTATGTTCTGACTGGCATTTTTCTGATGACGCCGGAGGCCGCTGCGGGCGGACTCCTGCATATAGTGTTCCATGCCTGCATCAAGCTGTCTCTTTTCATGGTTGCCGGATCGTTTATCGTCAATACCGGGGCGCATAATGTGGATGAATTCACCGGATTCGGAAAGTCGATGCCGAAAACACTCTGGTTTTTCACGCTTTCATCTCTGTCCCTGATCGGCATTCCGCCTGCCGCGGGATTTGTCAGCAAGTGGTATCTTGCAACCGGTGCGCTTGACTCCGGAGTAGCGGTTATTTCCGTGCTGGCTCCGGTAATTCTGCTTGTTTCCGCTTTGCTGACTGCAGGGTACCTTCTGCCGATCACAATCCGCGGCTTTTTCCCGGGAAAGGATTTTGAGGCTCCGCCGCGCAATCGCGAGGGCGGAACAGCGATGTGGCTTCCGATCGGAATTCTCTCGGCGCTTTCAATCCTTCTGGGAATTTTCTCAACGCCGCTTGTAAACGCTTTTATGAGTCTTGCAAATTCAATGTTTTGAGAGTTGAGCTTATGAATTCTTCATTTTTGCTCGTTGCAGTTCTCCTGCCTTTTCTCGCAGGAATCATTCTCTTCCCTTTAAAACTGAATACTTATAAGGCGGTATGTGTTTATACAGGTGCGGTAACACTGTCGACTTCATTGCTTGTATGGGCGCTGATTCTCTTCGGAGATCGGACGGCATTCCCGCTTTTCCGTTTCGCAAACGGCCTGCTGTTTACGCTGAACTTTGACTCTCTCGGACGCTTTTTCGCCGGGATCATCGCAACCCTCTGGCCGCTGACGGTTTTATACGCCTTTGATTATATGAAGAAAGAACCGAGACAGAAAACGTTTTTCGCGTTCTTTACGATGGCATACGGTGTTACGCTCGGAATTTCCATGGCAGGAAATCTTTTTTCGATGTACTGCTTCTATGAGCTCCTGACGCTGACAACCGCGCCGCTTGTAATTCATCATCTGGACCGCCGGTCGGTACGTGCCACCAGGACATATTTCGTCTTTTCCCTCGGAGGTGCGGCCTTCGGTTTCGCTTCGATGATTTTTCTCATTGCGAACGGAGTCGACGGAAATTTCACGTTCGGAGGAATTCTCACTGCTTATCCCTATGGGAAGCCGGTCGTTACCGAGATTTTCTATTTCCTTGGTTTTCTCGGCTTCGGGGTAAAAGCAGCGATTTTCCCGCTGCACCACTGGCTTCCGAAAGCATCTGTCGCACCGACGCCGGTGACAGCTCTGCTGCATGCGGTAGCAGTTGTGAAATCCGGTGTCTTTGCCGTTATGCGGCTGACATATTATTCCTACGGGCCGGAACTTCTTCGCGGGACCTGGGTCAAACCCACTGTAATGATCATCGCAGTTTTTACGCTGTTCTACGGCGCTGCGCGCGCGGTCAAAGAACCTCACTGGAAAAGAAGGCTTGCATATTCGACCGTCGCGAACCTCTCCTACATTCTGTTCGGTGTCACGATGATGACTTCCGAAGGATTGTCCGCCGGCCTGCTTCACATGGCATTTCACGCCGAAATAAAGATTCTGGCCTTTTTCTGTGCCGGGGCTGTGCTTCAGTACACAGGACGCGAATATGTTTATGAACTCGACGGACTCGGGAGAAGGATGAAAATCACGTTCGCCTGCTTCCTGATTGCGGCGCTGGCCCTGGTAGGAATCCCGCCGTTTTCCGGATTCGTGAGCAAATGGAGTCTTCTTTCCGCCGCTGCGCAGTCGGGAGATCTGCTTGCGTATATCGGAGCAGGTGTTCTGCTGATTGCCGCTCTCCTGACCGCGATTTATATGTTCACTTCACTGAGGCGTGCGTATTTCCCGGATCAGAATTCCGATTTTGCTTCTCTTGAGTCAGTCAGAGAAGCTTCGCCTATGATGACGGTTCCAATGATGATTTTAGCTTTGGGGATCCTTCTGACGGGTGTGTTTGCCTCGCCGATCGCTGCTGCCGCTAACGCAATCGCGGCTGGAATGTAGGGAGGCGGTAAGATGAATATTCTGATACTGTCTCTTGTCTTTCTGCCGATGATCGGGGCACTGCCGGCTTATTTTTCTAAAAACCGGCTTCAGAAATTCTGCTGTTTTTTCTTTGCTGCAGTTTCTCTGGGCATTTCGGCTGCCTTGCTTTTTTCGGAGAATATGACGGTTGAGCTTCCTGAAATCTGTTCGCTCGGACTTCGTTTTGAACTGGATGGCTTCCGGAAAGTCTATGCGGTTGTGATTTCTTTTGCATGGCTGATGACGTTCCTGCTCTCACCGGAGTATTTCGCGCACCACGGCGATCCGAGCCGGTACTATTTCTTCAATCTTCTGACGCTGGGAGCGACACTCGGCGTTTTCCTTGCAGCGGATCTTTCCACCGCCTTCATCTTCTTTGAGATCATGTCGTTCACTTCGTTTACCTGGGTTATTCACGAGGAGACAGACGGCGCGGTCAGAGCGGCGAACACATATCTCGCTGTCGCTGTAATCGGCGGCCTTGTCGCATTGATGGGGCTGTTTCTCCTGCACCACGAACTTGGAACTACAGAGATTTCCGGACTTTACGCGCTTGCGCAGAAAAGTCCGAATAAACCGACGCTTTTTGCTGCCGGATGCTGTATCCTTTTCGGATTCGGCGCGAAAGCGGGAATGTTTCCGCTTCATATCTGGCTTCCGAAAGCCCATCCTGTCGCTCCGGCCCCGGCTTCAGCGCTGCTCTCGGGTGTTCTGACCAAATCCGGAATCTGGGGTATTCTCGCAATTTCAGCAAATCTGTTCAGAGAAGACCCTGCCTGGGGAACACTGATTCTTGCTCTCGGCACCGTGACGATGGTACTCGGAGCGCTGCTCGCTCTTTTTTCTGTAGATTTAAAGCGCACGCTTGCCTGTTCCTCAATGTCTCAGATCGGATTCATTCTCGTAGGGATCGGGTGTCTCTGCCTTCTCGGAGAGGAAAACGCTCTTGCGGCACGCGGCGCACTTCTTCACATGATGAACCACTCTATATTCAAAACTGTGCTGTTTGCCTGCGCGGGAATCGTCTACATGAATGCTCATACGCTTGATCTGAACGAACTTCGAGGTTTCGGAAGAAAGAAACCGCTTCTGCGGATCTGCTTCCTCTCCGGTGCGCTTGGAATCGGCGGAATCCCGCTTTTCTCAGGCTATGTGAGCAAAACACTGCTGCATGAGGGTATCGTGGAAACAGCGCACGCGTTTGGAGGAGCGTTCCTTCTTCATTTGGTCGAGTGGCTTTTCCTTATCTCAGGCGGGATGACACTTGCCTACATGACGAAACTTTTCGTTGCGCTTTTTGTTGACAGAAATCCTGAAAAGCAGGCGGAAGGGGAAGAGAAACCTGCCTATGCGAAATTCCCCGCCATCCTTTCGATCCTGTGTCCAGCGGTTCTGATTCCGGTTCTGGGGGCCTGTCCGGGCTTTACAATGGACCGTATTGCCGATCTCGGAACGGATTTCTTTCATCCCGGAGAACTTGCCCACGCAGTTTCCTATTTCAGCCTTGAAAATCTCAAGGGCGCTCTCATTTCGCTCATGATCGGCGCTGTGCTTTATTTCGGACTGATCCGGTGTCTTCTGATGAAAGAAGGGAGATACCTTGACCGCTGGAACAAAAAGATTGATCTCGAGGACATCCTGTACCGTCCGCTGATTCTGCGCTGGCTGCCCGGGATATTCGGAGCGATCGCATCGGTTTTCGGCGAGAATAGGGTTACAGGACCGTTCTGCCGCGCGTGTTTCCGTTTCATCAGCTCCGCCGGAGCGCTTTTTGGTGAGAACAAAGCGACAGAACCCGCGGCAAAAGCCGTTTTCCGTACCGGTACGATCGCGACCCGCGGGGTCGGGGATCTTCTGGACGCGTCTGTTTTCGCGCTTCGCAAAACAGCGTTCCGCGATTCGCCGCCTCCGAGTGATGAGAAGCTTGCCGAACATTACTATTTCAGAATCGGAGACCGGATAGACCGTTTGGCCGTAAAATCGGGAAAGGAGAGAAAAGGCGGACATCACTACGCAAGACTCTTTGTGCGTGTCCATACAACCCTGCTCAATACCTTCCGTGCGATCACGGGAAATCTTTCTTTTGCGCTTCTGATGCTGATCGCCGCGATCGTTCTGGTTTTCCTCTATATTTTTGTTGTCCGCAATTGAATCAGCTTTCATTTATTGAAAAGTTCCGTACATCAGTGCGGAACTTTTCTTCTTATCGTTATTGATTGATATATCTTCTGAAATTGAAAAAAGTTTAAAAAATCGCTAAAAAGGCTATACAAACCGGTGGATAGGTTGTATAATATAAACAGATTCGCACAAAAATCATCAATGATAGGAGGAATCACATTGGAATACCCAGTTCATGCTCATGATATCCGGGTCAGCGATCCGCATATTCTGGCAGACAAAGCGACCGGAAAGTATTATATGACTTGTTCCGGTTTCGGTGCAATGCTTAACGGGCAGATGCGCATGAACGCGATCGGCGTACGTGTCAGCGAGGATCTGATTCACTGGACAGAACCGATATGTGTTTTTGAAGGCACTGGAAGCCCGGCGGCGGAAATGCATCTGATCAAGGGAAAATACTATATTTCCGGAACCAACGGCGAGCCCGGTCATACGAGAGAATCCCTGATTCTCCGCGCGGACAATCCGCTTGGACCCTATGAGCGCATCAGCGAGACACCCTACCACTGCTATTCTCCGGATGGCTGGCAGACGATTGACTCCACGCTTTATATGGATAAAAACGGAAAACCCTGGCTCGTTTATTCTCACGAATGGTATCAGGTTTCTGACGGCCAGTTCGCGGCGCAGCCTCTTGCGGACGACTTCTCTAAAACAATCGGCGAGCCGATGATCCTTTTCCGCTCCTCCGAAGCGAACTGGGCGGATGATCAGATCTGGTCCCATACGGACGGCGGCGGTGTTACCGACGGATGCTGGTTCCATCGCCTGAAAAACGGCACGCTTATCATGCTCTGGACAACCCGCTCTCGTACCGGATACTGCCTCGGCTATGCCAAGAGCAGCAACGGGGATATCACCGGAGCCTGGACCCAGTGCGAACGCCCGCTTTACGCGCATGACGGCGGACACTGCTGCATCTTCAGACGTCTTGATGACGATCAGCTTATGATGTCCTTCCATGTTGCCGATGCCGGCCCGAAGATGCTCTGCATCGCGGAGATGGAAGAAAAGGGCGACGATCTCTATATCGTCAATGAGCTTACCGGAAACTGGTTCGATACCTGCGGCGGAAACGCCAAGAAGTACAGAAGCCCGGTTCGTCCGGCCGAAGAACCCGCTATGACACGTCTCGGTCTTTCCGGATGGGAAGCGGAGAAAGCGTATTCCGTGAAATATGCTCCGCCGAAGGCAAAGGAAGAACCCGCCGTAGAAAAGAAACCTGCGAAAAAATCGACGAAAAAAGGCGCGTGAATACGGCCGTTCGATCGTAACTATGAAATAAGGAGTGAGAATTTTGGAATATCCGATTCACGTTCTGAATATGAATGTTGCCGAAGCGAATATTTTGGCGGATCCGGTATCGAATAAGTATTATATGTACGCGAACAAATTCCATATCGGCCTGACCCCGGCAGAGCGCGAAGGCACCGGTGAAACATTCTATGCACTCGTCAGTGAAGACCTGATTCACTGGAGCAACCCGGTTCTCGTATTTGAACAGAATGATTTCTGGGCTAGCGAAGGATATCAGGGCCCTGAATGTTTCCTCTACAACGGAAAGTATTACCTCTTTGCCGCGTTCAGCGCGCCCGGCAAGTTCCGCAAGATTCAGGCTTTGGTTGCTGATTCGCCGTTAGGCCCGTTCAAACCCTGGGGCGAACCGCTTTCTCCTGCAGCTTGGCAGTGCATGGATCCGACCCTCTATATCGATGACGACGGTGAACCCTGGCTGGTGTTCGCACATGACTGGACTCAGGTTTACGATGGCCAGATCGCTGCTGTAAAGCTCGCGAAGGACCTTTCCAAGGCGGCCGGAGATCCGATCGTTCTGTTCTATGGTTCGGAGGCTCCGTGGAGTGATGACATGATGTATACCGACGAAGGCGGCGGCGCAGTCCGCGGTCCGGCAGTCCATCGCATGAAGGACGGCGGTCTTGTCATTCTCTATACCAACAATACACCTTACGGTTATGCTGTCGGCATCGCGAAAAGTGAAACCGACCATATCTGGGGTCCCTGGAAGCAGTATGACAAGCCGATCTATACCCTTGACGGCGGCAACGCGATGCTCTTCAACCGTCTGAATGACGGCGTACTGATGATGGTGCTCCATAACCGCGGTGTCGATTACGTCGGACAGAAAGGACCAGGCGTCAAGACCTGCATGTACGAGCTTGAGGAAGTCTATTACGGACTGCTCGAGGTTGTCAATGAGTTTACCGGAAACTGGTGGGGATCCACCGGCGGTCACGCGATCCCGTATCGTGCGCGTGTCCCCGTCACCGCAGAGCCGCGCTATACGAAGCTGGCTGATTATTCCGGCCCCTTCGGCAGAAGACGCGTCAACTGGGCAATGGCTCCCGAAACAAAGTTCAAAAAGGGTAAGATTTCAACCCGTGACTGATGATCTGATGAAAAAGCGCCGCATTTCAAGATGCGGCGTTTTTTTAATTGATGGAACCGTATTTGCGGAATATAATGAAATTGCGCAATTCGAACATTAAACACAATACAGCATGGGGAGGAAACACAATGAGCGAGAAATTCATTATGGAAAGCCTGAAAACACCGGTTCGCTTCGAAGTTGATACAGTGGTGTGCGGCGGCGGAACCGCGGGTGTTACGGCTGCGCTTGCGTCCGCAAGGGGAGGAGCGAAAACGCTGCTGATTGAGCGGTACGGGTTTGTCGGAGGAACGATGCTCAACGGTGCCGGTCCGATCCACAGCTTCTTCAATCTGTATAAGGCCTTTCCCGGAGCCAAAGAGCAGCAGGTTGTCAAGGGAATCGCGCAGGAAATCATAGACAGGATGATGAAAATGGGGGCTTCTCCGGGGCATCTTGAAATGTCCAGAGGCGGGAACTATGATTCCAGGATTACCCTGATTGACTGGGAAACCTACAAGGATCTCGCGCTGCGCATGCTGGAGGAAGCGGGAGTCACTATTCTCCTGCATACGATGGTGACTTCAGCGATCAAAGAGGGAAACCGCGTAACGGGAGTCGTCATTGAAGGCAAATCAGGACGGGAAGCAATTCTGGCGCATACGGTGATCGATACGACCGGGGACGGGGACGTTGCCGCGTTTGCCGGCGCGGAATATATCAAGAAACATGATACCACCTCGGTAGGCTATCCATTCGGCATGATGAACGTCGATATGCCGCGTCTTCTGAACTATCTCGAAGAGAACGATATGGTTACACAGCTTGTCCGGGCGGATAAGGGAAGCGCACGTGATGACGTTGTCCGGCTGGGGTTTGAACTGAAAAAGCATCCTGCCTTCACGGATTTTATGAATAAATACGGGATGTGGGGTCCCCTGGGATTCTCTCTTCATGAATTCAACTATACTTACATCAATTCCTGCAATATCCGTCATGTCGACGCTACAGACACGCTGATTCTGTCAAATGCGGAAATCACGCTGCGCCATCAGGCCAATGAACTTGCATCCATGCTGAGAAAGCATATTCCCGGATTCGAGAACGCCTATCTCTACTGGACGCCCGTCAGTGCTGGTGTGCGTTATACGCGCTGCATTGTCTGTGAACATGACATGACCATTGATGAGATTGTCAACTGTGCCCGGTTTGAGGACGAATTGATGCTCTATGGTTTTCACGACAGCGCTCCGAGAATTATGATCAAGAATGCCGGATGGTATGGGATCCCGTATCGTGCGTTTATTCCGAAAGGACTCGACGGTATTCTTGTTGCAGGCAGAATGATCACGAGTGAATTCCCTGCGCACATGTCTACCCGCAATACAGGTTCGTGCCTGGCGCAGGGACAGGCGGTTGGTGCCGCTGCCGCAATTGCGGCGAAAGAGAAAAAAAGTGTCCGGGAAATTGATGTTCAGAAAGTCCGCAGTCTGCTTAAGGAGCAGGGCGTCTGGCTGGATGACGAGAAAGCGTGACGCAGAATATGGAAAGACCCCGATCACCTTTGCCGGAAGGAAGGTTTCGGGGCCATGTGTTTATCGCTGAAGGTCACTTACCGGTTTTTCAGGCTCTTGTTATACCAGCTTTGCTGCGGCTTCGAGGATCCGGGAGAGCAGATCACGGTGTTCTTCAAGAACATTGAATGCGCCGTCCTCTGAAAGGACGCCGCGTTTCAGATCAGCAGGGAGCGTTCCTTTTTCGTCAGCATCATAGTCACGTTTCCATTCCTTTCCGGACAGATATGCCGCAAGCTCATCGCATAACGGATCAACTGTTTCATATTCAAGAAGAGCATCAGACAGTTTCCGGTTTGCCAGCGCAATACGATCCATTATTTCTTCATAATACCTGATACGTTCAATTCGTTTCATGAATTTCAGTCCTCCAGACAGATCGAAATATGAAAAAAGCCGAAGATAAACTTCGGCTTTTCTGTTTTCAGTGAATCAGTCGCCGGTTGGAATTTCGAGCTCGGCCGCAGCCTCAGCGACGTCTCCGTCCGTAACGACGCCTGCGATGTCATCACGTGCCGCGCAGAATTTGCATAGACGTGTACGGCTGGCTGCAACAGCCTCCTCAACGGATCCGACTGTCAGCGATTCGCTTTGATTGAGAGCCTGACAATCCTGATGCGTATGATAAACATGACCGAACGGAGCCCAGTATACGTTTCCGGAGATTGTCGCGGTAGCGGCGTCAAGCTGTTCCTGTGAGACCGGATTCCACTCGTAGCTCGCAAGCCCGCCGATCAGCAGCGCGATAATCGCAACGACAATCGCGATAACTTTTGTCTTTTTATCAGCTTTCTTGTCTGTAAGCGCAATAATGATGAACGGGATGAACGCGAATGCAGCGACAATCAGGCCGAGGTTGTTCCAAAGCCAGAATTTCAGTTTGTTTTTCTCCGAAGCGGGGCGGATGTGATTTGCTTTCTTCCAGAGCTGCGCCCCGATGATGACGCATACGAGGTCGAGCACCAGGAAGATGATCAGCTGCCAGATCATCGGCAGGAAGGTAAGATTGATTTTTCCGAACAGGACGAGAATTGCGAGAACTTCAAACGCGATGGCAAGGATCCAGAGAATCACAGCGCCGATGCGAAGTCCCGTTGCGTTGCCAACTGGAGCGGCTTCCTTGATAACCTTCGCCGGTTTGACAGAGCCGGGTTTTACTTCTTTTCCGCTGCTGGCGGAAACAATGGTTTTTTTCTTCGGTTCAGCCATATTTTTCATTCCCCTTTTTTTCAGTATGATAAAGCAGATTCTATGCATTCTATTATAGGACCTTTTTCGCCTGAATACAAGATATTTTTACCGGTTTTTCAGAAAAATCTACATCTTGTGTTTGAATCAATTGACAATTGGTCCCTTTTTCCTTATAATAAAGTAAAAATGAGGAATAAAGGTGAGATTTATATGGATATCAGCGCATTAATGAACTCCATGCTCAGCAGCGACAGCATTAAGAACCTCAGTAAAGTATCCGGAGCGACCCAGAAGGATGTAAAAAAGGTCCTTGGCAGCGCTCTGCCGGAACTGCTTAACGGCGCAGTCGGTCAGGCAAACGATACCGCTACGGCGGAAGGATTCGTGGGCGCGCTTTCTGACCACGCAAAAGATGACACAAGCGATGTTGCCTCATTCCTTTCAAAAGTAGATCTTCAGGACGGCGGAAAAATCCTCGGTCATCTTTTAGGCGCAAAAACGGATGAAACAACGGAAAAAGCAGCGGCCTCCGCCGGTGTTGAGAAGGCAAAATCAAGTTCGATTCTCTCGGCGGCCGCTCCGCTTCTGATGAGCCTGCTCGGCCAGCAGACGAGCGCGGAATCCGAACAGAACAACTCATCCGGAATTGCTGGGCTGATGGGCAGCCTGCTTGGGAGTGTCGATCTCGGCAGCCTGCTGGGCGGACTGCTCGGCGGATCGGATAACGAAGAGGAAACGACGTCAGCTTCATCGACCGGAAAAAAGAAAAAGAAGAAGAAAAAGACTTCGAACAAAAAAGACGAAAAAGAAGAAGGTTCCGGCATTCTTCATTCCATTCTGAGTCTTTTCAAATAATCTTTAGAAAGAAAAAACGCCCCTGTTATCGGAATAGGGGCGTTTTTAACACAGTCGAAGTTTCAAACGAAAACAGTAAAGGCAATGAATAAAAAACTGTATTGGGTACTTCAGATGACATGGGCTCTGCCGCTGAATCTGATCGGTGGTCTGGCGGCATTCATCTTCGCACGGAAAAAGGCTTTTTCGTTCCATGGAGCGCGTGTAGCTTACTGGAACCGGAAAAACAGCAGTATGGCGGTAGGAAGATTCATATTCCTTGAAAAAGGGATGCCGGACAAGGAAGAATCGCGTGTACTCTACCATGAATACGGACATACGATTCAATCGGTTCTTCTTGGTCCGCTCTACCTTCCCGTGATTGCATTCCCGTCCCTTTTCTGGGCTGGAGCGGGTATTTGCCGCCGTTACCGGATGAAAATGAGAAAGTCCTACTATGATTTCTATCCCGAACGATGGGCGGATCGGCTCGGAAAACCCTACTGTGATTCATGAGAAAACAGCTTCTGCCGGCTGCTGTCAGGAAGGTGCTCTGTATGACGGAATCGCTTTATGAAAGAATCTACAGGATTACCCGTATGATTCCGTGCGGGAAGGTCGCGACCTATGGTCAGATCGCTGAGCTTGCCGGTATTCTGCGCGGCGGACATACGGTGGGATTTGCAATGGCGGCGTGCCGGGATGAGACGGTTCCCTGTCACCGTGTCGTTGATCGTTTCGGGCGGACAAAATCCGCCTTTGATACATATTCCTCAGGAACTCAGCGTGCTTTGCTTGAATCAGAGGGAGTCGGTTTCCTGCCGGATGGACGGGTTAATCTGTCCTCTTTTCTCTGGGATGGAGATCCGCCCGGGATCAGTGTCTCAGAAGACAGCAGCGTTAATCATATGGTTAAGTGATATTAAAATGGATGGATACTATATATTTCAAAAAGAAACGGAGGGTGAATGATGCCCAGGCGGATTGATCTCAACCGGGATTGGGAGTTTACCGAAAACTATACGGAGGGTTTCCTCAGGGGCGAAGCGTCGGAGGAAGTTGTTTCCGTTGAACTGCCGCATACCTGCAAAGAGGTGCCGTTCCATTATTTTGATGAAAGCATTTACCAGATGGTCTGCGGTTACCGTAAACGTATTATGATTCCAGCTGAAGCTCTCGGAAAACGGATTTTTCTGGAAATCGGCGCAGCCGGACATTATGCGGAAGTTTATGTCAATGGCGCGCGGCTGTCATCACACCGGTGCGGTTATACCGCGTTTTTAACCGAACTGACCGAATTTGTTAAGGCGGGGGAGGAAGCGCTGGTTGTTGTACGCGTTGACTCACAGGAGACACTGGATCAGCCGCCGTTTGGCTATGTCATTGATTATATGACATACGGCGGGCTTTACCGGGAAGTCTCCCTTCTCCTCTGTGAACAGAGCTATCTGTCCGATGTCTTTGTTCATCCGGTGATTCCCGAAGGCGAAGCGATGCTGAACGGTTCGGAGGATCGCTCGGAAATCGAAAAAATCCGCTTTATCGGTGCGGCCGGAAGTTCCGTTACCCTTGACGGACCCGTATGCGGCGACTTTGGCGGTTTTTCTCTTCGTCAGATGGTCTATCCCTACGGAAGCGAAACGGCCGGCGCACTTTCCCAGGTGGATTTCGAATTGTCCAAACTTCCTCCGAAAACTGCCTGTGATGAAGTCCCCGGACGGATAACATTTGAGCTTTCGCTGCCGGTTCCGAATGCGCGGCTCTGGGATATTGACTCACCGAATCTCTATACTGTTGAAACTCAGCTCTGTCTGAACGGGGTGGCTATCGACCGGGAAATGACAGTAATCGGTTTTCGGCGGGCAAGATTTGAACCGGACGGATTCTATCTGAACGGACGAAAGCTCAGAATTGTCGGACTCAACCGCCATCAGAGCTATCCGTACGCAGGCTATGCGATGCCGCGCTCCCTGCAGCGGCTTGACGCAGACCTGCTTAAAAAAGAGCTTGGTTTGAACGCCGTTCGTACCTCTCATTATCCCCAATCACACCATTTTATCCGCCGGTGTGATGAAATCGGGCTGCTTGTATTCACGGAAATTCCCGGATGGCAGCATATCGGAAGCGCGGACTGGAAATCTCAGGCGGTTATAAATACCGCGGAGATGATTATTCAGTACCGCAATCATCCCTCCATCATTCTCTGGGGTGTCCGTATCAACGAATCGGTTGATGATGATGAGTTCTACGAAAAAACAAACGAGGTTGCACACCGCCTCGACCCGACACGTCAGACGGGCGGAGTGCGGTATCATAAAAAGAGTCATCTCCTTGAGGATGTATATACTTACAACGATTTTATCCACAGCGGTAAAAATCCCGGATGTGACAGGAAAAAATCGGTTACCAGCGATATGTCAAAACCTTATCTGATCAGCGAGTACAACGGTCATATGTATCCGACGAAGCTTTTCGATGATGAGGAACATCGGGCGGAACACGCGCTGCGTCACGCGAATGTTCTCAACGCCGTCGCGGGAGAGTCCGATATCGCCGGCAGCTTCGGATGGTGCATGTTTGATTACAACACACATGCGGATTTCGGCAGCGGCGACCGTATCTGTTATCACGGTGTGATGGATATGTTCCGCAATCCCAAGCTTGCAGCCGATGTCTATTCGGTTTCTCAGGATCAGACGCCTGTGCTGTCGGTCAGTTCCTCAATGGAAATCGGGGATCATCCGGCCGGAAACCGCGGGAGGATCTATCTGTTTTCAAACGCTGACAGCGTAAAAATGTATAAGAACGATCACTTTATCAGGGAATATACTCACGAAAGCTCACAGTACCGGAATCTGGCGCGCGGTCCGATCGAGATTACTGATTTTATCGGTGATACAGTTGCGAGAGAAGAGCATTTCAAACCCAGAAAGGCAAAATATGTGACGGATGTTCTTAACCACTATACTCGTTTTGGTATGGAGAAAATGCCTTTCGGAGTTGCACTTAAGGCCGGAATTCTGATGACCTGCTACCGGATGTCTTTCGCTGACGCGTACGCGCTTTATGGGAAGTATGTCGGAAACTGGGGCGGTGAGGCGACGGTTTACCGCTTTGAAGCCATAAAAAACGGAGAAGTGGTCAAGACAGTGCTGAAGGCGCCTGTAAAGGAAACTCACATTACGGCAAATGCGGATCATACGGTTCTTTCCGAGGACGCGACCTACGACGCCGCACTGATCCGGATTGCTATGAAAGATCAGAATGACAATATTCTTCCGTTCGCCGACAGTATCGTGACGCTTGAATCGGAAGGACCGATCGCGGTTATCGGCCCGAAACAATTCCCGCTGCGAGGCGGAATGGGAGGAACATTTGTGAAAACTGTCGGGGAAAGCGGAAAAGCGGCTTTGACCGTAAGTGTTTCGGATGCGGACTCGGTGCGGATTGAATTTGATGTGCATAATTATCTTGAAAAAGAAGCAGACAAAGAAGGTGACGTATGATTCGCAGAATAGACGGTGAGAGATCCGCATTTATCCTCGAAACGGATAATACCAGTTATATCTTTTCCGTTTTGCCTTCAGGTCATCTTGAACAGCTTTATTACGGAAAACGGATCCGTGTTACGGATTCCGGCGCAATTGAAGCGCTTTCCGAAAAACGCGCTTTTGAGCCGGGCAATACAATTGCATATTCGAAGGATCACAGCGCCCTAGTCCTAGAAGATACCCTGTTGGAAATGTCCTCAACCGGAAAGGGAGATATTCGGGAGCCGTTCCTCGAGATCATACATCATGACGGCTCGCGCACAGGTGACTTCCTTTTCAAAGATGCGGAAATATCGGAAGATAAACCGGATTTCGGCGGACTGCCGGGATCTTACAGTGAAAACGGAAAGTATGAGCATCTTACCGTTTTACTTGAAGACGCGGGATACGGACTTTCCCTCGAACTTCATTATTTCGTATATCCTGAATGTGATGTTATCACACGGGGCGCGAGGCTGCGCAATGAGAGTGAAAACGCATGTGAAATAAAACGTATGATGAGTCTTCAGCTCGATCTGCCTCCTATGGAACGTTCCGTAAGCTTTTTCCGCGGAGCCTGGGCGCGTGAAATGCACCGGGAGACGGTTCCGCTTCGCGGAATCTATACAGGAGCTTCCTCAGCAGGCGTCTCATCCTCGCGTATCAATCCGTTCTTTATGATCCACGAACCCGAAGCCAGTGAGGAGAGCGGCAGCTGTTACGCGTTCAATCTCATCTACAGCGGCAATCATTATGAAAGCGCCGGAATCGGGGCCTTCGGAAAAACACGCGTCCTTTGCGGCATCAATCCTCAGGGATTTTCCTGGCATCTTTCACCCGGTGAAGCGTTCGATACGCCAGAGGCGGTAATGACTTTTTCATCAAACGGGTTCGGCGCCATGAGCCGTTCGATGCATGAGTTTGTCCGGGAGCACATTGTGCGGGGAGTCTGGAAGAACAGACCGCGTCCGGTGCTGCTGAACAGCTGGGAAGCGAGCTATTTTAATTTTACCCAGTCAAGTCTTATCTCTCTGGCAAAAGAGGGTAAGGTCCTTGGAATCGAGCTCTTCGTTATGGATGACGGCTGGTTCGGGGAGCGGAATGACGACACGCGTTCACTCGGCGACTGGGATCCGAACCCGAAGAAGCTTCCGGGCGGCCTGTCTGTCCTCGCGGATAAGATCCGCGAGATCGGTCTTTCCTTCGGCCTTTGGGTTGAACCGGAAATGGTCAATACTGACAGTGAACTTTTCCGTACGCATCCTGACTGGACACTCGCGATTCCCGGAAAACCGCACAGTGAGGGGAGAAATCAGAGAATTCTTGATCTTACGAATCCCGAGGTCTGTGACTTCCTGACGGAGAAGATGAGCGAAGTGTTTTCGAGCGCTGATATCTCGTATGTAAAATGGGATATGAACCGTGTTTTTTCCGATGCGTATTCGTCCTACCTGCCTGCGGACCGGGAAGGCGAGGTCTTCCACCGTTATGTCTTGGGGCTTTATTCCATCCTCGGAAAACTGACGGAACGTTTCCCTCAGATCCTATTTGAGGGGTGCGCTTCCGGCGGAAACCGCTTTGATTTAGGCGCGCTGTGTTATTTCCCCCAGATCTGGGCCAGCGATAATACTGACGCGATCTCACGTGTTTCCATTCAGGAAGGGTACAGCTTCGGTTATCCCCTGAGCACTGTTTCCGCTCATGTTTCTGCGAGTCCGAATCATCAGACGCTGCGCTCGGCACCGCTGGATACGCGTTTCAATGTGGCGGCGTTCGGTCTGCTCGGATATGAACTCGATCCGCGGGATCTTTCCAAAGAGGAAAAGAAAGAGATAACGGATCAGATCGCGCTCTACAAAAAATGGCGTGATACCCTCCAGTTCGGTGAGTTTTACCGTGTCCGTTCCGGAAATCTGACTCAGTGGTGCTGTGTTTCAAAAGACCGGTCAAAGGCGGTCGGTCTGTTCCTACAGAAACTGGTGGAACCGAATACACAGTTTGCCCGCTTTTTTGCGCGGGGCTTGAAACCGGAGAAGAATTACTCTTTCTACAACCTCGTTCATTCGCTCAATCTGAAACGTTTCGGCAGCCTGATCAATACTCAGTCCCCGATTCATATCCGTCAGGATTCCATGCTCCACAATCTCATATCACGTTTTAAGACGATGCCGGGGGAGGAAGAATCATATTGCGTATCCGGCGACCTTCTGATGTATGCCGGCATCAAACTCCGGCAGGGATTCTCCGGAACAGGTTATGATGAGAATGTGCGTTTCTTCCAGGACTTCTGCTCGCGTCTCTACCTGATGGAAGAGCAGGATGAGAAGAAGGAATCCGGCGGATCGGCGCAGTCATGAATATTCAGCAAAACGCTGAGAAAATATAATTATTGAAGGAGGAACAAAGAATGTCAACACTCAAGAAATGCATAGCGGAGTTTATCGGAACGTTTGTACTGGTTCTGTTCGGCTGCGGTACAGCGGTCGTGGTCGGCGCGAAGATGTCGGGTGAGCTCTCTACGGCGGGGTATCTGACAACTGCTCTTGCATTCGGACTTGTCATCGTCGCAATGGCGTACTCGATCGGAAATGTTTCCGGATGTCATATTAATCCGGCGGTTTCCATTGCGATGCTGATTGTAAAAAAACTGTCAGTAAAAGATTTTGCGGCTTATGTTATCGCACAGGTTCTCGGAGCCATCGCGGGTTCTGCGGTGCTGTTCGCCCTGGTAGGAAAAGAGAACGGCCTTGGCGAAAACGGTCTGTATAACGGAAGCATCGGTCTCTCTTTCCTTGTGGAAGTGATTCTGACCTGCGTCTTTGTCCTTGCGGTACTCGGTGCCACGGCAAAGAAGGAAAACGGTCCGGCAGCCGGGCTCGTGATCGGCGGCGCCTTGACGCTCGTGCATATTCTCGGAATCTATTTTACCGGAACCTCTGTCAATCCGGCCCGCAGCCTTGCACCTGCCATTTTTGTCGGAGGCGACGCGCTAAGCTGTGTGTGGGTTTTCATTCTGGCGCCACTGTGCGGCGGCATTCTTGCGGCGATTATCGCGAAAGCAACCAAACTTCACGAATAATCTCCGAACAGTCAGAAAACGGCCGTTTTTATTAACGGCCGTTTTTGTTGTACCGGGAACGGAGTATGGACATTCCAGACCCGTTCATGATATAATACGTTTGCTGAAAACAGAAACCCGAAGGAGATTATCGTGATGGATCTCGTGACTCTGAAACAAAAATTTGAAGAAGAAAAATACATCTGCGACGACCATCTCGTAACGGTCCTGTATGTCGCGCTGCAGCTTGGACGGCCGCTTCTGATTGAAGGCGCAGCCGGAGTCGGGAAAACGGAAATTGCGAAAGTAATGGCTGATGCGCTCGGCCGTGATCTGGTTCGTCTCCAGTGTTACGAAGGACTTGACGAAAGCAAGTCGCTTTACGAATGGAATTACCAGAAACAGCTTCTCTCCATCCAGATCAATATGGGAAAAACGAATGAGGAGGAACTGACACGCTCACTGTTTTCTGATGAATATCTTCTGGAACGTCCTTTGCTTCGCTCGATACGCTCCAAAAAACCGGTCGTCCTTCTGATCGATGAGATTGATAAATCCGATGAGGAGTTCGAGGCGTTTCTCCTGGAACTTCTCTCAGACCATCAGGTTTCCATTCCGGAGATCGGAACGATTCGGGCAGAGAGTATTCCTTTTGTTGTTCTGACCTCGAACCGCGCCCGGCCGATTTCCGATGCTCTCCGGCGCCGCTGCGCATATCTGTATATCGAGTACCCGGAACCGGAAAAAGAACTGAGAATTCTTCGCGCGAAAGTTCCTGGCGTCGATGAGCGTCTTGCTGTCCAGATTGTCAGCGCGGTTCACGGTTTTCGGGATAACGAAGCGATTCTCAAAAAGCCGTCGATCGCCGAAACGCTTGACTGGGCTTCGGCGCTTCAGGCACTCGGGGTCCGTGATCTGACGCAGGAGATTCTTAAGGATACGGTGGGTTTTGTCCTGAAAAACAACGAGGATATCGAAACAGTATTGAACAGCGTGAATGCATGCTGCGGTGATGATGAAACCGGAGACCGGTATGCATGTCACTGCGGTCATTCCCACGGAGAGAGTCATGGCTGATTTTGAGATCTATCTTGAAAAACTGCGGCTTTTTTCTTCTCTGCTTCGCGCAGAGGGAATTCAGATTGGTCCGAATGAAACCGCTGACGCGTGCCGGATTCTGCTGATGCTTGGATTTGAGGATCGGGACATTGTAAAAACTGCTCTGCGTACCGTATTTGCAAAGTCCCGCAGGGATCAGCTGTGTTTCGACCGTGTTTTTGACAGCTTCTTTCTGAGTGAGGAGATGCTTCGCGCGATTGATCAAAAGCGTCTCGAAAGCAATATGGCGCGTACAGAGGCAATTGAGCAGGCAAACAGGGAACTTGCCGGAACGAATCTCGAGTCGCTCTTTTACAGTGAGGCTCAGAAGGAAGCCTATTCCCAGCTTTCCGAAGAAGAAAAGCAGCGGCTTCGCAGAGTGCGCGACCGTTTTCTGGGTGACGAAATCCGAAATCCGGATCTTTACGCAAATATGATTCATTCCATCTTTGCCCGCTCGATTATGGAGCAGCAGATGCTGATGGAAGACGCCGCGCTCGGCAGGGCATCAGTTGACCCGGAAATGGGTATGATATATCGTGATATCTCGGAATTTGAGGACAGTGATATTCCGAAGGCTGTGCTTTATATTCAGCAGCTTGCGGCGAGAATCAACGGAGAACTGACCCGTAAGCGCAAACGCAGCGGAAAAACAGGAATGATCGATTTCCGGCGTACGATCCGAAAAGGACTCGAAACAGGCGGTATGCTATTCCGGATTTCCTACAGGAGAAAACGCCAGCGCCGCAGACAGTTTGTCATATTGTGTGACGTGTCAGGTTCGATGATCCGCTTTTCGGAATTTGTTCTGCGTTTTATCCAGCTCCTGACGGAAGCAGTCAGCAATACACGGGTTTTTCTCTTTTCCGAGGAGATGATGGAGGCTGATGCGTTTCAGCTTCAGAACATGGATCGTTTCCGTGAGTATGTCCGCGAGAGCGGAGTTTACGGCAGAGGAACGCATCTTGGCAGGGCATTGAAAAAAATCAACGATCAAAAACCGCCGGTACTCTCTTCAGGATCAACTCTGCTGATTATTTCCGACGCGAAAACGGTGGAGCAGGATCACGCGGTACGTGAGGTGCTCCGTGCCCGCGCAAAGGCGGGGAGAGTATTCTGGCTGAATCCAATCCCTCAGCGGAAATGGAAATACCTGAAAAGTTCGCAGACAATGGAAGAAATCTGCACCATGATTTCCTGCTCGACACTCAGTGAACTCGGCAGTGCCTGCCGGAGACTTGCTGCGGGAGCATCTGGTCAGTAATGAAGAAAGAGCGTGATTATGGAAGGCTTTTGCTATATTATCGGCGCGGGAGATTTTTTTGAGGAAGGATCTTTTTCAAGATCATCTGATGATTATCTGATTGCCGCTGACGGAGGGCTGGCATACCTCTCCGGGGATGAAAAAGCGGATTTGCTGATCGGTGATTTTGATTCGCTCGGGGAAAGACCTTTTTCGGGCGAGACGATTCGGCTGCCGCGTGAGAAGGATGAGACGGATCTCCTCGCGGCGATCAGAGAAGGAATCCGCCGGGGATACCGGAAGTTTTTGATTTTCGGTGCTACCGGCGGAAGAACGGATCATACGGTCGCGAATATCCAGTGCCTTGCTTACCTTAAAAGGAACGGATGCAGAGGATGGATTTTTGACAGGGATTGCGTAATGACTGTGATTTCGGAAGAATCCGTAGTATTTCCGGCGCGGTACAGGGGACGCTTTTCTGCTTTTTCACTGACTGACCGGTCGATCGTAACGGAACAGGGATTTGCCTATTCTCTTACAGAGGCTGTGCTTGACAACGGCTTCCCGCTTGGCGTAAGCAATGAGTTTACCGGAAATGAGGCGGAAATCCGGGTGCAGGAGGGAGAAATCCTGATTATTTATGATCGTGAAAACCTCAATTCCTACACGGATGTCCTCTAAAATACAAAAGCCGTGCCGATTTTTTTTTTCAAGCCTATTGACAGAAACCGTTTGAGTTTGTATAATTACAGTATCTTATATTAAGACAAAACCCCTGCGTTTTGGCAGATGGGAGGGATATATAAATGGCCGAAGTCAGACTCAAGGACAACGAATCGCTGGATAGTGCCCTCAGACGTTTTAAAAAACAGTGCGCACGTGCAGGCGTTATTGCTGAAGTTCGCAAGAGAGAAGCCTATGAAAAGCCTTCTGTTAAGCGTAAGAAAAAATCGGAAGCTGCGCGGAAACGTAAATATTACAAATAATTGCGAAATTGAAAGCGGGCGCAGACGGCCCGCTTTCTTTTTGTGAAAAGGGGGGAGCACAACGGTATACAGAAGAAAGTCGGTAACGAACATCCTTCCGGGCGAATTCCGGAAGAAGGTGCTGCTGCTTGACATCGACAACACCCTTGCGCTCCAGGATGACAACACACCTTTTGAAGGAACGATCGCCTGGGTAAAGAAGATGCAGGAAGCCGGTTATTCACTCGTTGTAGTTTCCAACAACGGGCAGGATCGTGTAAGCAGATTTGCCGCGCAGTATTCTCTGCCTTTTGTAGCAAAAGCCAGAAAACCGCTTGCGTCGGGTTTTAACCGCGCGAGAAAGATGCTTGGCGCCGGGAAAAAAGACTGCCTCGTAATTGGAGATCAGATTTTTACAGATTATCTCGGTGCACGTATTGCCGGGCTCGATATCGTCCTTCTGGAACCGATTGAAACGGAGAAAAAAGGATTTCTCCGTTTTAAGAGAAAAATAGACCGGTGGATCCGGAAAGTGTTTTTTCAGGAGGAATGAAAATGATTGAAAAGCTTCAGAAAAGTTTTTTTGAAAAATCTTCCGCGGATGCCGCACTGCTTATTTCCGAACCGCAGAGAAAATATCTCTCCGGTTTTAATTCGTCGGACGGTTATCTGCTGATTACAAAGAGCGCCGCGTACTATCTCCTTGATTTCCGTTATGCGGAGGCCGGAAGAAAAGCGGCTCATGGCAAATATGAAGTACTGCCCCTAAGTTCCGCCAGGAAAGATCTTACGGATCTGGTAAAACGGGAAGGAATCAAGAGCATCGCTCTGGAATACGCCGGAATCTCTCTCAAGACCGCAATGGATCTGCGGGAATCCTTCAAGGAGATCGGAACAGATACGATTCTTGATGAAACACTGGAGACCGAAGTCAAAAAACTGCGGATGATCAAGACGCCCGCGGAAGTTGAGAAAATCGCAAAGGCGCAGAGTATTACGGATAAGGCTTTTTCAGAGATTCTGAATTTCATAAAGCCCGGGAAAACCGAACGTGAAATAGCCGCTTTTCTGGAATATGAGATGCGTGTGTTCGGAGCTGACGGACCATCCTTTGAAACGATTGTCGTTTCCGGTGAAAACGGATCTCAGTGCCACGGAGTTCCGACTGATCGAAAGGTGCGCGAGGGCGATTTCCTTACAATGGATTTCGGCGCGCTTTATGAGGGGTATCATGCGGACATGACCCGAACGGTAGGAATCGGAAGTCTCTCCGACCGTCAGGTGAGCGCATACGAACTCGTATACAATGCTCAGCAGGCGGCAATCGCGATGATTCGCGAAGGAGTCAGCTGCTTCGATGTGGATAAAGCTGCCCGGGATATGATCGAGGGAGTTTATCCCGGAAGATTCGGTCATGGACTCGGTCACTGCGTCGGTGTGGAAATCCATGAGGATCCCCGTTTCTCACCGATATGTCATGAGACGCTTCAGGAGAACATGGTTATCACTGTTGAACCGGGTGTTTATCTGGAAGGGGATTTCGGGCTGCGTATTGAGGACCTGGTCGTCGTAGAGAAAGGCGGCTGCCGGAACCTGACAGAATCCAAAAAAGAACTGATACTTCTCTAATTTTACAGAAAGCGTAAAATATGCTTGAAATTCAGGGAAAAATAGGTTAAAATATTTTTGTTATATACTATGATTTCGGAGGAAATAACATGGCAACGATTACAGCAGGAGATTTCAGAAACGGTTTGACTTTCGAGCTGGACGGAAATCCGGTTCAGGTTGTTGAGTTTCAGCACGTAAAACCCGGCAAGGGAGCTGCTTTCGTACGTACGAAAATCAAAAACGTCGTTTCCGGTGCCGTAACAGAGAGAACCTTCAACCCGAACGACAAGTTCCAGGAGGCATATGTCGAACGTAAAGAAATGCAGTATCTTTACAATGATGACAATCTTTATTATTTCATGGATATGGAAACCTATGAGCAGCTTCCCATCAGCTCATCGGTTCTTTCTGACAACTTTAAATTCGTCAAGGAAAACATGATCTGCCGTATCCTTTCCTTCAAGGGAACCGTTTTCGGTGTAGAGCCACCGAACTTTGTCGAGCTGCAGATTGTCGATACCGATCCCGGCTTCAAGGGAGATACCGCAACCAACGCTACCAAGCCAGCTACACTGGAAACCGGTGCTGAGATCAAGGTTCCGCTCTTTATTGATAACGGTGAGACGATTCGTATCGATACCAGAACGGGCGAGTATATGTCGCGTGCTTGATATCTGTGTGTGCTGATTATCAGTTCAGCATCAGAGGAAAGGAATAATCATGAGCAATACGGAAAGAGCGGCGTATCTTAGAGGTCTGACCGAAGGGCTGGAACTCGATGATACCAAAAAAGAAACAAAAGTAATCAAAGCGCTGGTGGATCTTGTTGAAGATCTCGCAATCTCCATTAAGGAGCTTGAGGAAGCGCATAATGATCTTGCCGATCAGGTCGATGAGATTGATGAGGATCTTGCTTCTGTCGAAGAGGATCTTTATGAAGACGACGAGGATGAAGATCCCTGCGAAGACTGCGAAGAGGAAAGCTGTGAGAACTGCGAGTATTTCGACGAGGACGACTGTTATTATGAAGTAACTTGTCCTAGCTGCGGAGAGACGATCTGTCTCAACGAACAGATGATCGAAGACGGTTCCATTGACTGTCCGAATTGCGGCGAGAAGCTGGAATTCGATCTTGATGATGTGGTCGAAGAGGAAGAAGACAAGGAAGATACTGAAGAATAATCAGTTGAAACGGAGCGCCCGGGAACTTCCGGGCGTTCGTTTTTTTATTTGAGGAAAAATCTTTTTCAGGACTTGAAAAAAGCCAGTATTTTTGGTAATATTTTAGAAATACTATGGAAAAAAGCCTGAAGAAGTAGTATAATATTCATAAATAACCAAAGTTAAGAGGTGTTCCTATGAAAAAGATTGTCTGCATGATCCTTTCTCTGATGCTGATCCTGGTATTGTCTGCCTGCGGCAGTGAGTCGCCGGAAACGGAGAGTACGGTCAGCGATGTCTCATCAGGCTCTCCTTCAAAGATCATCGTCAATTCGAATCCGAATGCTTCTTCCGACGCTTCCGCGGCTTCCGGGAGCTCCGCTTCCTCACAGGAACCGGTTTCGATTGAAGATATGACCAATATGAACCTCCTGACCGGACTTCCGACACTCTCGGAAAAAGCGATCGGGAAGCGCCCCGTTGCGATCATGGTCAACAATCTTCCGGATGCGCTGCCTCAGTACGGCATCTCGGATGCGGATATCATTTTTGAACTCCCTGTTGAAGCAGATATCACCCGTCTGATGGCGGTATACGGAGACTATACAAAGATTCCGGATGTCTGCTCAATTCGCAGCTGCCGGTATTATTATCCGATTCTCGCGGTCGGTTTTGACGCCTTCTATGTCCATGCGGGTATCGATCCCACCATCGCGAAACAGACCGTCGACCGCCTTGACATCAATACAATCGATGGAGCGTATGCGGAGTACGGCCTCTTCGCGCGGGATCAGAGCAGAATCAACAGCGGCTACGCGCTTGAGCATACCGCGGTATTCTACGGAACCGGTCTTGCTGATGCGCTTGAAAAAGATGACGTCCGTCTGGATCTCAAGGAGGAGAAACGTCAGCCGGCATTCCTGTTCGCGCAGAGCGGCAGCGAGATCGTTCCGGCCGGGGAAGAGGCGAAGAACATCAATATCGTTTTCAGTTCCTATTATTCCAATGTTGATTTTGCCTATAACGAGGAAACCGGAACCTATGACAAATATATGAACGGGAATCCGCATATGGACGGTGTGACTGGCAAACAGCTTACTTTTGAAAACGTGATTATGCTGGAAACCGCGATCAGTGTTCGTGATGACAAAGGGCGGAAAAACATTGATATTTACGGCGGAAACGGTGCTTCCGGTTACTATGCCTCCAAGGGGAAAATCCAGAAAATCCACTGGGAGAAACCCGGGGATTATGATTATCTTTCCTTTACGGATGAAAACGGAAATCCGCTTGAAATCAACCGCGGCAAGACATATATCGCGTTTGATTACCCCGATCGTGTTACTTATAACTGACCGGACCGGTCGGCCGGATATGGTACGGGACAGCTTTCTGCTGTCCCGTATTCATCTGTTTGGACTCTCCTAAAAACTTGATCTTCCTCGGATTTTTTGCTTGACAAACCAAGAGAGTATTGCTATAATGATAAAGCTGTCAAAAACGGCGTATAGAGATTCTATATGAGGTACTAGCTCAGTCGGCAGAGCACCTGCCTTTTAAGCAGGGTGTCCGGGGTTCGAATCCCCGGTACCTCACCACAGCAATATAATCCGAACCTTTTTCCGATTGGAAATGGGCTCGGATTTATTGTTTTTCTTGAATAGCACTTGAGCGTAAAAAACAGGGCGGAGCAGAGAATGAATAGTCGTTCTCTGCTCCGCCCTGATGTCTATTTATTGATTACTTACAGTGATTGTGATTGCTGCTGACGGTTGCAGTTTAAAATGCCATTGGTTCTGCGGTTATTTCAACGGTTGGTTTTTCTTGCTGCCTCAACCACTCCGCATAGTCCCGCTGTCCTTCCTCGCTTTGGAATGACGCCAAAATGTCCGGATAAAACGCTCGCGCAAGACGCTCTATCACTTCATCCGGCAGGTCGGATTTGTTGACAAACTTCTTTCTTCTTCCCATAGGCAGTTCTCCGTTTAACGGGTATCTCTGTTCTTTTCCCGCTGACACCTCAAGAGCTCCAGCCCTTTGAAAATCTCTGCTAACGAAACCGGGGTTTCTTTGAAATCTTCCTCCTGAAACGAGTGGATTTCCACTTGCAGCATATAGCAAAGAATAGTAAAATGTAAAAGCGAAGATTGCATTTTTGTGACGCAACAAAAGACAGCAAAGTGAGGCAACCAGAATGGAGATACAGAAGCTGCCCAATTCCTTTTTTCGAGAGCACCCACTGGAGAAGCTATCTTTCGCCCGTTTTTCCTTCTTCAAACTGGCGGAACTCAAGCAAGGAGCCATGGAAACGATTTATTCGAATGAAATGGCACAGTTTCTTCCGCACGAACGAAAAGAACACATTGCAGCAGAGAATGAAAGGATCAGGAAGCTGGAAACAGCGGAAGAAGTCATCGAGGCAATTCGCAAGGAAAAAGAAAGCCTTTGCTTTGACGCTCTCATCCGGCGAGCGTTAGAGCTGGAGGAGACTGTTCTGCCGCTGCTTTTGCGGCGGTATCAGACCAGCAACCTGGAACGGTTCATTGAAACGGCCGGAAGCATTTTTGCACATGCGGAT
>ONSY01000039.1 GCA_900320605.1 uncultured Eubacteriales bacterium | reverse complement strand
TCATCGAAAGCATCTCCGGCGTCCGGTGTGGAATTCGATACGGCGATGTCGCAGAGCGAAAGAGCCCCGATATTCGTCGTTCCGCACCCGATATCGACGACCAGGCATCCGTGAGGAATCGTCAGATCCACTCCGGCGCCCATCGCGGCCGCCACCGGCTCCTCGATCAGGCAGATCTTACGGACACCGCAGCTGTTGATCGCGTCAACGACGGCGCGCTTCTCCACCTCGGTGACTCCGCAGGGAACACTGACAACGACACGCGGCATGAACACCTTATTGATATTGAGCTGTTTGAGATAGTGCATCAGAATTACCTGCGCCATCCCGAAATGGGAGACCACACCGTTCGAAAGCGGACGAACCGCTTCGAGTGTTTCCGGTGTCTTTCCGATCATCGCTGATGCCTCATGGCCGATTGCCACTATTTCATCCGTATTGATGTTATAGACGACGATGGCGGGCTCGTCAACCACGACCCCTTTCCCGTCGACATAGATTTTGATCATCGCGGTCCCCATATCGATCGCAATATCGGATCCCAGCATTCTATCGCCTCGATTCTGTCGTGAATATCCAGTGGATTTACTGTAAGTATACTGAAAAAGACATGCTTTTACAAGTGTTTTCCGAAAAATTGCCGGAATGCCCCGCATTCCTCCGCGCTTCAGCGGCCCGGTTTCTCCGGATTCCTACATCTCCTGTTCCAGCAGCTGCCGCAGCCCGGAAAACCTTCTCGTTTTTTTGTCGTTGCCGATCATCCGCGCGAGGATTTCCTCTTCCCCCACGATAATCAGCAGTTTTTTCGCGCGGGTTACCGCGGTATAGAGCAGATTCCGGTACAGAAGCTGCGGCGCGAAGGCAAACGCCGGCAGAATCACCGCCTCGAATTCGTTTCCCTGACTTTTGTGCACCGTCAAGGCATAGGCGAGTTCCAGTTCCCGCATCTGCTCAAAATCGTAGGTTACGAGCCTGTCGTCCATTTCAACGAGCGCGTACCCGGCCGCTTTATCGATTCTGCGAAGCGTACCGATATCGCCGTTGAAGATTCCTTCTCCCATCTCGCCGCTGTCCTTCTCAAACGGCAGCTGATAGTTGTTCTTCGTCTGAATAACCTTGTCGCCCTCACGGAACGTAATGCTCCCGAGTGTCAGTTCCCGTTTCCCGTCTCCGGCCGGATTGAGCGCACTCTGCAGCAGCGGCGAAAGCTCCGCTGTTCCGAGAGGTCCCTTTCTGCCGGGCGTGAGAACCTGGATTTCGCTCATCGCATCGAACCCGTATGCCTGAGGCAGCCGTGCCGTGATCAGCTCCAGAATCGTTTTCCCGATCTCCTGAGCGTTCTTTCTTTCAAGGAAGAAGAAATCTCCGTCCCGGTTTCTCAGAACGGGCATCTCTCCCCTTACAATCTGATGCGCGCTTCTGATGATATTGCTCTCAAGCGCCTGCCGGAATACTTCCCGAAGCGCTACCGTCGGGATTTCCTTTGAGGCAATCAGATCCCCGAGAACATTTCCGGCGCCGACGCTCGGAAGCTGATCGCTGTCTCCGACCAGAATCAGACGGCAGCCGATCGGCAGCGCCCGCAGCAGACTTTCAAAGAGGATCACGTCCACCATGGAAAGCTCGTCCACCACCATCGCGTCACATTCGAGCAGATTCTTCTCGTTCTTGGCGAATACCGGTTTGTCCTCCTCATCCCACTGGGCCTGAAGAAGCCTGTGGAGCGTTTTGGCGTCCTCGCCGGTCAGCTCGCTCATGCGTTTCGCGGCACGCCCCGTCGGCGCGGCAAGCAGAACCGTTTCTCCCTTTTCCTTCAGGATCCGGATGATTCCCTGCAGTGTCGTCGTTTTCCCGGTGCCGGGGCCGCCGGTCAGAATCAGCAGGCCTTCACCGAGCGCTCTGCGGATCGCCTCTTTCTGAAGCTCCGCGTAGGTGATCCCGGTTCTCTCCTCGACGGAGCGGATATGATTCTCTATTCCGGAGATCGAGGCTGCCGGATACCGTTTCATGAAGCGGATCCGCTCCGCGATGAACTGCTCGGCTGAAAAATACCGTTCAAGATAAAGGTATTCCGTATCCCCGAATGTATGTGAAAAGAGGAACCGCAGTTCCTTCATGTCATCGATTGCTTCCTCGATGCGTCCGGACTCGACGCCGAGCAGCTTCACGGCCGCCTGCACGAGAGGACCGCGCGGAAGGCAGGTATGCCCGTTTGAAAGGTTATGACGCAGAACATACAGAATTCCGGCGCGGATGCGTCCGGCAAAATCCTGCGGGCGATCCATCATCTGAGCGATGGAATCCGCGCGGAAGAAATCGATTCCGAGTCCCTCCGCGCAGAGGCAGAACGGGTTTTCCTCAATCCGGTCAAGATAGCCGGCGCCGAACGCCCTGTAGATGCGCACCGCCTCATTGGGCGAAATCCCGTAGCGTCCGAGGAAAAGCAGCATTTCGCGCATTCCGTTGTCAGCGGCGAGCGCTTCGCTCCATTCATTCGCTTTTTTCGCGGTCACGCCGCGCAGCGCGGCGACACGCTCCGGTTCCTTCTCCATCACCTCGAGTGTGTTCTCGCCGAATGTTTCAACCAGCTTTCTCGCCGTGGAAGGACCGATCCCGCGAATCGCGCCGGCGCTCAGATAGCGGAAGATCGCCTCAATGGTCTGAGGCCGGATATGTTCGACTGTCTTTGCCTGAAACTGTGTTCCGAAGGAAGGATGATCGTACCACCTGCCGAAGGCGATAATTGACTCGCCCGCCTCGACCGCTGGCATCGTTCCCGTTACAGTATACAGCTCATCCTCAGCGCTGATTTCAATCACCGCGTAGCCGTTTTCGGCGTTGTGGTAGACGACACGCTCAACGATGCCCTCGATTCTCCCTTCCTCCATTGTTTACCTCCAGGATATCTCGTCTGAGTTACTCTTCGTACGCGAGGTTCTCTGTTTTCCAGTTTTCCAGAATCTGTGCGTAAGCTCGCGCTTCGTTTCTCGCGCCTTCCAGGTCGTGTTCAAGATAATTTCCGCATTCCTCCGCTTTCGCGCCAGGGATTTCCCCCTCGTATGCGGCGATCTGATTCATGGTATCCCTTACAAGGCCGATTGCCTCCTCTTTCGTGACCGTATCGCGCAGGAGCAGATAACATCCGGTCCGGCACCCCATCGGTCCGAAATAGACAACGCTTTCACGGTATTTTCCGTTTCGCGCGAACGTCGCGAAGAGATGCTCGATGGTATGCAGCGCGGCGTTCGTAAGGAACGGCGGCTGGTTCGGTCTGCGCATGCGCAGATCGTAAGTGACGACGTCTCCGTCGACGCGTGAAACGTACAGACCCGGTTTCAGGGTATTGTGGTTGATCGTGAAACTTGCGATTTTTTCCATGTTAAACCTCCGCGGCCGCTTTCCGAAGTTCCTCGACACGGTCCGTCTTCTCGAACGAAACGCCGAGGTCCTCGCGTCCCATATGTCCGTAGGCCGCCAGTCTGCGGTAGATCGGCGCGCGCAGGCCGAGGCGTTCGATAATCGCCTTCGGGCGCAGGTCGAAAACTTCGGATACCGCTCTGGAGATCACCTCATCGGAACAGCTGCCTGTACCGAACGTATCGACGTATACGGAAACGGGATGTGCCACACCGATCGCGTAGGCGATCTGAACCTCGCAGCGCTTTGCGAAACCGGCGGCCACGACATTCTTCGCGACCCACCGAGCTGCGTACGCGGCGCTCCGGTCCACCTTCGAGGGATCCTTTCCGGAAAAGGCACCGCCGCCGTGACGTCCCATTCCGCCATAGGTGTCAACGATGATCTTTCTGCCGGTCAGTCCGCTGTCGCCGGCAGGACCGCCGATGACAAAGCGGCCGGTCGGGTTGATAAAGATTTTCGTGTTCCTGTCGATCATCTCTTCCGGAACGGTCGGACAGATCACTTCCCGGATCAGATCCTCGCGGATCCGGGACAGCGCCGCTTCCTCGGCGTGCTGGGTCGAGATGACAATCGTATCGATGCGCTTCGGTTTCCCGTCTTCATACTCGACGGTGACCTGGGTTTTTCCGTCCGGTCTGAGATACGGCAGAACACCCGTTTTCCGCACCTCGGCAAGACGTTTCGCGAGTCTGTGCGCGAGCGAAATCGGAAGCGGCATCAGTTCCGGCGTCTCGTCGCAGGCGTAGCCGAACATCATTCCCTGGTCTCCGGCGCCTTCCAGATCGAACACATCCCTTGATCCGTTGCGCGCCTCAAGGGATTCATTGACTCCCATCGCGATATCCGGCGACTGCATGTCAATGGAGGAAACGACGCCGCAGGTTTTCCCGTTGAAACCGTAATCCGCGTTGTCATAGCCGATTTCACAGACGACGTCGCGCACCGTCTGCGGGATATCGACATAGCATTCGGTTGAAATTTCTCCCATCACATGAATCATTCCGGTCGTCGCCGTAACCTCGCAGGCGACATGAGCTTCCGGGTCTTTCGAAAGGATCGCATCCAGCACCGCGTCGGAAATCTGATCGCAGATTTTATCCGGATGCCCTTCGGTAACAGATTCGGAAGTAAAAAGATATCTGGACATTCTTCTTTTCTCCTTTTTCCATTAAAAAACGCCGATTCGGAGAACCGAAACGGCGTTACAATCTCATCTTTCGGCTTCACCGCAGGATTTGGCACCTTGCAGGAACTGCAGGTTGTCGGGCTTCACAGGGCCTGTCCCTCCACCACTCTTGATAAGCGTTATTCATTTTTCCGCTCAATATCATATAATACAGTATGGCGGTTTGTCAAGAGGGATTGACAAAAAAACACGCGTATGCTATGATACTTTGCGTAAAAAGAATCTTCGGGGCGAGGCGAAAATCCTCACCGGCGGTAATGTGTTTTCACGCAGAGCCCGCGAGCCTTGAACAGGCTGATCCGGTGCAATTCCGGAGCCGACGGTCACAGTCCGGATGAAAGAAGATCAGACGACGCGCGTTTCGCGGTCCTTTGATGCGCCCCGATCTTTCGGGACGCATTTTTTTATTTTCAAGGAGGTCCTGTTCCTATGCAGAAGCAAAAGCTGTCCACCCGCTATCTCGTTGTCTGCGCCATGTTTGTCGCCATTTCCTTTGTGATGGTCGTCGTATTCAAGTTCGTTCCGCCGGTCGCCGGATTTCTGAGCTACGAACCGAAGGACGCGATCGTGGCAATCGGGGGATTTCTCTATGGCCCGCTGACAAGTGTTCTGATTTCCGTGCTTACCTCTCTGATTGAGATGATTACCATCAGCAGCACCGGCCTCTACGGCCTTCTGATGAACGTTGTCTCAACCTGTGCCTTCGCCGTACCGGCGGCCTGGTTCTACAAGAAGCACAAAACCATGAGCGGCGCGGTCATCGGTCTGGTGATCGGCGTCGTGGTGATGGCGGCGTGCATGGTCGCATGGAACTATATCATTACGCCGTTCTACATGAAAACTCCGGATCAGAGCGTCGCCGAGGTTCGTACGATGGTTTCCGGGATGCTCACCTCCGTCTTCCTTCCCTTCAATCTCGTCAAAGGCGGTCTCAACGCCGGCGTCACCATGCTGCTCTATAAGCCGGTCGTCGGCGCGCTTCGTGCCGCGAATCTCGCGGAGCCTTCGCAGAGCGGGAAAAAAGGAAAATTCAGCCCCGGATTTCTGCTCTTTACCCTCGCGGTCCTCACGACGTTCGTGCTTCTGCTGCTCGCGATGCTCGGAATTCTCTGACGGATCTTTCTTCAGATAAACAGGCACGGCAGGCTTTCGCAGCCTGCCGTTTTTCTTTTCAGATTCATTTACCGTTCGATCAGCGTTTTCAGCGTGCGGATAAACTCCGGATCCGTCCCGCAGCAGCCGCCGAGGAACCCGATCGTTCCGAGTTCAAGCGCCGGAGCGATCTCCGCGGCGAAATCCGAAGGCGTCAGATCATAAACCGCTTTCCCGTCTGGCGTAAAGCGCGGCATTCCCGCGTTCGGCTTGAAAAACAGCGGAAGATCGGTTTTCTGTGAGAATTCGCGGATCACCGGCAACGCAAGCTCCGGTCCGAGCGAACAGTTCATGCCGACCGAAACCGGTCTGTATTCCGCGATGCTTTCTACAAATTCCCCGACGCTGTTCCCGAGCAGGGTCCGTCCGTTCTTTTCAAAGCTCATCGAGCAGTAAACCGGCAGCCCCGTCTCCGCGGCGGCCTGTGCCGCGGCGCAGAGCATGTTGAGATCAAAGAAGGTTTCGAGGAAGATACAGTCCGCCCCGGCTTTTTCTCCCGCGCGGATCATCTGTGCGAAAATCTCCCGAGCCTCCTCCTCGGACAGATTTCCGTAGGGCTCCATCATCACGGACAGCGGTCCGATATCGAGAGCGGTTTTCGCGCCGGAACCCGCGAGCGCGTCCTTCGCGGCCCTGACCGACGCGGATATGATTTTCTCCGACGTATAGGAGGACTCTTTCTCAACCGTCAGCCGGTTCGCGCCGAACGTGTTGGCGCAGATAATCTCGCTCCCGGCCAGGGCGTAATCGCGTGCGACGTCGCCGACCATATCCGGCGCGGTCATGCTGTAGGACCAGACCGGCGCCTTTTCAAGCCCCCGTTCCGCCGCCCGCTCCATGAGAAGCGTTCCCTGGGCACCGTCAAGCAGTATGATGTTCCGTTTCATTTCTGTTGCCTCTTTCTTCGTCAAAGCAGTGTGTATCTGCGTTATTCAGAAAACGGTGTGTTCCCGGCAGGAGCACACCGTTTTTTTAAATCAGGATTCTCCGCTCGGACGCAGAAGCCGGATCACTCCGTCCTCATGTTCCACGATCAGACGGTTGCCCTTGATTCCCGCCGCGTCAAGCACTTCACGGGGAATCTGAACACGTCCGGCCTTGTCGAGAACCGCGTATTCCTGCTGTGTTTCCTCTCCGAGAAGCTCCAGGCTCAGATTGCCCAGCTGTTTCATCTGCTCGATATAGCTGCTCTTCATAATACGCTCGGAGCTCAGCTTTCCGTCGCGGATCGAAACAACACGGTTCACCTTCTTGGAGAGCAGGCGGTCATGGGTAACGATGATAATCGTCAGACCGGTCTCTTCGTTGAGTTTCCGGAAGACATCGAGAATATAGTTTCCGGTGTTGACGTCGACCGAACCCGTCGGTTCGTCGGCCAGAAGGATCTTCGGATCGTTGGCGATCGCGATGGCGATCGCGATGCGCTGCTGCTCACCGCCGGACAGCTGACTGAGCTTGCTGTCCTTCTTGTGCGACATACCGACAAGTTCCAGAAGCTCCAGCGCGCGTTCCTTCTTCTCTCTGATGCTGCCGAACAGCATCGGCATCTGCACGTTCTGGATCGCGGACAGGTAAGGCATCATGTTGCGCGCGTTGTTCTGCCAGACGAACCCGACGGTATTCTTCTTGTAATCGACGAGTTCCTTCTCGCTGAGCTTGAACAGGTCCTTGCCGTCGACGATCAGTTTCCCGGCGGAAGGACGGTCGAGTCCTCCGATCATGTTGAGGAAGGTTGATTTTCCGGATCCGCTGTTGCCGATGATCGCCATCAGCTCGCCGCGGTTGATCGTTAGGTCCAGTCCCTGAAGCGCAAGAACCTCAATGTCTTTGGTTTTGTAGATCTTGACAAGCCCGTCGCATTCGATAATCGGCTGCTCAGCCGGTTTTTCCTCCGCCGGCTGTGTAACCGTTTCGTTAATCTTCTCCATCAGTTCCATTGACCAGTTCCCCCGCTTCGATCTGATAAACCACGTCTCCGAGTTCCATCAGGCCGACGTCGTGTGTCGTCATAACGACCGTAATGTTTTCCTTTTCGACCAGATCCTTGAAGATCTTCATAACCATCAGGCCGGTGTTCGTATCCAGCTCGGCGGTCGGTTCATCCGCGAAGATGATCTTCGGCTTGTGGGCGATCGCGCGGGCGATCGCGACACGCTGCTGTTCCCCGCCGGACATTTCCGAAGGCATGTGATTTTTTCTTCCCGTCAGGCCGACCAGCGCGAGGCATTCATCCACGCGCTCCCGGCGGTTGCCGCGGATTCCCGCGAGGCGCAGGGCGTATTCCACGTTTTCATAGGCATTCATCATCGAGATGAGCGCGACAGACTGGAAGATAAAGCCGATATTCTTGCGCCGCAGCAGGGTGCGCTGCTGATCGCTCCAGTCAGTGATATCCTTCCCGTCGAAGATGACTCTGCCTTCCGTCGGCGGATCGAGCGCGCCGAGGATATTCATCATCGTTGTCTTGCCGCTGCCGGAACGTCCCCGCAGGATGGTCAGCTTTCCTTCCGGAACCTGCAGATCGATTCCCTTGAGCGCCCAGAAGGTGCCGCCGTCGGGCTGCGGGAAACCTTTTTTGATTCCATTCGCTTCTATAATATTCATCAGTCTTCTCCTAACTTGAGCGCCTGCGTGATGCGGATTCTCGAAATGATGAAGCCGAGGATGAGCATGGATATCAGGATCATCGCACCGATTACCAGGAACATCTTCGCAATATCGGAAGTGGACGCCGCGATTACCATCGGCAGCGGTTCATCGTACGCGGCGTAGGAGATGCGGATCAGCGGGATGAAGAGATCCGAGGCAATCTCACCGACGAGAATCCCGACCAGAATCGAGGACCCTGTGATGAAGAACTGTTCGTTGACCAGCATTTCGATAATTTCGCGCATCTTCATGCCCATCGCGCGCAGAATACCGAACTGAAGCGCTCTCGACTGAATCGAAAGGATCCAGAAGATCAGGAATCCGGTTACGCACAGGATCAGCACCACGATGAAACCGACCGTGAGGATACCGTTCGTTCCCTGGAAGATCGGGTCGTTCTTGAGCGCGATAATGCTGTTGCGCGTATCCTTGAACTTCTCGAAAAGCGTTCCCGTCTGTTCGGCGAAATCATAGATGAACCGGGAGGATTCTCCCTTTGTCTTGATCCAGACCTCGTACGGCTCGACTCCGTTCGCGCTCTGAAGCGCGCTTAAGTGCGCCACGATGAGATAGTTGTTGCCCTCGACATACGCTCCGTCCTCTCCGATCGAATAGGTGGACGGGTTGTAGCTCGGGAAGTACGGGACAATTCCGCACACGAAAGCGCGGGTCAGCTGTCCGGACTTTGTCTTGTAAAGGATACTGTCGCCGACGCCGTAATGGAACGTCTCCGCCATATTCGTCGAAATCAGAACGTTTGAGGAACTCTGGCTCATCTCGTTGAGATAGTTGAACCAGTGCTTGTCAAGCAGTCCGGGTGTCATGTAGGCAGTATTGCCGAAATCCTTCGTGTCAATTCCCATCAGCTGAACATCGCTGATATAGCTGGTATCGACCTTGAAGTACGCCTCGTTGGTGGAGTAGACCTTGGCGATGCTCTGGACGTCCTCCATCGATTTGTACTTTCCGAAATCCGGTTCAATATATGTAAGCTCCAGATCCGGATTCTGCGCGACCGCGAGACGGTTGTCCGCCCACTGCTCCCGCAGGACGATGTCCGCGCCCGTGGAATACCGGATCATTTCCTCCTCGTTGCTGTTGATCGTACGGGCCGCCTTCGCATCAAAAATGCCCATCGCGATCGTCAGGATCAGGAAGACGATAATGAAGTTCTGCTGGTTTTTCGTCCGGATGACGCGCAGGAAAGACGCGTAAACCGACGGTGAGCAGAAACGTTTGATCAGAAGATACGCGAGCTTGATCACCAGCGGAATCACCCGCAGCGCAACCATGCCGGCGCCGATAATGAAGAGCGAGCTCGAAAGGTAAAGCAGCGGGTCAAGCGCGGCGCCGTCCGCAACCTTCTTCGCCAGAAACTCCTTCTGCTGATTGAAGGTATAGTAGCCGTAGATCGCGACCAGGAAGATCACCACGTCGAGGAAGATTTTCTGCCACCAGGTACCTGCCCCGAGTGTGTTTTTCTTCTGCTTCTGCGCGACAATCGAAACCTTCGAATAAGAGATAACCGGAAGGACCATAACCGCGATGGAGAAGACCGCCGCGGCCGCCGCGAACAGCAGCACCTCGGGCGTCATTTTCGTCGGCAGGGGTTTTCTCGAAACGAATTCCAGGAATTCGTTGGAGGATCCGATCACCTGACAGATCAGGAACGAAAGCGGGATGCCCGCCGCAGCGCTGACAACGGAAACGATCACGCTCTGCATGAAATAGGTGGAAAGGATCTGGCCGCGCGAGGCGCCGCGGCTTTTCATGATCGAAATCTCCGCCTGTTCCATTTCAAGCATCTGCTTGGAAACCATGTAGATAAAGACTCCGAGCAGGATATAGATCGGAACCTGCAGTACAAGAAGTGTTACCCGAACCTTCGCCGCGTCCTTCGAGAATGTCGCGAGGATGGAGGAGAAGCAGTCGCGGTAGGTCGCGTTGCGCAGCGTCTTGTAATAACCGGGCTGCTCGGCGGCGTATGCCGTTAGCTGATCAACACCGTCGATATCCATATGGTCCACGTCCAGAACCATATTCCAGCTTCCTTTTACAATGAAGAGCTGGTTTTCCTTATCGATGAACTCGCGGTAGAAAAGCGGCTCGGAAACAAAGAACTCTTTGGTATAGACCGAAGGGGGGTCGATCCAGTACAGATCCTCGTCGGAGCTGTTGCGGAAGATTCCGACAACCTTTACGCGGATCGGTTTCCCGTCCTTCGATTCCCTGTTCGTGACAGTCAGGGTATCCCCGATGACCAGTGTCTGGCGCACCATCATGCGCTCGCTGATCACCGCGGAAATACATCCGTCGGAATCGATTTCATCGGTATACCACTGCCCCGAAATGATTTCCCCGTGATTCTGAAGATCACTCAGGAAACCGATTCTGCCGGACATGGTGGTTTCACGTTCGGCGTTTCGGGAAATATCATAGCTGAATGTAAGCACGTCGACATAGTAGTTGCGCGCGTCCACCACGGCCGGAACACCGGACTCCTGCTCAATCGAATCCATCTTGGATTCGATA
>ONSY01000042.1 GCA_900320605.1 uncultured Eubacteriales bacterium | reverse complement strand
GCGCAGGCTGCGATTAAGGATATGGCATAAAACTGTATTGAATTGACCGAAACCGGCTCTCTTCACAAAGGAGAGCCGGTTTTTCCGTCAGTTTTTCCGGATCCTTTCACAGTAAAGTCAGGTGATATCATGCGCTACAGGCACACGAACCGGCCGGGTTTCCTGCTGGGATTTATTGATTTCTTCACGGCCGGACTGTTTTTCCTTTTCTATATGCCCTCAGGTCTTCAGGACGAACTGGAAAGCGTTCTGGGCCATAAAATGCAGAAATACGCGGCGGCTTATCTTCTCGGGATTCCGACGCTTTTTGTATATACTTTGGTCTGGATGGCAAAAATAGCGGAGGAGCTCAAAGTGAAAGCTGCTGAGCTGGAAATAGAAGGACCGTATACTTCTTTCCGCCATATGTTCTGGTGGAATATTCTGGGATGTATCTGTTTCGGTCCGATGATCGCCACACATCGTTTCTTTCAGACACTCAACCGGATCGAAGAAAAGCTTAACCGCGGCTGACTCTGAAGGAAGGCACATGCCGAAAAAAATACCCATCGGACAAAAAGTTCCGATGTATTGTTTCCGGGTCTTGTCATGAAGCCGGAAAATATGATATAATAGAAAAAAGCCATTGATTGAGACAGGAAAGGCAGGAATGAACATGGCAGATTATCTGGGAAAAGACATCTTCAAACTCGGGTTCGGTCTGATGCGTCTTCCGCGGCTTGAGAACGGCGAGATTGATGTGGAGCAGGTGAAGGATATGGTCGACCGCTTCCTCGAAGCGGGTGGGACCTATTTTGATACGGCGTTTGCCTATAACGGATCAGAAGAAGCGATCCGCAAGGCACTCGTAGAACGTTATCCGCGCGACTGCTATACCCTCGCAACGAAGCTGATCGCGAACGGAAGCATCAATACCGAGGAAGGCCTTAAGCAGGAAACAATTACAAGCCTCGAGCGCAGCGGTGCTGGATATTTTGATTTTTACCTGCTGCATGCTCTTCAGAGAAGCAATTATGAGAATTATGAAAAATTCCATCTTTGGGACCATGTGAAAGAGCTCAAGGAAAAGGGACTGGTCAAGCATTACGGATTCTCATTCCATGGAGATCCTGCTCTGCTCGAAGAAATTCTGACAAAACACCCGGACGCTGAATTTGTTCAGCTTCAGATCAATTACGCTGATTGGGAGAACCCCGGCGTCGCGTCGAAAAAGAACTGGGAGATCTGTAAAGCCCACGGAAAGCCGGTTGTCGTTATGGAACCCGTCAAAGGCGGCATCCTTGCCGATCCGATTCCCGCGGTAAAGGATGTTTTCGATGCCGAGAATACCGGCGCTTCCTATTCTAGCTGGGCGATCCGTTTCGTCGCAAGTCAGGAAAACATCATTACCGTTCTGAGCGGCATGAGCAATCTTGCGCAGATGGAAGACAACCTCAGCTACATGCGCGATTTCAAGCCGCTCAACGAACACGAGCAGGCTGTGATCGCGGCGGCCCAGGCTGCGCTGAACGCAGATCAGTCCATCGCCTGCACCGGCTGCCACTACTGCACGGAAGGCTGTCCGATGAATATCCCGATTCCGGAGATTTTCACGGTGGAAAACCGCAAAAAGGGAAGCCCGGAATTCAGAACCCTGCGCGAATACGCAATCGTGACACAGGACCGCGGCAAAGCCAGCGACTGCATCGCGTGCGGTCAGTGCGAGAGCGCATGTCCGCAGCATCTTCCGATCATCGAACTGCTGGAACGCTGCCGCGCGATGGAAGGCTGATTCAACACATACAGAAAACGCGCAGGAGAACCCTGCGCGTTTTGTCATATAGGTTGCGGAACAGTTCTTTTTTCAATATAATTAGAAAAGAAACACCTTTTACAGAATGTACTGAAAGCAGGAAAAAACAATGTCAGAGTACACATATTCCGCCTTTATTTCCTACCGTCATACACCTCTTGATGAGGCAGTCGCGAAAAAGCTGCATTCTCTGCTTGAGAACTATTCCGTCCCGAGGGATATTCAGAAAGCAACGGGGATCAGAAAACTCCGGCGCGTGTTCCGTGATCAGGAGGAACTTCCGCTCTCGGCCAATCTCGGCGCGGATATTCACACAGCACTGGAAGGATCCGAATGGCTGATTGTCCTGTGTTCACCGCGCTATCTGGAATCGCGCTGGTGCAACGCTGAAATCGATTACTTTATCTCTCTCGGAAGGCGGGACCATATTCTCGCCCTGCTGCTGGACGGAGAACCTGAGGAGTCCTTCCCGCAGCAGCTGCGATACGCCGTCGTAAACGGAAAGACCGTTGAGGTGGAGCCGCTTGCCGGAGATGTCCGGGCGAAAGATGAAGCCGCCGCACTCAGAAAACTCAAAGATGAGAAACTGCGTCTGCTCGCGCCGATGCTCGGTGTCGGTTATGATCAGCTGCGTCAGCGCGCCCGACGGAGAAAACGGCGGATCGCGGTTTCCGTGACCGCGGCATGTTTCGCTTTGCTTGCCGGACTGCTCGGATACACACTTAAAAAGAACGCGGAGGTACGTGTTGAGCGTGACCGCGCGCTCAACAATCAGATGCAGCTTCTGATCGAACAGGCGAATATCCATGCGGACGGCGGGGATAAGCTCCTCGCTGTTGACAATCTCGTTGAAGCCGCCGAGGTACGCGAAACGATTGGGACGGGCAACGACGGAGCGTATCAGACGGCGTTGGAATACGCGCTCTACAACGGCTCTTTCGATACGGTGTTGACGCTTGATACCGAAAACCGGAAATTCACTTCCCTGAAGTTTTCCCATAACGATCGGTATCTGCTCGCAATTACGAATCTCAATTCCGCGTGTCTGATCGATGCTGATACCGGAAAGATCCTATATTCCGTTTCACGCAGCAATCTCGGTCAGCTGGATTTTATCGGCTTTACCGAAGACGACAAATACTTCTATATGGTAGATTCCTGGTACGGCTTTGTTTCTCTCTACGAAACGCAGACGGGAAAGCTTTACCGCGAATATGACGGATCCGGACAGTATTCCTGGAATATCGCCGGGAAAGTTTTTCCGATGAGAGAAAACCGCATTCTGATCGTTAAGGAGAAAACTCTTGTTCTGTGGGATTATGAAAAAGATTCGGTCAGGGAGTTTCTTCCGTGCGCAGAGAATATGCTGGATTCCTACATTCGCCCGCTGATTGTCAGCCTTTCTCCGGATGAGAGCTCGGTTGTTATCGGTTCCCACGGCGGCAGTTTCGGAATGAAGATTATTGCCATTGACGGAACGAAAGAGACGTCTCTTGAACGTGACGCCGAAGGCGGCTGCATGAATCTCATGTACAGCGGCGACGGCAGATATGTCTGTGCAACCTCCGGTGTTTCGTATTTCGTTTGGAATACGTCGAACGGCCGTATGGTTCAGTCCGGAACGATTTCCTCACAGTACACCGGGGCGGAATCCGTTCTGATCAATTATGACGGGAGCGTACTGCTCTGCATGTCCTCCGGCGTTCTCAGAGCGATCCGGGTTTCAGACGGAGGGACACTCTGGGAGAAGGAGGGGGACTCACATACGGGCACGGAGGCATTTCTGTCTCCCAACGGAAGATATGTCTGTACAAACGGCGGTATCTCGGGTGTCTTTGATCTGAAAACGGGTGAAATGCTCTGCGATCAGGGCGGAACCGTTTTTTCAAGCGATTCCACGAAAGTCCTCTGCGGAACGTATTCGAGCAATCCGCGGCTTCTGGTTACGCCGGAGGGATCCACTCAGAGACGTGTTCCCAATTACAGCGGGGAACTCTATGAGGCGGAGCGCTATACGGAACCGAAGGAGACGGTCTTCATAGAATGCAGCCACAGCAGCGGCGACTTTTATTCACCGCAGAGCAATCCGGCAAATGCTTACCGGCAATCTCTTCTCTATACCAGTCCGGATGTTCGGTATGCCGCTCAGACACATTACGACGGGTTCATTGAGATATTTGATATCTCGGATCCGAAAAAGCCGAAAGATCTTTACTGCCTCGCGGAACACTGCTACGACAGTGTGACGGATGTTGTGTTCAGCGGGGATCTGATGGCTTCCTGCGGAGGCTACGATCCGCGGTGCGTCATTTTTGATCTTCGGGACGGTCAGATTCTGCATGTCCTTCCGGCGCAGGAGTATCTGTTCGGCTGCGAGTTTTCAAAAGACGGATCGAAAATCATTCTCCTTTGCGGTTTCGAACGACGGACCGCACTGGTATATTCCGTTCAGACGGGCAGTCTGCTGTACCGTCTCGAAGCTCCGCAGGGAGAAATAAAAACACAGATAGAACAGGTAGGTTTTACATCTGACGGAACACAGGCGGCCGCTGTACTGTATGATAAAAGCGCGATCGTCGGTGAACTCTATCCGACAGTGGACGACCTGATCCTCGAGGCGTTCAAGCGCTGAGGACGCCGGCTTTTGCAGAATTATTCCGAAGAGATGTTTCTCAGAAACGCGACGGATGTTCTCCTTTTGCGAGTATAAAGGTAGAGAAGTAATAAAAAAACCCGGATGCCGAAGGGGGAAGAACGATGGAAGATGACAGAATCGTGGAACTCTACTACGAGCGCAGCGAGGAGGCAATCGCTGAAACCCAGAAAAAATACGGCGGTTATCTTTCTTCGATCGCCTTTCGCATTGTCGGGAATCCCGAAGACGCACGTGAATGTGTCAATGATACCTATCATGACGCCTGGAATTCAATCCCTCCGCACAGGCCGTCTGTTCTTTCCGCATTTTTGAGTAAGATTACGCGGCGGATCGCGATTGACCGATATCGGAAAATGAGTGCGCAGAAACGAGGCGGCGGGGATCTTCCGATTGCGCTTGAGGAGCTTTCTGAGTGCTGTGGGGGCGGGGAAGAGATTGAAGATGCGATAGAGATGAAACGCCTTTCCGAAACGGTAGCGGACTTCATCCATGGCCTGCCGGAAATACAGCGCCGGATTTTCCTTTCCCGATATTTCTATCTTGATTCGATTTCCGGAATCTCCGAACGGTTCGGCTTCTCGGAAAGCCGTGTGAAATCGATGCTTTGGCGCTGTCGAGAGAAACTGCGCCGAAGACTTCTTGAGGAGGATCTGTTATGAACGCAATTGATCTTTTGGAAGCTGTCGGATCTGCCGATGAAAAGGAAATTGCCGGTGCGGAAGAAGCGCTGAATCGTTCCGCGCCACGAACGCGCTGGGTGGCTGCGCTTGCTGCCTGTCTCGCGGTGATGCTGTGCATTGGAATTCTGCCCGGGCTGCTTCGGGAAAAGCCGGTCCATGAAATCATGGAAGATTCCTCATACACACTTGCGGAAGATACTTCTCCGCTGATTGCGGCAGTTCCGATCTATTATATACAGGACGGAACCCTTCTAAGCGAAGAGAGGGAGCTGGAAGTTAATCCGCAGAAGATCTTTCCTGTCTGGCGTGAAAAGAACGGAATCGGAGAAGAAGTGGTCCTGTATTCGGTCTTTATTGATACGCATGGAACCGAAAGCCGGTATACCGTTGAAGGAAATGATGTCGCGACATATACCCCCGGAGAATACACAACATTTGAAATCCGTATTTCCGCCGCCCTTAAGGAATATTTCCCGGAAAAAGGGGAGGAAATGCTTCTGGATTCGCTTGAAAAAACACTGGCTACGCCGTATTTCGGCCTCCCGGTTGATGAATTTAATCTGATTTATGAATAATGGAAAAAAGGAAGGATGTGCCGGAATACGGATCCTTCCTTTTTCTTGTTGTGCTATGGAAATCCCCGAAAGGTCGTTGTATAATAGATTCAGAAGATTTGCCGCGGAGGAATAAAATGATCCATCAGAAATTCTACTGTGATTACGACGGGCCGATTGCGGAGACAAAAGCCGGAAAGCTGCGCGGTTACCGGCTCGGTAAAATCTATTATTTTCTCGGTGTGCGCTACGGAACTGCAGCGAGATTCCGATCTCCTGAGCCGGTGAAACCGTTCAGCGGGGTAGCTGACTGTTTCGTTACCGGTGATGCCTGCCCGCTTGCGAGCCGGGGGAAAAGTCACAGCATGTCGGGCTATGAGGCGATGCTTATGCAGGGAAGGCAGCAATACCGAAGCGAGGACTGCCTGAATCTGAATCTCTGGACGCCAACGCTGTCCCGTGACGCGAAGAAGCCGGTCATCGTCTGGATTTCCGGAGGCGGATTCCACAGCGGAGCCGTCAATGAGACGGAGGGGACAGACGGTGCGAATCTGTCCGAATATGCCGATGCGGTTGTTGTTTCAGTCAATCACCGGCTTGCGATCCTCGGATTCCTGGATCTTTCTCCATTTGACCCGGTTCGCTGGCGCAATACGGGAAACAAAGGACTCGAGGATCTCGTTCTGGCGCTCGAATGGATCCGGGAAAACATAGAATCGTTCGGCGGAGATCCGGATAATGTGACGCTGATCGGTCATTCCGGCGGTGCCTGTAAACTGTGGGCACTGATGCAGACCCCGGCGGCGGACGGCCTCTTTCATAAATGCGTGATGGAAAGCGGCTGCGCCGGCAACATGACTTTTCCGAGAAAAGGACACAACGGATATGAGATCGTTCATAAAACGCTGGAAAAGCTCGGGCTTTCCGATTCGGATGCCGTGATGCTCGAAAGCATGGACTATGAGAAGCTGCTGGACGGATATCTTGCGGCGTACGCGGAGATGAGCGCGGCATATATGGCGGACGGGATTTACCGCTATGTCGGGAAAACGGTTCTCGCAAACGACTATTTCGCCGGGGATCCCTTCGTTTACGGATTGCGGGAAGAAAGCAGGAAGATTCCCTGCATCATCGGTTCTGCGTTTGCGGAGCAGCAGAGCCTGCGTCTGAATGTCGCGGCGAAGAAATATGAAGTTCCGCGCGAAGAGCAGATTGCTAGAATCCGGGAAATCTACGGGGAGAAAACCGAAACAGTCGCGGAGCTCTTTGAAAGAGCCTATCCGGGAAAAAGCCTGCTCGATCTCGTCAATTACGAAACGGTTTTCCGTACGCAGATTCTTCGCTGGTGTGAAAGGAAAGCCGAATACGGCGCACCCTGCTGGCTCTATGTGTTTGCGCTTGAAAGTCCCTTCAACGGCGGACTGCCCGCGCATCACGGAGCCGATATTCCCTTTGCGCTTCATAATGTGGCAAAAATGCCGGCGGCGCAGATTCCGGGAATCAGTGAACGTGTCGAGGAGGAATTCTCCGGGGCGGTTTCGGCGTTTGCCAGATACGGAGACCCGAATCACAGAAACCTGCCGCACTGGGATCCGTATACTTCTCAGATGCCGGCTACGATGGTTTTTGACTTTGAGACACAGGAAAAAATGGATTTTGACCGGGAACTGGTCGCCCTCAACAACAAGTGTGTTCCGTGGCGCCGTTTCCCGATCTGACGAAAGGAGTCTCTTCTGATGCAGAGAACAAAAATCGAAAGTATGCAGTACGGTCCCGGGATCGCTGAGGTCGATACCGCCGCCGGACGTGTCCGCGGAATGATCCGCAACGGTGTCTATACTTACTACGGGATCAAGTACGCAGACGCGAAACGATTCGAGGAACCGAAGCCCCCCGCGGGATGGGATGGCGTATTTGACGCTTTGGTTCCAGGGCCGATCTGTCCGAGTCCTGCAGACAATCTGATGCCCGGTCCGAATATTCTGAGCATGCCGCTGTATTCCCCTTCCCGTGAGGGCTGTCAGTATCTGCAGCTCTGGACGCCCACAATTGACCCGCAGGCGAAGAAACCGGTCATGTTCTGGCTTCACGGAGGCGGGAGCGCCTTCGGCTCCTGCATTGATTTTGACGGTGAGGAGATGGCTTCTTTCGGCGACGTCGTCGTCATTTCTTCGCATCATCGTCTGAACTGTCTGGCACTGCTCGATCTCGAGAGCTACGGTGAGGAGTTCAGAAATTCCTGCAACCTGGAATTCCTCGATATTATCGCGGCACTTAAGTGGGTGCGCGAAAATGTCCGTGCATTCGGCGGGGATCCTGAAAATGTGACAATTTTCGGTCACAGCGGCGGAGGCGGAAAGGTGCTGAATCTGCTGCAGATGCCTATGGCGGACGGACTTTACCATAAGGCGATCATCATGGCCGGAATTCTGCCGGAAAAACATCTGTATCCGCCGAAGGAATGCTCAACGCGGATCGCGAAACGAACGCTTGAGCTGCTTTCAATTCCGGAAAAAGAGGTCGCAGAAATCCGCGAAGTACCCTATACGCAGCTTTGCAGCGCGGCGCTGTCCGCAATGCGTGAGGTAACTGTTGATATGGGATACCGCGCGACCTGGAGTCAGCCTACCAGCGACTTCTTCAGAGGTCATCCGTTTGATGTCGGTCTGCGCGAGGAGACGAAGAACATCCCGATTCTGATCGGCTCAGTCCGCGGCGAACGCAACAGCGATGTTTCCCGCTGGACGGATGATCCGATCTTCAAAGGCAACCGCCACACATGGACGCAGGCGCATAAGGAAGAAGCGCTGCGGAAATGGTTCGGCGATAAATATGAGGAAGTCTGCCGGGTTTATCCCGAAGTCTATCCCGGACATGAGCCTGTTGACGCGATATTCACGGATATGGGCCACCGGGCAAATATCCTCCGTTTTGTCGATATGAAAAACGCACAGGGCGGTGCGCCGATCTACATGTATCTTTTCAACCGCGAGATGCCGATCAACGGAGGAATGGTTCCATGGCACGGGGTTGAAAATGATTTTGTCACTCATAAGGCGGAGTATTCGGAATCGCATTTTATCCCGGGCGGGGAGACAAAACGGATTTCAGATGAGATGTGCGCGGCATGGTGCGCGTTTGCTCATACCGGTAATCCGAATCATCCCGGCATCCCGTATCTGCCGGCATCGCAGCCGGGAAAATATGCAACGATCATCTGGGACACCGAGACATACGTCGGAATCAATCATGATCTTCCTCTTTTAGGTCTCATTCCGGAGCTGGAGCTGCCGAACGATCCGCGCGGTTACGCGATGGGCTGAGAAAAAGACAGGCGCCTTTCAGGCTATTTTTCGTTTCGGAATATTGACGCGGCCGGATATTAGGAGTAGAATAATATCCGGTTGGTTATAAACGTATAATAACAGGGAGATGTTTTCAGACGGCTGAAAATATCTCCCTTCAAATTGCGGTGAGTGAAAGGAAGAGCATGAAGAAATTTTTGAACACTCTGATCGGGATCCGAGGCAGCTCGCTGCCGCCGGGAGATGAGGATACGCTTTCGGGAATGTATGCAAAGCTCCTCATTATTGCATGGCCGGCGGCTCTTGAGGGACTGCTCCTGAGCCTGATGAATTCGTTTGATACGATGATGGTCGGAACGCTTGGGAAGGAAGCAATTACTGCGGTCGGCCTCTGCGCACAGCCCAGGATGATTCTTCTGCTTGTTGCGCAGGCAATCTGTGTCGGGACTACGGCAATCGTCGCGCGCAGAAGGGGTGCCGGAGACCGGGATTCTGCAGTGCTCTGCCTTAAACAGTCTCTTTTTATCATTACCGGTGTCGGTGTGGTGATGGTCGTATTGGGATACGTCTTCGCGAATCCGCTTCTGACTCTGTCAGGTGCGAAGGAAGATACCATCGACGGGGCAGTAACCTATTTCCGGATCACTTCGCTTGCTTTCATCGCGAACTGCTGGACGCTGTGCATCTGCGCGGCACTTCGCGGTATCGGAAAGACGCGGTCGACTATGGTTATCAATATGACGGCGAATGTGGTCAATGTTTTTCTGAACTACTGCCTGATCGGCGGACACCTCGGCTTTCCTGCGCTGGGAATCGCCGGAGCCGCGATTGCGACTGCCATCGGCACCTGTGTATCGGCGGTAATGTCCATCCTTATGGTGCTGCCGCATGATCACTATCTCTCACTGCGGCCGTTCTCGTTTTTCCGTTTTGATAAGCAAACGCTCAAAAGCCTTGTGAATATCGGCCTCGGTTCGATGGCCGAAGCGGTATTCATGAGAATCGGCTTCTTGATCAACGGCCGTCTCATTGCCGGCGTCAGTACAACCGCGTATGCGACTCAGGCAATTGTGCAGCAGATCTCCTCACTCTCTTTTACACTGGGAGACGGTGTTTCCTCGGCATGCACGTCGCTGGTCGGCCAATCGCTGGGTGCTTCCCGCAAGGATAAAGCGATGCTCTACGTCAAAGTAGGAAGCAGGATTTCCTTGTTCCTTTCTGCTTTTCTGATACTGCTTCTCTTCTTCGGCCGGAATTTCTTCCCGACACTGTTTACCGATGATCCGGTGATTATCGCCGGCGCCGCTTTGAGTTTCCTGGTTCTTGTAATTGGAATCTACCCGCAGAATATCCGCGTCATGCTCGCGGGATGTCTGCGCGGAGCGGGAGATGTCCGCTACGTGGCGATCGTTTCGCTTGTAAGCGTCGCGATTCTTCGTCCGGCGCTCACGTATCTGTTCTGCTATCCGCTCAACGAAGCGTTTCCCTCCATGCAGTTCGGTTTTACCGGCGCATGGATCTCTTTCGGAATTGATGCGGTCGTTCGCGCCGTGATGCTGGTTGTCCGGGTAAACAGAGGAAAATGGGTGAATATCAAGGTTTGATCTGCCTTGGCAAGATAGAAAATCGGCCTGCCGAATGGTTCGGCAGGCCGATTCTTTACTGCGGTGATTTATCTCTTTCCATCCGGAAGATGAAGGTTGAGATGAGGATATGTGAAGGAGATACCGTAGGTATCGTAGGCTCTCTTGACGTTTTCAGTGATTCCGAAATAACCGTTCCAGTAGTCGGCGGTTTTAACATACGCACGGAGAACATATTCGATATCGCTTTCACAGTATTTGCTGACAGCGACAAAAATCGGATCTTCTTTGAGGACACAGGAGGTGTTTTCTGCAGCTTTTGCGAGGACGGCTTTTACGTCGTCGATCGAATAATCATAAGAAGCTTTAAAGGTAAGGTCCACTCTTCTCTTTTCAAGGGCACTGTAATTGACGATACGGGCGGCTGCGAGATCGCTGTTGGGGATAGAGACTTCCTTGTTGTCAACGGTCAGGAGTTTTGTATAAACAAGGGAGGTACCGGTAACCGTACCGGTATGGCTTCCTGCTTCAATATAGTCGCCGACTTTGAAGGGCTTCGCGGTAAGGAGCATGATGCCGCCCGCGAGGTTGGAGAGTGTTCCCTGTACAGCCAGGGAGACAGCCAATGTCGCGACGCTTAACAGGGCAATCAGTGCGGAGACATCGATTCCGAGAGAGGAAGCGGCGATCAGAAGAACGATGATATAGAGAAGAATACGGATCAGTCCGCGGAAGAATTTGAAAATACTCTGATCCGCTTTTGATTTCGCGGTAGATTTGTCATAGATTTTCATCAGGATGTGAACGAGGATGATGCCCACGACCACTATGATGACGGCGGGAAGAAATTTAATGATGGAGAAGTCCTTGAAAAAATCAAGTGCTTTGTTTAAATAATCCATACCATTGCTCCTTTTCTGTATTATTATATTTAATTTATACATCTTTCACATGTGTCCTGTCAAGAGGTAAAGGACAGATCTGAAAGCCTCAGCGCTGAAAAATGTTTTGCAGTTTTGGAAAATAGGGAACCCGGTCATGAAGGAAATGAGACTGAAGATACGGACGGCGGATTTCGTTTTTCTTCTGAACTGTGAGATCGGAAAACAGAGGACACCGACGTGAACACGGGCAAATCTGCGGATGATGAAATCGGCGAAAATAATTCGTTCAGGGTAATGACAAAACAGAGCTTTTATGGTATACTGAATTTGTATAGCTATAGAATAAGACCGGTACGGAAACAGCTTATACCGGTGAAAAAAGCGAAAAGGAAGCGGAACGTGGCAGAAAAACGGATTATGATTGAAGGGGCGGAAAACGCTTCGGATCTCTTTGGAAATTTCGATACAAATCTACGTGCGATTGAGAACCAGTTCGGCGTGTCAGTTGCGGTGCGCGGAGGTGAGATCCGCATCAGCGGCGGAAATGAGGAGAATACGGATAAAGCGTTTCGGGTTATCCGTGACCTGAGTGACCTGCTGCGCCGCGGTCAGCCTCTGGATGAACAGAGTGTCCGCTATTGTATGTCGATGGTCAATGATGGTGAACGGGACACAATCGGTTCGCTTTCCGACGGAAGCTGCATCTGCATTACAAGCCGGGGAAAGGCGATTCGTCCGAAAACCCTTGGTCAGAAAAAATACTGCGAGCTGATTGATAAGAATACGATAACGATCGGAATCGGACCTGCAGGAACCGGAAAAACGTATCTTGCTGTTGCAATGGCAGTGACCGCTTTCAAAGCCCAGAAAGTGACGAAGATCATTCTGACGCGTCCTGCGGTTGAAGCGGGAGAAAAACTTGGTTTCCTGCCCGGTGATCTCCAGCAGAAGGTTGATCCGTATCTCCGGCCTCTTTATGATGCCCTTTTCGATATGCTCGGAGCTGAAACGTATCAGAAATATCTGGAAAAGGGGTCAATCGAGGTGGCACCGCTTGCCTATATGCGCGGCAGGACGCTTGATGACAGCTTTATCATCCTCGATGAGGCGCAGAACACGACAAATGAACAGATGAAAATGTTCCTGACACGTCTCGGCTTCAATTCTAAAATGGTTATTACCGGAGATATTACGCAGATTGATCTTCCGGAAGGAAAAACTTCCGGTCTGCGTCAGGTCCTGCGAATTCTTAAAAATGTTGACGATATAGCGCAGATGCGCTTTACGGAAAAGGATGTCGTGAGACATAAGCTGGTTCAGGATATTATTAAAGCTTACGAAAAATATGAGGAGGCAGGGGAGAATAAATGGAAAAAGTGAAAGTAATCATTTCAAACAGGCAGAAAGACGTGAAAATTCCGACCGGACTGAGAATGCTGATCCGCCGCTGCTGCAATGCGGTTCTTCAGATGGAAAAATTCCCCGATCCCGCGGAGATCAGCGTGACGTTTGTCAACAACGAACAGATCCGCGAACTCAACCGTACCTACCGTGATAAGGACGCGTCGACGGACGTGCTTTCCTTCCCCCTCGGCGAAAACGGTCAGTATGATACAAATCCCGAAAATGGAGCGAAAATGCTCGGAGACGTTGTCATTTCGATGGAAACAGCAGTCGAGCAGGCCGAGCGTTTTGATCATTCACTTTCACGCGAAGTCGGATATTTAACAGCGCATTCGGTTCTGCATTTGCTTGGCTATGATCATGAGGCCGGAGGTCTTGATCAGGTCAGAATGCGGGAAAAAGAGGAATTTGTGATGCATCAGCTCGGTCTCCCCAGCAGTGTATCCTACGTACCGGAAGACGGTCAGTAACATCATAAAAGGCGTACGTATTTTCGGGATCCTCCCGGGTACGTACGTTGCGCTATAACGGAGAATCTCAAGAGGAGCAACTATGAAATCATCCCCCCAAAAAACCGCATTTATCGCGATTGTCGGCCGTCCGAATACCGGAAAGTCTTCGCTGCTCAATGCGATGATAGGGCAGAAGGTCTCGATTGTATCGAAGAAGCCGCAGACAACCAGAACCCGTGTTACAGGAATCCTGACCCGGGGCAATACGCAGATTGTGTTTATCGATACGCCCGGACTTCTGAAGCCTCGTGACAAGCTCGGAGACTATATGGTCAAGGCGGTCGATGGTTCAGTAGCCGGCGTGGACGCTTGTGTCCTCGTTACCCAGGCCGCCGCTCCGGTTTCTCCGGCGGACCTTTCACTGATCGAACGATTCAAAGCGCTCGGGATGCCGGTAATTCTCGCAATCAATAAAATTGATCTTCTCGAAGACAAGACAAAACTTCTGGAGGATATTGAAAAATACAGCAGGCTCTATGAATTCGAGGCTGTTGTCCCGCTTTCCGCAAAAACCGGCAACGGGATTGATCTCCTGTATGATGAAATTCAAAAACAGTGCATCGAGGGCGATTTCTTCTTTCCTGAGGATGAGATTACGGATCAGCCCGATCGACTGATTGCATCGGAGGTTATCCGGGAGAAGGTACTGCGCAATATCGAACGCGAAGTGCCTCACGGGGTCGCTGTCGCGATTGAGAGCTTTTCGATGCGTGACGGGAAGGACATTCTTGATATCGAAGCTACGATCATCTGTGAAAAAGCGAGCCATAAGGGAATTCTGATCGGGAAACGCGGCGAGATGCTCAAACAGATCGGAACCCAGGCACGGCTGGATCTCGAACGCTTCTTCGAATGCAAGGTATCGCTCGGCCTTTGGGTCAAGGTAAAGGAAGACTGGCGCAACCGTACCGGCCTTCTGATGGATTTCGGCTATGACAGCCGCAACTTTGATGACTGAAATCCCGCTTTCCCGTCCCCTTAGAAGGAATGCGGTTTTTCTCCGGAGCATTGTCTGCAGCTAGGCTGCAGCGAATTGGAATTGTTTCCTGAGAAATGGGAGATCGGAATTTCTCTTTTGAGAAGTGAATGGTTGGAGGAAAACGATGCAATTTGTGACGCAGGGACTGATCGTCCGGGAAAGTCCGGTCGGCGAGAGCGACCGGCTTGTCTGGATACTGACCAGAGATGAGGGACTTCTGCGTGCGTTTGTCCGCAAGGCGAAGGAAATGAAGAGCCGTACCGCCGGTGCGACTCAGCTTCTGTGTTATTCCGATCTGAAAATCTATCAGGGAAAGGAACGCTATATTGTCAGCGAAGCAAAGCCGATCAGAGTGTTTTTTGAGCTTTACGATGATATCACGGCGCTTTCGCTTGCACAGTATTTCTGTGAGCTGGCGGGGAAATTCGCTCCGGAAGGAACGCCTGCCGGGGAATATCTGCGCCTTCTGCTCAACGCTCTGCACTATCTGTCAAAGGGAGAGCGTCCTCAGGCGGTCCTGAAGGCGTCAGTGGAAATGAGGATTCTCGCGCTTTCGGGCTTTATGCCGGATCTCGTCGCCTGCGCGCATTGCGGAGAGTATCTCTGTGACAGGATGTTCTTCTATCCTCAGAAGGGAACCATTCTCTGTCAGGACTGTTATAAACCTTCCCCGGAGCCGTGCTATGAACTTTCCCGCGGAGCGGTCAGCGCACTTCGCCATACGATATACGCCGATTTCGAAAAACTGTTCGCGTTTTCAATATCGCCTGAGAGCGAGAAGGAGTTTGCCGCGGCGGCGGAAGGATACGCAGTTTCATCGATCGGTTACCGTATGAAAACGCTTGATTTTTATCATAAAATATTAGCCACATAAAATGGGTGACATAATCTTGGAGGAATACAATGATTTTACATTGCCGCGAAGCAGAGCTCGATAAGATTCTGGCACTGCTCGCGCAGGAAACTTCCTGTGAGGATGCGGCTTCTGCCGCCCGGGAAATTGCTCCGCAGACGCAGGAGGATTCGGTGCGCGGTCTCCTGCGTGAAACTGATGACGCCTATGTGCTGCTCGCGAAATTCGGTGCTCCCGGGTTTTCCGGGCTTGTGAACATTACGAACGCTCTGCGCCGCGCCGGTGCCGGCGGAGTGCTGAGCCTTAAGGACCTTCTGAAGGTCGCCGGAGTGCTTTCTGTTTTCCGCGCGATTGATGACTGGAGGTCCCGCAATGCCGGAATGCAGACCTCGCTTGACGACCGTTTCTTTCTGATTTCGCCGAATAAATATCTTGAGGACCGGATCCGTACAGTTGTTCTGTCTGAGGATGAAGTGGCGGATCAGGCTTCACCGGAACTGTTTGAAATCCGCAGGAAAATCCGCCGTTCCCAGGTTAAGGCGCGTGAACAGCTGGAAAAGATGATTCATTCGACCTTTTACCAGAAATATCTTCAGGAGCCGATCATTACGCAGCGCAGCGGACGTTTTGTCGTTCCCGTGAAGGCAGAGTACAGAACTCAGGTTCAGGGTCTTGTGCACGACACTTCTTCAAGCGGTGCTACGGTCTTTATCGAGCCGATCGGCGTTGTTGAGACAAACAATGAGGTACGCGTCCTGGAAGCGCAGGAAAAGGCGGAAATCGAGCGGATACTGGCGGAACTCTCCGCGCAGGCGGGGAGCTTTGCCGATACGATTATAGAAAGCTACCATGCTGCAGTGGAACTGAATCTCATTTTTGCGAAGGCATCTCTGGCTTACAAGATGAAAGCGGTGACACCGAAAGTCAACAGCGAGGGACGGATTGTTCTGAAAAGTGCGCGTCATCCGCTGATTGATCCGAAGGCGGTTGTTCCGATCGATGTTGAACTCGGAAGAAGTTTTGACACGCTGGTTATCACCGGACCGAATACCGGGGGCAAGACGGTCGCGCTCAAAACGGTCGCGCTTTTTACCCTGATGATGATGTGCGGACTGATGGTGCCGGCCAGTGAAGGCAGCGAGCTTTCTGTTTTTGAAAATGTCTATGTCAATATCGGGGACGAACAGAGTATTGAACAGTCCCTTTCGACATTCTCCTCTCACATGAAAGCAATTATCGAGATGCTTTCTACGGCAGATCACCGCAGCCTGGTAATTCTTGATGAGATCGGATCGGGAACGGATCCCGCGGAAGGAGCCGCGCTTGCGATGGCGATTCTTGAGGAACTGCGGATGCGCGGCGCAAAAATCGCCGCGACTACTCATTATGCCGAACTGAAACAGTATGCGCTTGAGACGTCCGGAGTGGAGAATGCCTGCTGTGAATTTGATATCACGACGCTCCGTCCGACCTATAAGCTTCTGATCGGGGTCCCGGGAAAATCGAACGCATTCGCAATTTCCCAGCGTCTTGGAATGGATCCACGGCTCGTGGCGCGTGCCGGTGAGCTTCTTTCCGAAGAGGATACTTTGTTCTCGGACGCGGCTGACCGCCTTGAGAAGATGCGCGTGGAGCTGGAGGAGCAGAAGGCCGAGACGCAGAAGCTGCTCTCAGAGGCGCAGGAAAGCCGCCGTATGGCGAGCGAGGAGCTCGAGCGCGCAAAAATGAGCGCCAGAAGCGAACTTGACCGTGCCCGCGGACAGGCTGCCAATATTGTCTCAAGAACGCGCGCGCGTTCGGATGCGCTGCTCAATGAGCTTGAGGAGATGCAGAAGCAGCAGAGCAAAGTTCTGACCGTCGAGCAGAAAAGCCGGCTGCGTTCTGAGATGCAGAAGCTTGAACGGGGCGCGGATCCGGTCGAACGCAAGAAGCGTGAGGCATACCGGCTGCCTCGGCAGCTGCGGCCGGGGGATCGCGTACTGATGATGGATCTCGAAAAAGAGGCGGTTGTTCTTTCCGCTTCTCCGGACAGTTCTACTGCAGAAATCCAGGCGGGAAATCTTCGGACGAGAGTGAAAATCTCCTCACTGAAGCTGATAGAAGAGGTCGAAAAGGCCGCTAAGCGGGAAAAGCGCGCGATCACAAAGGAACTTGTCACCCGAAGCCCTGCAACCGAAGTCGATCTGAGAGGGATGACGGTTGAGGAAGCGCTGATGGAAACGGATCGCGCGATTGATCAGGCGCTGATTTCCGGACTTTCCCAGATTACGATCATACACGGTAAAGGCACTGGTGCGCTGCGCGCGGCGGTGCAGCAGTATCTGAAGCGGCATAAATCGGTTGATAAATACCGGCTCGGTTCCTATGGAGAGGGAGAGGCCGGTGTTACGATCGCACAGCTTAAACAGTAAGATGCAGCGATATTGAGGTGAGAGCTTGAAAAACAACTCCAAACATTTTTCTGAAAAAAACAGCGGGTCCAAAAAAAGGCGCTGGCCTTTTCTGATCATTATTTTCATACTCCTCGGAGTCATGGGCTTCAGCGGCTATAAGGTGATTTCCGGAATGCTCAATTACCGTGAAGGCGAAAAGGCATATGAGAATATTGCTCAGAGCGCCGTATCTGAAACAGAGAAAAAAATCGTGCGGAAAATCAACCGGGCCAGTATCGATGAGCTGCCGTCTTCTTCTGAAACCGGAACATCCGAAGTTTCTTCAGAAGAAACCGTAACGGGAGAAGTCGAGGAAATCGAGGTCGTTGATCTTTCCGTAGACTATGAGGCGCTGTTTTCCCAGAACGGGGATGTCGCGGGATGGATCTATTGTGAAGGTACTGCGATCAATTATCCCATCGTACGCGGCAGCAACAACGATTATTATCTGAATCATCGCTTTGACGGCGTTTACAGCAGCTTCGGAAGCATCTTTATCGATTACCGGCACCCAAAGGATTTTTCCGCTTCCGATACGCTGATTTACGGGCATCATATGGACAACGGCTCGATGTTCGCGGCGATTGTCAAGTATAAAAGTCAGTCATTCTATAACGCGCACCCGAATATGCTGATCTACACCCCTTCGGGAGACTACCTCCTGGAGCTCTTCGCGGGGTATACCGCCGCCACGGATGATATCTGTTATTCATATCCGATTTACGGAGGCGAAAGGAAGACGCTGATTGATCATGCCCTTGCGCTTTCGAGCTTCCAGAGCGGAATCGTGCCGTCGGATTCCGACCGGATCGTTACGCTTTCAACCTGCGCTTATGATTTTAAAGATGCACGTTATGTGCTTCTCGGAATTCTGACTCCGCTTG
>ONSY01000029.1 GCA_900320605.1 uncultured Eubacteriales bacterium | reverse complement strand
TTTTTATAATAAAATGCAAAAGAGCAGGGAATTCGCCCTGCTCTTTTTAGGATTAGACTGTTTATTTCTTTTCTTCTTTCGGAATCTCTCTGCCGAAGCCGGGAAGATTTTTACCGGCGTATTTGTAGACAAGATCGAGTGCTTTTTTGCGGTAATCGAGGACGATTTCAGTATCTTCCTTAAACAGCATCGAATAACGTCCCTTTTCCGTATCATAGGGAAGCCATTTCGGCATGTTGCGGCCGGTCGGATCATATCCGTCCTTCGCAAACGCAGCCCAGGCGGAACCGCAGGTATCGGAGGCTTTGAACGCGGCGGCTTTGTTTTTCGCGGTGTACATGCCGGGAGCGAGATAGGCGTTGTCGAAGAAGAAAGGAACGTCGGTTCCATGGAATGCCTTCTGAACTGGATCAGGACTTTCAAATGCAAAGACCGCGTTGTAAAGCGGCGCGGCACCCTTGCCGGCTCTGACGCGCGCAGTGTCTTCAACGAACTTTGCCTGACGGCTGTCGTTCATAAGGGCTATCATGACATCGACTGCGGTCGGATCCGGAAGAATTTCTTTGTAGGTCGCGATAATCTCATCGGTCTGTTCCTGTGTGTATCCGGAATCAAGCAGTTTCTTCGGAAGTGTCTCCCAGGTCAGTTCAAAGATTTCGGGGTTGAAGAGCGCGAGCAGCGCCATGTCTTCTTTCGTATAGCAAATGACGAATGGAATATCCTTCGCGAATTCGGTTCCTTCGGCTCCGTCGAAGGGATTGTACTGAATGACCTCGCCATCGAACGTTACGGGGAAATTGAGGTAGTTTCCGTTTTCGCGCGTAGCGTTGATTTCACGCATCGCGCGGATCAGATCCTCTGCGGGAATTGTTTCAAGTTTTTCAATGTTGTCTTTGCTGATTCCGAGATGTGACAGGAACGCATCGGTATCTACCTGTCCGAATTTCGGATCGATTGCCTGGAAACCGCCGCTCTGGCAGATCGCCTTATGGAAGAGGCCTTTTGCAGCGGGCATACCCATCAGCTGGCAGACTTTTCCGCCGCCGCCGGATTCGCCGAAAATGGTTACATTATTCGGGTCGCCGCCGAAATACTGGATGTTGTCGCGGACCCATTCAAGCACCGCGACCATGTCAAGGTTGCCGATGTTGCGGCTGTGAGCGTATTTTTCTACGCCGAGGTGTGTTAAATCCATATAGCCGAAGATCCCGAGACGATGGCTGAAGGAAACCATTACCACTCCGTTTTTCTTGGCCATGTTGAAACCGTCCTGATGCGGGCATTCCGCCGTTCCGGCAAGCGCGCCGCCACCATGGCACCATACCATAACGGGAAGGTTTGCGCCTTCGGTCAGTTCGGGGGTCCAGATGTTGAGCGCAAGGCAATCTTCAGACTGCGGGCCTTTTCCCATTTCCATGTTGCCCGTTACGATTTTCTGATTGCTGATATTCCATTTGGAATTGGCAACCTCAGGAACCTCAATGCGGGGAGTGTCTGTCTGGGGGCATTTAAGCGCATATTCCTTCGCATCTACGATGACGGGAGAAACATCCGGTTTCTGCGGGGGCATAAAGCGCAGCTCGCCTACCGGAGCTTTTGCGTAGCGAACGCCGAGGAAACGGTACACGCCGTCGAAATACACGCCGCGGATTTTACCGTAAATGGTATAAGCAAGAACGTCTGTCATGGAATAATCCTCCTGTTTGAATTATTGATCTATCTAATATGTTAAACGAATCCATGGATTTGTCAAGCACTTCTATGAAATATGACCAATTATATTTAGAATATACTTTGTATCGTTCTGCACTGGAAAAACAGAAAGCCTTCTGAACCGGCAGAAGACTTTCTGAGAAATGATATATCGGAAAGAGCGGGTTTCAGCGTGTAATAAGCTCAGATTCAGTAAGAGCAGTATAATGCGGAATGGAATCGGCGGCACCCGGAGCCGAGATGCTTAGAGCTGCAGCACGGCTTGCCAGATTCATTGCGGCCCGGAGAGAATCACCGCGCAGGAGCGAAGAGAGAAAATAACCAGTATAGGTATCGCCGGCAGCAGTCGTATCAATTGCTTTTGTCTTAATTGCGGGTTCAAAATGGCGTTCCACAGAGTTTTCAGACACACGGAACGCGCAGCTGCCGGAAGCTCCGAGTGTGACAAGCAGTGAAAGAGACGGAAATTGTCCGTGCAGCGCGGAAAAGGCCTCGTCGGGATCTGCGGAACCGGAGATTGCGGCGGCTTCGATTTCGTTGACGAAAAGCCAGGAAAGCTTCGAAAAGTCAACCGCGGCTAGAGCTTCGTCACATGGAGACGGATTGAGGACGATCTGCATTCCTTTCTGAAATCCCTGTTCCACGATCTCGGGAAGAAGATTCACTTCGTTCTGCAGGAGCAGCAGGTCATCCTTGTCAAAGAAAGCAAAAGTACCATCAATCTGCTCTTTTGTGATTACGCGGTTTGAGCCGCCGAACAGCACGATCCGGTTTTCACCGGAGGGGATTACTTCGATCACAGCGTTTCCCTGAAGTGCATCTGTTTTCAGGAGAAACCGTGTATCGACACCGTTGACGCGCAGAAGCTGGGGCAGCATTTCGCCTCCGCTGCCATAAAGACCAGCATGGAAAACGTTCGAAGCACCGGCGCGCGCAAGCGCGATTGACTGATTCAAACCTTTCCCTCCGGGACGAACCTCCAGATTGCGGGAGGCGAGTGTTTCTCCAGGCTGCGGAAAATGTTCTACAGAATAAATGTAATCCAGATTCAGCGATCCGAAATTTAGTATTTTCACTGAGAATGCGCCTCCTGCGAAATTGACTGCCGTCTTCTGAATGGATCATTCTGTTATCAGCAGACGGCGGGAAGGATCCGTGTTTTCTGTTTCGTGTGAGTCAGTTTTTTACAGCAACAACGCGATTGTACTGCAGAAGCCGTTCTCCGTCAAATGCCGGAAGCATCACCCAGCCTGCGATACTGTTCTGATTTGCTTCCCTGCGGATGAAAAGGCGAAGAAAGCGCATAATCTTCGGGTGGCGGAACCATTTCCCGAATAAACGGTCAAGGCGGGAGAGGCTTGGCCGGATCTGCTGTGTGAGATCTGTGACTTCTATCTTTCCGTATCCGTTTTCCCGGAGATATTTTTCTGTATCTCCGATAAACAGATCCAGTTCCGTAACACACATCGACGCCAGCGTGATGCGGTTAACGTTCTGCTCAAATTCGGTCATCTCCGATTTCGGAAGCGGTTCGTATACGTCAAAAACAATCAGCTTTCCGCCCGGTTTCAGTATCCGGGAGATCTCCCGGACAGTTCGGTTCTTATCCGGACTGTGACAGATGGTTTCCACACCGAAAACAAGATCAAAGGATCCCTTCCCGAAGCGTGACAGATCGTTGTAATCGCCTTCTGTAAGCGTAACGTTTTTCGGAACCTTTGTTTTCAGAAAGTTCCGTCCCGGTAAATCCAGCGCAGTGAATGCAATGTGAGGAAACAATCCGGCGAGATACTTCGTGTTTGCCACCCTGCCCGCACCAACCTCCAATATCCGACAGGTATCGGGACCGATATGGCCAGCTATGAACTTCGCCTGCATCAGGAAGTCTTCCTTGTGAAACTGACCATCCTGAGAAAGACCCATATGGATGTTGTGTCCGCCTTTTGAATGAACCAGATTATAATAAAAGTCAGAAGCCCGGTAGTACTTTGCAATCTCACGGGTTCCTTTCTCACTCGATGAAATTGCTTGAAGATCATAGTATTCCCCGATGACATTCAGCCGCCGGGCTATTTCTTCGTAACGGTCATTTCTGGCTTTCCAGTCTGACATTTTTACCTCCGGATAGGTTACAGCTTTGGTCTGAGCGCCTTTTCTGGCAGGAATGAAGCGGGAAAAGCAGACCTGAAAATCAGTCGCCGACACCGCCGCGCATGACCTTGCGGGTGTTCCAGAGCATCGCGACCGTTTTAGCAGCTTCCTTGCGCTCTTCGGCTGTTTTGAAGGTCATGGCCGCGGTTTGGGCGCCGCAGTCTGCACAGACAACATACCAGCACCAGCCGCC
>ONSY01000040.1 GCA_900320605.1 uncultured Eubacteriales bacterium | reverse complement strand
TTTATCAATCTTATTTCAGCTGTTGCAGATAGTCCGTATTCTGCGGCTCATACGGCACTGAAATAAAGTCCTTCTTTTGGTGGTACAAGCAGCATACAGTCTCAATAGAGATTTTTATAAAAATCACATCGACAGATTTAAATTTGCTGTTATTGTTTATATTATCCATTTTCAAGAGCAAATCGAGTTTTTTGAAATCGGCAGTTTCAAAAATCTCTTCTTCAAACATAAGCGTTCCAGACGTTTACTCTTTCAGGATGCCGTATACATATGTGTCCTTCCAGATCGGATTGCTGTTTTCGTCTTTCCAGAAGAACACATTCTGCCTCAGATGAGCCTCTCTTGCAAATCCCAGTCTTTCAAGCAGTTTCCACGACGCCGTGTTGCACGGATCGCACTCCGCATAGATTCTGTGCACTCCCTGCGAGAAATCCCTGCAGATCAGCGCGGCACAGCTTTCCTGTGCATACCCCTGCCCCCCAGAAATACCTGTTGAAAACATATCCGAGTTCCAGCGCATCACAGTCTCTTTTTCCGAGGTATACATTTCCGATGAACTTATGAACGGATTTCAGCTCAACGGCGATCATTTCATCGGTCGCGATCCTCATGTCGAGTTCGTTTTTCACCTCATCCATGTTCATTGGCCTATACGGCTCAACCCGAACGGCTGTTTCATCGGAGAGATATTCATAGAGATCCTGCAGATCTTCTCCGCGGAACCGCCGCAGGATCAGCCTTTCGGTTTCGATGATGATTTTCTTTTCATTCATTTCATTTTTCTCGCTTTTCAGGGACTGACGGCGAAGCCGGATCATCCGTTTATTATTTACAGCTTAAGAATCGCGGGCATTTCCTCGCCTTCGACGTATCCTTCCGGAGCCTCAACGAAGCCGAAGGACGCGTACAGCTTCTTTGCCCTTTCATTCTCCGGCTCATAGGACAGCCAGCAGAGTTCCGACGGGCCGCACGGAAACGTACGGACGAAATCCAGCGCCAGCTGGAACGCCTGCCGCCCGTGACCTTTTCCCTGATACCGTTTGTCAATCATAAACCGCCAGATAAAATACGTATCCTTCGTAAACTCCGGATCGCCTTCCTCATAGCCGTTATACCCGATCATCACAAAGCCAATCGGTTTCTTCCCCAGATAGATTCCAAACGGAAACGGCTTGATTTCTCCCTGGGAAAGCGCGATATATGCGTGGATCAGGCTCCGCTCATTTCTCGCGACAAAGCTGTCCTGTTCTTTTGTGACCCGCAGTCTGCAGATATCCCTATAATTGTCCCACGTTATTTTTTCAAGATGGATCTGTTCAGAAGACATCATGATCCCTCCGTATTTTCGTTATTGTATTTCTCATCTGTTTTTTTCCGAAACACTCTCATAAACAGACCGCGCTTACAGCTTTCGGATCGGGAAGAACATATAGTTTTTCCCGGTTTTCGGGCACGTGAAATCATGGACCGCGCCGGCAAGCGAAAGGTCGTTGTCTTTCAGATACTGAAGCATCTGAGAGAATGTGTCCTCCCCGTCGTTCTCCGCCCGAAGATACTCATAGCCCGGGACGACCCATTTTACCCATCCGTCAGGAGCCTGCGCTTCGTCTCCGCACTCCGCGCCCGCCAGATAGAGGCCGTTTCTGAAATGATCCCAGGGCAGGAAGGTACGCGTGAAATCCGACATCGCTCCCCATATGCCTATAAGGTTTCCGTCCCCGTCTCTTTTGGCAAGATGCGCGATCTGATCAAAGTGCGAATTGGCGTCCTCCCAAAGTCTCTGAATGAACCCGTCGCCATCGGAGGTTGAACCTTCTTTGCCGATGACCGCAAATGACTCTTTGATTACCTTTTTGATTTCCATATTGTTTCTCCCTCCTGCGGACACACGGACGGTTCACAGTCCGAGCTCGGCGTAAATCTTCTCAATAAACGGGGATTTGTACGCGATATACTGTTCGATATCGAACGGATAGAGCGCCGCGCCTTCCTCCTTGATGCGGCTGTATTCCCGCACGGCGTCCGGATGCGAACGCAGAAAGTCCCGAAAACCGATATGTCTTCGAAGCTCCGCGGAGTCTTTCGCGCATACGTACAGATGGTGCTTTCGCAGATGCTCCTTTCCCTCATATCCGAACGCTTCCCGTCCGGCGATTCCGAGATCGCCCTCATGGAAATAGCCGATATTTGAAAGAGCGCGGATCACGCCGCGAAGCCGCGGCGGATCGTCTATGACGACGTCAATATCGATGATCGGCTTTGCCGACAGTCCAGGGACGGAAGTGCTGCCGATGTGCTCGATCTCCTCCGTGAGATCTCCCAGCGCGGAGAGAAGCTCCTCTTTTATTTTTATAAAGTCCTGTTCCCACCCCTTATCGTAGGGCAGAACGACGACATGCTTCGTGACCATTCTTTTGAACCTCAATTCCCTGATTTTCTCAGCGAAAGCGTCAGTCCGGACTCTGCCGCCTGATCACATACATCTGCAGCGTCCCGCCGTACGTTTCGCTGTATGTCTCGCGCTGCAGAACGCCCCCGCAGTTTCGGATGACGCCCGCGGAAGCGGGATTGTCCTTATCGCACGAAACCAGCACTTCCCGAATTCCGAGCACGTCGCAGACCCCGAGCGCGGCAGTGAGCATCTGCGTCGCGTAATGCCTGCGGCGTTCGGTCGGTCTTACGGAATACCCGATATGGCCTCCCTCGGTCCGGAGGAAGTCATTGAGGGCAAGACGGATATTGATCATCCCGACGATCCGGTCATCCGTTTCGCGGACGAAGAAATACGTCAGCGCGGGAACCCTGGACTTTGGGATGTTCGCGACGTCCAGGTCGCTTATGACCTTCTGAAGCCATGACTCATAGTCCGATTCTCTCAGGAACCGGTCGAGGCTGCCGCTGCCGTTGATTTCGGACCCGTACTCATAGAATTCCCGGATATATTCGATGGCTCTCTCTTTATATTCCAATGTCGGAAATACCAGTTTCACGTTCATTCCTCCCCGCTGATTCATTTCTTCTCACCGGCGGTACCACGCAGGGATCAGATCCGACATGTCATGGTACCAGGAAAGCACTTCCTTTGCCTGCCCGAGCATCGTACTGATTTCGGATTCCCCGAACGGAATCGCCCAGCTGACCGACGAGAGCGTATTGCTTGAGATGTAAAGGGCAAGAAGTTTCCAGAAATTTTCCGGGACTTCCCTGCCGAAATATCCGTCCACGATGCCGGAGGCGAAGGGAAAAGACTTCTGCGCGCACCACACGATCCGGTTGAATTCCTCCCAGGGATCCCCATAGTCGCAGCGGTTGAAATCAATGACGCGGAGTGTTCCGTTCCGGTCAATCATCATGTTTCCGATATGATAGTCGCCGTGCTGATATGACTGGGGCCGCCCGGCAAGAAGGACGCGGTTCGCGCCGATACAGTCGATGAACGCCTGTCCGTTCGGGTATTTGATCGGACACGTTACGTAATTCCTGATTTTCGTGTCGATTTTCCGGTTAAAGCGCGCCGCCCAGTCCTCCTGATCCGGCGGCGCCGGGATGGAGTGGATCTTCCGGAGAATCCGTCCCGCCTCAAGACCGTAT
>ONSY01000135.1 GCA_900320605.1 uncultured Eubacteriales bacterium | reverse complement strand
TCAAGGTCCCCTTTTTTCGGGGCTTCTTTTAATGTACAAGAACCTATAGGGAGGATACATATAATGCGGGTTAAGATTTGTTTGGCATGTACGGAATGCAAGCAGAGGAATTACAACACTTTCAAGAACAAAAAGAATGATCCTGATCGTGTAGAGTTCATGAAATACTGCCGTTTCTGCCGCAAGCACACAGTGCATCGCGAGTCCAAGTGATCGGTCTGGAAGGAAGTTATTATGGCCAAGACTGAGATCAAAAACCAGGATCAGTCCAAGAAACTGAGCAAATCCAAGACTTCGGACAAGGGACAGAAGGGGCTTTCCCGTTTTCGTGTTGTCCGTTATCTTCAGGAAATGGTCGGTGAAGTCAAGAAACTGACCTGGCTGACAAAAAAAGAGCTTGTTTCTCATACGGTTGCTGTTTTCGTATTTGTAATCGCTATGGCGCTCATTATCTATGCGCTTGACTTTGTCTTCAGTACAGGAATCGGCGCATTAGAGAGCATTAATATCGGGTGACATTATGGGCCAGGAAGCAAGATGGTTTGTTGTTCATACATATTCCGGGTATGAAAACCGCGTCAAGGAAGACCTTGAAAAATCCATTGAAAATCTCGGAATGCAGGACACGGTTCTTGAGGTGAAGTATCCGACCGAGGAAGCGATCGAAGTAACCGCTACCGGGAAGAAGAAGGTCGTTCAGCGCAAGGTGTATCCTGGCTATGTCATGGTAAAGATTCTTGTAGATACGGTTGAGAAAGAACGCAGCGACGGCGGCGTCAGCGTAGAATGGGTCATGAACCCGCGAACATGGTACGTGATCCGGAATACGCGAGGTGTTACAGGCTTTGTCGGACCCGGAAGCAAACCCGTTCCGCTTTCCGATGAAGAAGTAACCGCAATGGGAGTTGAGAGGATTCCGATCGTTCTCAATATCGATGTCGGTGAAGAAGTCCGCGTCGTATCCGGACCGCTTGAGAACTTCATCGGCCGAGTTGAAAAACTCGATCCAGAACGTCAGAAAGTTAAGCTGACGGTTTCCATGTTCGGAAGGGAAACCCCCGTTGAACTTGATTTCGTTCAGGTTCAGAAGATTTAATTCCGTCCAGTGTATGCCGCTTGCGGCATATTGGCAATAGATGTGGAAGGGGAGGCACCCCGTTCGCACCACAAAATTCAGTAGGAGGAACCGCTATGGCAAAAAAAATTGTAGGCTATGTTAAGCTGCAGATTCCGGCGGGCAAGGCTACGCCCGCGCCGCCGGTAGGTCCGGCTCTTGGTCAGCATGGTCTGAACATCATGGGATTCTGCAAAGAATTCAATGAGAAGACCAACAAGCAGGTCGGATTGATTATCCCGGTCGTGATCACTGTTTATCAGGATCACACATTCTCATTCATCACAAAGACGCCTCCGGCAGCTGTTCTGATCAAGAAAGCTGCAAACGTTGAAAAAGCGTCCGGCGTACCGAACAAAACGAAGGTCGCAACGATCACCAAGGCTCAGGTTAAAGAAATTGCCGAGCTGAAAATGCCCGATCTGAATGCGGCGTCCGTTGAAGCGGCTATGAGCATGGTTGCAGGCACCGCCCGCAGCATGGGCATCGTCGTCAGCGAGTAAGGAGGCACAGGATGAAGCACGGCAAGAAGTATATTGAAAGCAAGAAGTCTATTGATAATCTGAGACTGTATGACCCGAGAGAGGGACTGGAAGCAGTCCTGTCCACCGCAAAGGCGAAATTCGATGAAACTATCGAAGCTTCCATCCGCCTGGGCGTAGATCCGCGTCATGCTGATCAGCAGGTCCGTGGCGCAGTCGTTCTGCCGCACGGCACCGGTAAAAAAGTCCGCGTCCTCGTTTTTGCGAAAGCAGACAAGGCCCGTGAGGCACAGGAAGCCGGAGCAGATTATGTAGGCGATGAAGAACTGGTCAAGAAGATTCAGACGGAGAACTGGTTCGAGTTTGACGTTTGCGTAGCAACCCCGGACATGATGGGCGTTGTCGGACGTATCGGCCGTATCCTCGGACCGAAAGGCTTGATGCCGAACCCGAAGAGCGGCACCGTTACGATGGACGTAGCAAAAGCTATTTCCGATATTAAAGCCGGTAAGGTTGAGTATCGTGTAGACAAGACATCCATCTGCCACTGCCCCATCGGAAAAGCGTCTTTCGGTGTTGACAAACTCGAAGAGAACCTGAACACCCTGATGGATGCGATCATCAAGGCCAAACCGCAGGCCGCGAAGGGAACTTATATCAAGAGCCTGGTCGTTTCTTCCACGATGGGCCCCGGTGTCAAGTTCAATTCGATGAAGTTCTGATTACGGTATTGACAGTTTCCACGGCGGTGTGATATATTCCGCAGTGGCTGAAAAATGAATAACGCCGCAGACAGCCGGTAGTATC
>ONSY01000024.1 GCA_900320605.1 uncultured Eubacteriales bacterium | reverse complement strand
GAGATTGTCGAAATCAGGGCTGACGGATACGAAGTGCTTCAGCAGCCGGGGGAGCAGATGAAAATCTGCTCATTCCTCTGGACTTATTACGGATATCCGACCTCATATTACGAGGGCGTCAATGTCGAGGCGATGCGTTACCGCAACGGTGCGATTATGGCGCAGAACGATATCGACCGCGGAAACCTTCCGCAGATCGATTATGTGTGCGGAGTACCGGATTCCGGAACACCGCACGCAATCGGCTACTCCACCCGCAGCGCGGTTCCGTTTTCCCGTCCGTTTATCAAATATACGCCTACGTGGCCGCGCAGCTTCATGCCGGCTAATCAGAGTGACCGGGATCAGGTGGCAAAGATGAAACAGATTCCGGTGCATGAGCTGATTCAGGACCGCAATCTGCTTTTCGTTGATGATTCCATTGTACGCGGGACACAGCTGAAGGAGACTGTTGAATTCCTATATGAGAACGGAGCAAAATCCGTCCATATGCGGTCGGCCTGTCCGCCGATTATGTACGGCTGCAAATATCTCAACTTCTCCCGTGCGACAAGTGATCTTGAGCTGATTTCAAGAAGAGTGATCCTCGAACTCGAAGGGGAAGAAGGATTCAACCATCTCAACGAATACAGCGATTCCGCTACCGAGCGCGGACAGGCGATGCGCCGTGCAATCTGCGAACGGTTCCATTTTGCCACACTCGAATATCAGACGCTGGAAGGCGTCATCAAATCGATCGGACTGCCGAAGTGCCAACTCTGCACTTACTGCTGGAACGGCGAGGAATAGAAAACTGCTTTTCAAATTCCGACCGGTCCGATGACTGAGTACACAGAATTAAAGATACCGGGCGGACAATCGTCCGCCCGACTTTTGGGAGGATTATATGAACGAGCTTTCCAGATCGGATAGTTACGCGGCCGCCGGCGTGGATATTACGGCAGGCTACAGAGCCGTTGAACTGATGAAACAGCATATCAAGAGAACTGTCACACCTGGTGTCTGCTCGGACGTCGGTGGCTTCGGCGGCCTCTTTGAACTTGACGCCGACGGGATGAAAAAGCCGGTGCTTGTCAGCGGAACCGACGGCGTGGGTACCAAGCTCAGGATCGCCATGCTTCTCGATAAGCACGACACCATCGGCATTGACTGCGTTGCGATGTGCGTCAACGACGTGATCTGCTGCGGTGCGAAACCGCTGTTTTTCCTTGATTATATCGCCTGCGGCAAAAATGTGCCGGAAAAAATCGCAGCCATCGTGGCCGGCGTGGCGGAAGGCTGCGTGCAGGCCGGCTGCGCACTGATCGGCGGCGAGACCGCGGAGCATCCCGGCATGATGGCACAGGACGATTACGATCTGGCCGGTTATTGCACCGGGATCGTGGATAAAGAGAAAATCATTGATCAGAAGCGGATGAAAGCGGGCGACGTGGTCATCGCGCTCCCTTCCAGCGGCGTTCATTCCAACGGTTTTTCACTTGTCCGAAAAGTTTTTGATGTGGAGAACACGGATCTGAAAGCGCCCCGGGAAGAGCTTGGAGGCGCATCACTCGGTGAAACACTCCTGACTCCAACTAAAATCTATGTCAAGCCGGTTCTCCGTCTGCTCGGGGAGATCGAGGTGCACGGAATCTCCCATATCACCGGCGGCGGTTTCTATGAGAATATCCCGCGGTGCATTCCGGACGGCCTCTGTGCCGAGATCAATAAGAATGCGGTAAAAATCCTGCCGATTTTCAAACTGATCGCGAAAGAGGGAAATATCAGCGAACGCGATATGTTCAATACGTTCAATATGGGCGTCGGCATGAGCGTCATCGTCTCGGATGAGGACGCTGAACGCGCTCTTGAAATTCTGAACGCGCAGGGTCTGGAAGCATATGTGATCGGAAAGATTATTGCGGCGGATGAAAAAATCCGTCTCATCTGACGCAACGGAGAAACAATCATGAGCGAAAAGACAAAAATAGCTGTCCTTGTTTCCGGGGGAGGAACAAACCTGCAGGCACTGATCGACGCTCAGCAAAGCGGTGCGCTCGGAAGCGGTGAGAT
>ONSY01000195.1 GCA_900320605.1 uncultured Eubacteriales bacterium | reverse complement strand
GTGGAATAGCAGCGGGTAATCGTACCGCCGGCATAAGAGCCGATCAGGCCGCCGGCAGAGCCTCCGGCTGAGATGACATTATATCTGCCACGAACGCCATCAGTAGTGACATCTTCATAATATCCGATCAGGTCAATATCCGAACCGGTGTAGCCGGCTGTATGGCCGCCGGTATAGCTGTCTGTGATGTTTACAGTGCCTGTGCAGGTTCCGACGAGGCCGCCGGCATTGTCTGCAGCAGCGGTGCCTGTAGCTTTCACGAAGACAGCAGCCGCGCTCTGCTCGATCTTTCCGCCGTCCATGGTGCCGACAAGGCCGCCCGAAACTTTACCGGTGATAAGAGAATCTTTGCCGGGAACATAGGTCGGGCCGGTTTGCGCTTCGTGATAGGCCAGTACTTTCGTGATCTCCGTATTCTTTGAGAAACCGCAGAGAGCACCGGCAGAGCCGGTTCCGGTGACGGTAAAGTTCTTCAGCTTCAGATCGCTGATCTTACTGTCCGCGACAGCAAAGGAGCCGAAGAGTCCGGCATTTTTATCCGTATCATTCTCGACGATGTCAAAATTGGAAAGCGTGTTTTCGTTTCCGTTGACTGTTTTCAGGGTCGCATTTTCTATGCTGTAAAACTTATGTTCCGGCTTCGGCGTCGAATTATTGTATTTATATACCTGAACCGCTGTGCTTTCGGATCCGGTATAAAGACTGAAATCATCGGTCCCGGTCTTTCCGATGTTCTTGTAGTTATTCTCGAAATCTTTACTGTCCTCACCATCTCTCCAGGCAATGTCCGAACGAATATCCGCTCCCGTAATCGCAACCGGATTGGAAGCCGCTTTCCCGACATTTGATATCTCGGAATCCAGATTCTGGAGGTGGCGTCCGTTGAGAACCATTGCGTTCGATTCGCTGACCGAACCGAAGAGGCTGTTCGTCGTGACTTCCGTCGCTTTGGACTCTTTGCCGTTGAAAATGACAGACACAGAAATCGTAATGTCATCGCCGGCTATAAAACCGCTGCTTTCAAATATCTCGGCAAAATGTCCTCCCGGAACATTGATGCTGTCGAGGTAAATCTTGTAATACCAGTTATTGGCATTCATCTTTCCGGTCCAGAGATGATTCAGTTTATCATTGAGAGTGGACTGGGAAGATACATTCTTCGCGAAGTTGTCAGAATTAAAATGGCCTGATTCGTCAATCGGAACGATAAACTCAGCAGTTCCTGCAGTCTTTCCTTTAAATACCAGCTTGATCTGTTTGGACTCATCCGCCTTGGGATTTGTTACGAGCTTATTATTCGGATCGACAATATTCAAAGACAGCGCCTCAAGGTTTTCTACCGTTACGATCGGACGCTTAAGACCACTGTCATCCACACCTTCCGCTTCACCCGGACCGTACCAGCCGATCAGGCGCGTAGCTGCGCTTGCAAGACGCCCGCCGCGATTATCCGTAGGATAGATGTATTTGGTATAAATATTGTTTGTTACATTTTCAAAGTTCAGATCCCCGTCGTATTCAGAATAATAAACGCCGTTAATCGTTGCGGTCTTTGCGTCATAGAGAATGATAAAACGTTTGCTTTTCAATGTCTCGTCGATCGCTCCGAAAGGAAGAATCGTATCGATCGCACTGCCGTTGGCGGTACCCGTATTCGCGGTGATGACCCTGTAATCGTGCTTTTTGTCTGTAGCCGGTCCCTCGGCGGATTCCCTTATTAATTCATAGACGGTATATAAGTCGTTGTGCGGCCCGATGATGGATGCGTCATTTTTCAGCTTCTCATAATCCCACTGCCCGCTGGCCTCCGCCACCGTCAGGTGATTCTGCGCCGCGATGAAGATCTGGCGGGCGATGTCATCCATTTCCCGAAGCCGCAGTTTCCGCTGGTTCTGAACAACATTCACAAACCCGAACGCAGCCAGAATCAGAATGATCGCGATCACAATCAGAAGCTCGGCGAGTGTGAAGCCACCATGCCCCCGAAGCTTTCCGGACCGTCTGAAATCATTTCGCTTATTTGAATCTGAAGAGATTTGATTTCTCATATCATTTACCATGTCTTTCTGTATATCTCCGGGTGGAACCGGAAGAGCAGCCGATGCATTTTCAACTGTTGATTT
>ONSY01000124.1 GCA_900320605.1 uncultured Eubacteriales bacterium | reverse complement strand
TTGCAGTTCGTTGTTACTGCGCTTTGTTTCGAATACGTCTACTCCTCTGCGTCTGCAAGACCTCCTCGGGTAAGCTCGATTACTTTCACCTCATGTATCTGCTGCATTTACGCCCCGGAATTCGGGCAGTATTGGACTTCGTTTTGTTTCGGAAACTCGTCCGTTCCGAGTACGCCTTATATGCAGTTTCTGTTCGTCAGACCGAGGTTTTGCCCGCGGGTTAGTTTTCTCCCCACATCCGGCTTCCTTCAGATTCCGCCTCGCGACGGACACCTTTGCCTTCGGCTAACAGTTCCTACTGCCAAGTCTGTAGCGGAATTTCACCGCCAAGTAATCGCGCATGCCGAGCGCACAAAAGATGTACCCTCCTTACTGGTTGTCCAGTAAGGAGGGTACATTACATCAGCCAGTCTGTATCAAGTAAAAAAACGAGGTATAACAGTACCCTGAACCCAGATTATTCTACTGTCACGATCGCCTGACCATAGCCTGTCATCGGGTTCTCGTGTTCGTTTCTCGCCTCAAGAATAAGGTTGAAGTAATCACCGGACTTTGCGTCCGCGGGAACAGTAAAGCTGACATTCAGATCCTTGTCCTGCGCAAGGGCATTCTCATCGACGGTTCCCTCATAGCCGCACCCGCCGGCATAGAGCCACCAGTTTGCCTTGAAGGGTCGAACATCCGCGACAACACCTTTTACCGTTATCGTTTCGCCGGGTTTCGCCGAAAGATCATAGGCAGAAAGTGTTACGACAGGATTGTGGTTTGCGTCGGCATAATCTTTGACGCACCAGTCTGCCCTGGCAGCGAAATCCTCGTGATAGGCTTTGAGGAACGGATTCTTCGGCATATTGCCCCTTCTTCTCGCCGCCATCATTGCGCTCATGTCGACGGGATGATTCGGACCGACACGCAGTACGCCCAGCATCGTGCCATAACGCCAGTCTTCCATCCCGCGCAGACCGAAATTCGTGAAGAGCGGGATATAGGTTCCCGAATCTCCTTCGCCGAGAATATCATATTTATCAAATTCCATCTTCGGCATACCCGTAAAGCCCCAGTCAATAACGGGAATCAGACCGTACTGGAAGCGGTCACACTCGCCGCGGTAGATCGTACCGTCTCCATAAAGTGCGTATTTTTCCATCAGCGGACCATGGTTGATCTTGAAGTGCGGATACATATATTCCGCCTTCATCAGCGGAAGCGTGTCCTCCTGACAGATTTTCGCAGTCATGAAGGAAGCGTAGCCGAAATCTCCGCGCAGGCATCGGATTCCAGGGAATTTTCCGGGAATATCCGCGTCTAGGAAACTGTTGTCCTGACCATGTCCGCCCATGACACCGAGGATAGCGACTTTTTTCACAACTTTTTCGCAAACCGCCGGCCAGTCATATTTGCCGCTGTGCTTTTCCCAGATTGACAGAAGCGCGCGTACGATTGTATTGACACCGCCCCAGGACTGAAGATACAGGATATCCTCACGATCGTCCATAATGCAGCGTTCGATCAGCCGCGAGCCTTCGGTTTCAAAACGGACGTCACCCTCAAACCAGTAGTTCCCGTAGTAAACCTTCGAAAGCAGTTCCTCTGGTGTCGGGAAACCCAGCGCGTGCTGGCGCAGTTTGGGATATACCGCTGTATACTCATTTTTGATCAGGTCTTCGATCCAGCCGATCTCAAAAGGACGATACTGCTTCAATTCTTTTGCGCGTGGATCCGGATCGCGGTTTGCTACAGGGCCTTCCGTTTCGCCGGGGCCGATGCAGCAGTAATGCGGCGTAACATCGCCCAAAGTGTTTACGCCGTCACCGTTGAAATGGTACTGCGAGGAAGTATATACAATTCCTTCAAGTTCCAGCTCATTCAGGTAAAGGAAGAGATGGATCAGGGAATTCATATCGTCGCATTCCATATCCGTTGTCAGAATCGTGCGTGGCTTTTTGATCATGTTGTACCTCCCTGTCTTGTCGTGTCTTGTTTCATCATTCGAGTCCGCGTTCTTTTGCGATCGCTACAACCGATTCGATCATATACTCACGGTCTTCCGGCAGAATAAAGCCTTTGGCGATTGCATTGTCTGTTGATTTTTCCGCAAGAGCACGGTAGTGCTCAAGAGTTCCGTACATCTCACGAAGCAGGACCTTGCCAAACGGCTTCGCTGTACCGAACATCATCTGAATGGATCCATCGGCACGTTCCGTATAGGATTGGTAGGAAGCTGTCGGACAGTCCGCAACCGGATACCGTATCCCGCCCAGAGCGTTACCGAAGATATCTTTCCGGTTCGCAACCAGGGCACCGGTTCTGTCAGTCGGAGCGAAGGTCATCTCGGTTTTGATGCGCGGAGCATGCGGTGCCGGAATTCCAAGCCTTGCCCAGTCGCACAGTGCCTTGAAAGCCGCCGCAAAAATCGGTTCATACGGGCTGTCAAGCGGACCGCCATTTTCAGGTACCCCTTCCCAGTCCTGTATCGTATCCGCCTTGACCATATCTTCCATCATCGGTCTGTAATAGTCTATAAGCGTATACTTCGTGTCATGTGAGGAACACGGGATCTGCCAGCTGCGGAACTTATAATTCGGTTCATCCGCGTCATCCGCCCAGAATCCGAAACCGCGGTTTTCGGACTCCGTGTTGACTGCAATATAAGGTTCTTTCGTAACGATAATCTGTTTTCCGGACGGCATCCCGCCGAAATTCACTCGGGCGGAAGCCACATAGGAATTAAGAACTTTATCCCCCGCCCCGGATCCGCTGTTATAGTATCCGTCAAAAAGCGGGCCGTTCCTGCAGTTTTCCGGCAGATAGGCGAACGAGTGAATCACACGTGCAAGATAAGATCCGGACTGAGACCATCCTGCCAGATAAATCCACTTCTTTCCGAATCCTTTCAGAGGATTCTTTTCGCTGTCATCATCCCGAAGCACTTTTGCCAGATCGACAATCATATCCCAGAAAAGTCCGAGCTCGTAAGGTTTCAGAAAGTCGAAAGTCGGTGTATCCGGGCCTTCGCGGTCCGGAGTCGGATTCGCCCAGTTGATTTCTGCGTACCGCTCAGGATCAAAGTGTTTCAACGCGTCAACCGCATGCCCTTTTGAAGTGATGCCGATGTAGATGTCACCGTCACGGACCATTTTCCGCCAAAGCAGCATCCAGTCACGGTCGATATCATAATTCGCCGAGGCATTGAGCACCTCAACGAGGACATTCCCGCTGAATTTTTCAACGTTTTTTGGCCGTCTTACAATCAGACGTGTCGTATAGGGGCAGTCCGGAACAGTAACTGTCAGATTTTTTGACGCATCCTCATCGTAGATATTCGCTTTGCCGCTCTGGAAGAATTCTTCCTCAATATAATCCCAGGCAGGCAGATCACAGGCATTTACCGCAGTGATGAACGGATGAGAGGTTTCTGTAACCGGAATCCGTTTCATTGTTTCAATCATGCGTCATTCTCCTTTCTGGTGCATCCCGAGCCACTCCAGGCACGAGACTTCTTTTCCGCCGCAGATGACTTTTTCACCGTTGTAATCGAAATCGCAGTCGTTGTTGAACAGCGGGATCCATGAGAAATGGCCGAAATATTCGTATGGTTTGCCGTTTACCTGATCCGCAAGACCGTGAAGATCTTCGATTTTGTCCCAGAAGCTGAAATGCACATCCGGGTTTCCGAGTGCCACCAAGCGCTTGTAGGTCGGCTCCGCGTATTCCGCAGGCGGTACAAGCGTATCTGTTTTAGCCGCAGTAAACCAGACCGGAAGATCTTTGATTTTCAGCAGTTCCACATCGCTGATGCATTTGTCCGGAAGCGCCTCGCATACAGGAAATGCCGCCGCGAAAAAGTCAGGATAATCAAGGATCATGCGAACCGTCATGAATCCGCCGTTGGAATCTCCGCCGATATAGATTCGATTCGGATCAATTCCGGGATTGTTTTCCACAAATTCATCGATACAGGCTTTCAGCGCCTTGACATAACGGCTCTTTCCGTTGGCTTCGATATCACCGGAACCAGAATCCATCCAGTAGGTTTCTGTCTGCGGAGCAAGAACATAGGCACCTCCCTCGCCAAAGAAGGACTGCACCTCCGGGGTGGTAAGAGCGACAACTTTATTTCCGGCATATGCCGCCGTGGTATCCTTTCCGCCCTCGCCCGCACCGTGAAGCCAGATCACAAGCGGTTTTTTCTCTCCCGGTCCCTGCGGCACAAAATAGCCATAACGCAGCGGACATTCCTCAAAACCTGAAATGCTGTTGACCCAGCCGTAAAGATCCGGAATCATGCATTTGATTTTGGTATCGAACACGAGACCGGTCACGGTCTCTTTTTCGTCTTCAAACGGTTTGACCTGAGTGATCGTATGTACGGTATTGATAAAGTAGTTGTAAGGCCCGTCCTGTCCGAGTTCCGAGGAAAGGAACACACCCGGCCCATGTTTGATCAGAAGAGTCACGGTATCAGACTCCTCGAGTCTGTTTCCCTCAAGGTCCGAAGGATAAGTACCGGTTACAGTCAGAAAGCCCCGGCTCTCAATCATATCCTTCGGTACATTCGGATCGAATGAGCGGAATTTCTGCACCATCAGCTGCCGTCCGTATCGATCGAGGCGACGCACATAGACAGAAAAAGTGTCGGAGCAAATCGCTCCGTCTTTCACTTTTCGATCCAGCGGCAATATGATTTTGGTAAGATACGGCCCGAAATCTGTTACTCGGACTTCCGTTAAATATGCTCTTGCCATAAGAACCTCCGTTTCACTGGAATAATAATTAATCTGACAAGAATATAATAATCTAATATTTAACTTATTTCAAGGTTTCTTACAAAATTCATTTTGCGGATCAGTTTTTTTTAGCTATTTTTTTCTCAGCAAATGAAGTCTGCCAATAGCGCATAAAGACGTATTATCTTTTCCGACTGGCTAAGGAATACAAAAACCGGCTGAATGGATCAGCCGGTTAATCTATTTTTACTGTTTCAGCTGCATTTATTCTGCTTCCTTCGGAGGATTCTTTCTCATGGTATAGAGCCATACGCACAAAGAGAACGCAATCAGGAACAGTGCGATAAACTGGCTTGTTGACAACACGCCGACAAAGCCGCGAATCCGGTCACCTCTGAAGAATTCGAGAATAAAACGGTATCCCGAATATACTGCGAGATATAGAAGCAGCAGCTTACCCTGTCCAAGTTTCCTGATGAACAGTTTTCTCAGCAGCAGGAAGAGCAGAAAATTAAGAACAGCCTCTATCAGCTGTACCGGCAGAAGCGGTGTCTCCGCCGGAGCTTCTGTCAGCGGATGATGATATCCGATTCCATATTCGAAAGGGATCCCGTAACAGCATCCGGTGAACAGGCAGCCGAGCCGTCCGAAGGTATGAAACAGAGGGATCCCGACTGCGATCAAATCATAATAAGGCGCACGTGTTTTCTCGGTAATTCGGATATAGACTGTGGTCATAATCAATGCCAGAATCAGCCCGCCGAAGAAAACACTCGTACCGAACGCCCGGTTAAATGCGTTCTTGAATTCAAGGACAGAGGAAAATGTTCCTGTTTTCCGGAAAAAATCCGCCACAGCCTCATGTTCCACAATCGCGCCGAGGATGTGCCCGCCGAAAAAAGCGCCGCAGAACGCGATCAGTTCGACAAACAGAACGCGGAACTCATCATTACCTGTCTTTTTTGCAAAATGCATCATATAGAAGATCGTCACAAGGACTCCTGCAAGCGTCATAAGAGTATATGCCGTTATTACAGGCTGCCCTTCCTTCGGCCAGTATAGATCGGGAAGGATCATATGAAACACCTCTTTCCGGGGATACATGTCTGCAGAAAAAAAGCAGGCACGTCAATACGCGTACCTGCTTGATCCCAATCCGCAGATCAGATGCTGGCGAGAGCAGCAACATTGCACAGAGTAACGATGCCGCACAGAACGGTTCCAACGATACCGAGAATCATGCCGGTAATGGCAAGGCCCTTTGATTGACCGTAAAGGCTTGCTTTTTTCATGCCGATCGCGCCGAGAATGATGCCAACGATGCCGGCGATAAGACCGATTGCCGGCAGAGCAATCATTGAACCGACGGTTCCTTCCACACTGCGCGCATTAGCGGCACCACACATGGCGGGAAGCGTGACAAACAGCATCACAAAACTGACTATACCTGTAATCAGTGCACCAATTCCAAGACCTTTAGATGATTTCTGCATAAATAATACCTCCTTGGTGTATTTATGTAATGATTATAGAAGAACCTGATGTAAAAGTCAATAAAAATATGAATATTTTGTTAAGTCGATTCTGCTTTTCGCTCTGTTGATTCCGAAAACCGGTTCAATCTTTCTTCAGGATTAAAGCGCCGAAATCTCTGCAAACATTCGAACCAGATCCTCCCGGATCGGAAGCTCCTGAGGACACGCTTTTTCACATTTTCCGCATTTTCTGCATTTGTCAGCCCATTTAGCGGCATCCAGACGATTCAGTTCTTCTTTGGCACGTTCTGCTCTGACATACATTCCGTATTCATTCCAGATAGCGAAATTCCGCGGAATATCCACTCCAAAAGGACATGGCATACAATAAGCGCATCCTGTACAGCCATTGCGGATACTGCTGCGTATTTCCGCTGCAACACGGTTAATAACTGCCTGTTCTTCGTCTGAAAGCGGAGTATAATGATTGAAAGTGTCCAGATTGTCGCGAACCTGTTCCTCAGTAGACATTCCGCTTAAGACAACCGCAATGCCGGGATGTGAAGCGACCCAGCGTACCGCCCAGGAAGCAAGGCTCTTATCCGGAGCATAGTCTTTGAAGATTTTTTCCGCAGCCGGAGCAAACGAAGCGAGAGATCCCCCTTTGACCGGCTCCATGATGACGAGCGGCACACGCAGTTTCTCCGCAAGTGCAACTCCGCGATCGCCAGCCTGAATATTTGTATCCATGTAATTATACTGGATCTGACAGAAATCCCATTTGCGATAGTTAAGAATGTATTTAAAATCCTCATAGCTCCCATGGAACGAAAAGCCGAGATTGCGAATCTTCCCCTCTTCCTTCATTTTGATCATCTCATCGAGAAGACCGAACTTTAATATTTTTTCATCGAAAACAGTCTTGTTAATCCCATGGAAAAGATAGAAGTCGATATAGTCGACTTGCAGCTTTTCAAACTGATGTTTGAATATTTTCATACCCTGCTCATAGGAATCGATACGGCCCATAGGCAGCTTGGTTGCGAGATAATACGAATCCCGAGGATGTTTTTTTAACGCCTTTCCCACAAAGATCTCACTCTGACCATCCAGATAGCCATAAGCAGTATCAAAATAATTGACACCATTCGCAATCGCTTCGTCAATCATGTTCTGGGAACGCTCATAATCAATATCACCGCGATCCCCTCCCGGCAGAAGAGGAAGACGCATACAGCCAAATCCGAGCAGTGACGGCCGTTCCTTCATTTCAAACAACTGTCTGTATTCCATTTTCATACCTCCTTGTTTTTTACTGTAATTATATCATTTTCAGAACCAAATTGCAAGGAAAATTTCCGATTTGGAAATAACGGGCTGTCCGATTTGGAAATAACGGGCGCTATAGAGCATAGATCGTCAGCGCACTAATAAAAGCCTTGTGCCATGACTTAGCATCATAGCGCAAAGCTTCTCTTGAGTTACTGTCTTGCTTTATTATGTCAGACGCAAAACCGAAACATTAATCATAAGAAAAAGCCATCGCTGTTTATTGCAGCGATAGCTTTCGACAGAGACGCATTGAATCAAAAAAAACGCATTAGCAGTTCGGTCAGAAAGACGCCGGCAGACGCACCAATGGCAACGGTAAGCAGATCGCGTCTTCGAAAGGCCAGAAGAAGTGCAATGGCAACACCCGCAACGGCGGAAAAGATATGATCTGTGGCAAAAAATACAGCCGGCACCGTCATGACACTCAGTACAGCATAGGGCATATAGTGGAGGAATGACAGGATAAAACGGTTCTTGATTTTCCGCTTTATCAAAATCAGCGGCACCACACGAAGCAGATAAGTCACAAGTGCCATGGTGAGAAGATAAGGAAGAAAGCGTTCATACCGCATGGACTTCCTCCTCTCCTCTGACCGGAAACAAAGCAGCGGTTACAGCCGCCGCCAGGACGGAACAGATGATCACTACGAATCCGGACTGAACCTGAGAAAGAAACGGAACAAAACGAAACAAGCAGGACATAGCCACCGCAAGACTGACACAGAACAAAATGTGCCGGTCACCTCTGGCGGGCGGCACCACTATGGCAATAAACATCCCGTAGATCGCGATACCCAGTGCGGAGACCAAGATAGGAGGCATCACATTTCCCGCGAACGCACCTATCGCGGTGCCTGCCGTCCAGCCAAGGAAGGGCGTCAGAATCAGGCCGAACATATACTGCCTGCTCACTGATTCTTTCGCACTGGCAACCGCAAAGACCTCATCCGTGTTAATGAAGGCAATCAGAAAACGGTCGGAAAGCCGAACACTTCCGTCCAGTTTCTGAGACAGGGAAATGCTCATCAGAGAATAACGCAGATTGATGATAAACTGAGAAAGCGCCAACTCAATCAGGGTTCCTCCGGACAGCATAACCGGTACAGCTGCCAGCTGGCCTGCCGAGGTCACGTTGGCCGCAGAGATCAAGATGGCCTGCAGCGGTATTAATCCGCTGGAAACCGCAAAGATTCCAAAAGCAAAGGATACAGAAAAGTAGCCCAGACAGATGGAGATTCCATCCCGAATTCCTTGAAAATATTGTGAAGAATTTGATCTGTCGGCCACTGCTTTCTCCTACTCTTTTCCAAATCTCTCTTACCTTGTATCACGAATCTGTCTGGTACTGAATACGAGGTGTTTTCTGTTTGCTTGAATTACTCTGTTTTCCAAGCACGTACTGCAAAAATGACGCAGCACGAGCGAATAATCAACGGTTGACAGATGAGCTTTTCCTAAGGCAGTTATTTCCCCGACAAATATGCATTTGACCTTGAGAACCGTTAATGAGAATTCGTGTTTCCTGCACCTTATAGTTTTTCTTTTTCTCCTATATGCAGGGCGATTATCTTTTGAATACTATTATAACGCATTTTACTATCGAATCAATAGCCAGCTAAGATTTGGTAGGTATAATTCCTTGCAGATTGTACAGCGATGTGTGACAGTAGATAGGAAAAAAAGAATAGGAGAGCCCGTGTTAAGGTTGAGTTCACGAGACAAAACCGAAAGGCAGGCGCACCTCTATTCGCTAATAATATGATTACACAAACCGCACAGTATTAGGCTGATTTTTACTCAACTGAGGTTTGCGCTCTCAATCCATTACTCCCATATGTGTACCTATTCTCGATGAACTTGCCATTAAGAAAAATCTTGTGACTTTAGTCACGAAATGGCCACTTCCTAATCCTTTACCCCAGTTTAAACCCCAACTTCTTGCTTTTGCTACATGGGGAATATAATCTAATTTTACGGCAAGGGCAAACTGTATTGCTGTAGCTGATTGCCTTTTTTGAAAGTCATTTCCAGAAGCTCTGCCGAGATCCTTTTGCTAACGACCCGCATGATATTATCCTCTACATCA
>ONSY01000187.1 GCA_900320605.1 uncultured Eubacteriales bacterium | reverse complement strand
TGTGATGCTGAGCAGCGAGGATCCCTCCAGGCCCATGATCGACGTGCAGATCTCCTATGAGGATATCTACAGCGACGTCACCTTCTCCAGGGACGTCTGGGAAACGGAAGAAGTGCGGAACTATGCCGCTTCCCTGGCCTACGACGTGGAAACCGACGAATACGACGAGTACGTTACCCGCGACACCGGCCTGGGCACCGTGATCATGATCATCCACGAGAAAGACTATACCCGTATGCTGACCATCTGGCACGGCTATATGATCACGCTGTTCGCGGCGGACAGGGCGGAGAACGGCGACTCGCTCCCCGTCAGCGACGAAACGCTGGATGTGATCATGCGGTTCCTGACGGACATGGACATTTCCAAGGTGATCGTGGAAAACGCGGAATGATATTTTCCCGAATATGACGTGCGCTGCCGCAGAGGCAACAAAATCTGCGGCAGCTTTTTTATGCTCGTCTTTACGGGCAGGACCGTAAAACGGCGGAAAGAAACGAACATGAAACCGGACCGGACTTCCGAAAGCCCGGACCGGATCCGGCTGACCGTCCCTTTTCTTTAAACGATGACGGAGCGGCGGACACTGACCGAAAATAGTGTCAATGTATACATATCCGGGCAATATTGAACTATATTTGATCCGGTGATATAATCATACGGAAAATCGTACCGCGCTTTTTTTGTTCCCGCGGTACAGTCTTGCGCGCAAGAGGTCAGAAAATGTTCGAATTGACAACACAGCAGTACGATATCTGGACAACGGAGCAGATCGCCGGGAATGCCGCCGTTATGCTCACGGGAAGCGTTCTGTATGACAAAAAAGGCTTCCCTTATTCAGCCGAAGAAATGGCGAATGCGGTCAAAAAGATGATACGCCTCAATGACGCGCTGCGTATCCGGCTGATTCATGGGAATACGGTCCCTATGCAGACCTTGACCGATACGATACCGGAAAGCGTCGATATGGTTCGGTTCGAAAGTCATGAAGCCTTCAGGTCTTTCGCAAAGGAAGCGGCCTGTGAACCGTTGGATCCCGACGGTCCTCTTTATCGTTTTCTGCTGGTGGAGCTTCCCGGGCAGAAAGGCCTGTTCGTCCGCCTGCATCATCTGATCGGGGACGCGTGGACGCTTTCTCTTGTCGCAAGCCAGTTTTTGGCTTTGGTGAAAAATGAACACGAGACAGAAGCGTATTCCTATGCGGATCACCTGAAAAAGGAGAACGCGATGCGGGGAAGCGCCAGGATCAAAAGAGATTTGGATTTCTTTGCGGAGCAATATGAAAAGAACGGCAATCTGCTGCTCCTCGGAGCGGGGCACGAAATGAATTATCAGGCCGACAGACGCTCTTTCCGGATCGAGCCGCAGATCAAAGCCGGGCTCTGCCGCCTTGCGGAGTCAACCGGCACATCCGTCTTTTCCGTACTGATGACGCTGTATTCCGTATATTTCAGCAGGACCGAGATGAATGCCGCCTGTTTTTACCTGGGCACGACGCTTCTGAACCGGTACGGGGCGGAAGACCGGAATACGATGGGAATGTATGTAAATACCGTGCCTGTGAAAATCGAACTGTCCCCGGAGCAGTCCTTTGAAGAGAATTTAAAGCGGGTGCAGACGTCCGTATTCAGTACCATGCGTCACGGCCGCTGCACTTACACGGATATTCTGCGCAGGATCCGTTCTGCTGACCCGAGCCTGAGCCAGTTGTTTGATGTAAGCATCAATTATCACAACGCACAGGTTGCCGGCACGGGGGATCTTCCTTTCCGGACGGAATGGTATCCGAGCAACGTTCAGACCGAGGCGCTCCAGATATCCGTTGAGGACAGAGATCGGACCGGCGGCTTCTTTGTGCATTACGACTTCCGTACAAGCTGCTTCAGCGAACGGAGCATCGCAAGGATCCACCACGCGATAGAGACACTGATCGGCTGCGCTTTGGAGGACCCCGCATGCCGTATCTGTGATATGAGGCTGATGCCGGAGGATGAGTATCGTTTTGTGACGGGCCGGGCGTCCCACGCGCCCTGGCCATACACTCCTGAGAATATCGGCAGCTGGTTCAGGGAGGTCGCCGAAGGATACGGAGATCATATCGCGGTAGAAGCCGGCGACAGATGCTTAAGCTATCGGGAGATGAATACCCTGACGGATCGGCTCGCGGCGGCTTTGGCAAAGAAAGGGATCCGTCCCGGCGATCGCGTCGCGCTGCTTTTGGAACGGCGTTCCAGCCTGCCTGTGATGATCATGGCCGTGCTGAAGGCCGGCGCGGCGTTCCTTTTGCTGGACAGCGAGTATCCGCGGGAAAGAATTGATTTCATGGTAAGCGACTGCGGCGCCGCCATGGTGATAGAGGACAAGGATATCCCCGGCTTGCTTTCACTGGGGAACGCAGCGTTATGGACGCCCCTCGGCCGGCTGTCGGATCTTTGCTATTTGATCTATACATCCGGCTCAACAGGCGCTCCCAAGGGAGTTCAAATCACACAGCGCAGTATTGTAAACAATATATTCTGGCGCTTAAAGGCTTATCCGGACAGAAACCGGAGGATCATCTGCGTGACCGGTATTACCGCGGATACGTTTCTGGAGGACTATTTCTATGCATTGTTTTCCGGAAATACATTATGCCTGGTGGAAGATCGCAGGGATCTGGCGGAGATTTGCCGTGTGGTGGGCTCCGGGAAGAACAACGATATCATGACGACGCCTACGTTCTTCAGCGTGATCATGACCGTGCTGCCCTTTGAAAGCTTTGGCAATGTCACGCTGGTCGGCGAAAACCTGGACGAAGACCTGGCGGAACAGATCCTGTCTCACGGGCTCCGTCTGCACAACGAGTATGGACCGAGCGAATGCACCATATGCGCTACCCATGCACTGCTGACGAATCGGGATATCCATATCGGGCGTCCGATCGATAACGCCCGGATCCTTATTCTGGACCGATTCCTGCAGCCTGTTCCCATCGGGGCCAAGGGCGAGCTTTGCATAGCCGGGCTGCTTGTGGGAAACGGCTATCTCGGCTTGCCCGATCTGACCAGGGAACGCTTTCTGGAGGATTATCACGGCCTTGGTCCGCTGTATCGCACAGGCGACGTCGCCTATTTGCGGGAAGACGGCAATATCGCTTTGGTGGGCAGATTCGACAATCAGATCAAAATTCGCGGATTGAGGATCGAGCTTGAGGAGATCGAAAAAGAGCTCAACAGTCTGCCGGGGATTGCCAGCAGCGCCGTAACTGTGCACAAGGGAAAACAGGGACAGCAGATGCTTTGCGCCTTCTACACGGGAGAAATCCTGCAGCCTGCTCAGATCACGGAGGCACTCGGAAAGAAGCTCCCGCCGCATATGGTGCCGCAGACCCTGATCCGTCTGGACCGGATGCCCATGAGCGACAGCAGTAAAATCGACCGAAAAGCGCTTCCGGTCACGATGATCGATTCGGTCATGGAACATACCGCGTATGCCGAACCGCGAACACGGCAGGAGCGGATACTGTGCGGAATTGCCGGAGATCTCCTGAAAATACCGGGTTACGGACTGGATCACCATTTCTTCCGGCATGGCGGGGACAGCCTGAAGGCGATGGAGTTTGTATCACGGGCCGTTCGGGAAGGGGTCCGCATCGATCTTCAGATGGTATTTAACCATCCTACCGTCCGGGGACTCTCTGAAGAACTGTCCTCAAAAGGAAAAACAAAAGCATCCTGTACTCCCGACGATTTCAGCCGGATCCATCAGATGCTGTCGGCGCAATCCGAAACGCGGCCCGGTCCCTGTGACGGGCTGGATGACGTTTTGATTACCGGCAGTACGGGCTTCCTCGGCGCGCAGCTTGCTTCCATGTGCCTGGATCTGAGCAAGGGGCCTGTATGGCTGATCGTCCGGGGCAGGGATCAGGATTCGGCGCAAAAGCGCTTTGAAGATTCCTTTGATTATTTCAACGGAAGCCTGGCCCATGAAAGCATTCGGGAAAGAGTCAGGGTGATCCATGGCGATCTCTCCCTGCCGAAATTCGGTTTATCGGAACCGGACTATGCAAAACTGCTGCAAAGCGTCAGGCTTGTTATACATGCCGCGGGAAATGTGAAGCATTACGGACCTTATCGGGAATTCTACGAGGGGAATGTTCTGCCGGCGAAGCATCTGGCCGCTTTTTGCGGAGAGAATGGGGCCAAACTGATCCATTGCTCCACGACCAGCATTCTGGGAGGAACGCCAAAGGGAAAAGCATGCTTTGACGAGAGGGATTTCTATGTCGGGCAGCCGCTTGAAAATGTATACCTTTCCAGCAAATTCGAAGCGGAAAGGATCGTTCTTGATCAGGCGGTCCAAGGTCTGCCCGTGCGAGTGGCGCGCATCGGCAACCTGACGAACCGGAATTCCGACATGAAGTTCCAGAAGAATCCCGATGCGAACGCATTCCTTCAGAGAGCGCGCGCCGTCGCGCGTCTGGGTGCCTTTCCAACCGAACTCGGCGCCTTGAAGATCGATTTTACGCCTGCCGATTCGGCCGCGCAGGCCATCCTGACGGCCGCCCGCCGTTTCGATCGCGCGCCGTATATTCTGCATGTGATGAATCCGTACCGTGTTCCCGTTTCTGTATTGCTGAGAATAATGAATGAAGCCGGGATCCCGGTCCGCATGCTGCCGAACGATGAGTTCGCGGACGTCATCCGCGGGAATAACGCGACGGAATTTGTAAATGACATGGACGAACAGGGAAAGATCAGCCTCCGGGAGGAGAAGGTTTCCTGTGAGAGAAGCTGTTCCTGGCTGGCTTCGGCAGGGTTTGAATGGCCGAAGGATATCGAGGGGTATATACGCAGATACGTTCGATACTATCAGTCGATCGGTTACTGGAAACAATGACGCCGGGACGCCGAAGCCGGGAGATCCGGGGGCTTCGGGCCGTCTTTCCGGTATGCCTTCGCGAAAATCAAAAAACCCGGGCGTCAGCCCGGGGTGAAAGAACCGTTTTAGCTTCCGCGGTGATGCGGCGTTCTCTTTTTGATCCGGGTTCGCCGCGTCACCACGGCACGGGCGGCGGGGACACCGTTTCGAACGGCCTTTTTACCGCTTCTTCCTTCGTCAGCCAGAAAACCGCGTCGTCCAGCGATTCCCGGAGCGGGCAGGGGGGA
>ONSY01000023.1 GCA_900320605.1 uncultured Eubacteriales bacterium | reverse complement strand
GGTTGAACCGCCGTGTACCGAACGGTACGCACGGTGGTGTGAGAGGTCGGAAATTCCTCATTCAGAGAAATTTCCTCCTACTCGATTGATTCTGAACTAATTATTCCTTTTTTCCGAGTTCCAGTGTTCGGATGTATGCTTCCTCGACTGCTTCGATGACGGCTGCGCGGAAGGCGTTGCGTTCAAGCGCTTTGACACCTTCGATAGTGCTTCCGGCAGGAGAACAGACCATATCTTTAAGCTTCTCGGGGTGCTCGCCGCTAGATAGAGCGTACTGCGCTGAGCCAAGGAGCGTCTGAAGGGAATAAATAAGAGCTTTGTCACGTGAGAGCCCGAGCGATACACCGGCATCAGCCATAGCCTGGGCGAACATCCAGACATACGCCGGACCGCATCCGGAAATTGCACTGGCTGCATCAATCAGTTTTTCGGGAAGAAGATCAAGTTTTCCTGCGGGAGAAAGTGTTTTCAACAGAAACTCCGTGTCTTCCTCGATTGCCAGCGTATTTGGTGCATACAGAATCATTCCCGTACCGCACGCTGCGGGAAGATTCGGCATGATCCGAATGACTGGATAGCTTCCGCCGGAATAATCCTCTATTGACGCAATTTTAACGCCCGCCGCCATACTTACAAGTGTGAAACGGCTTTTCCTTGATGCAAACACCGGAGCAAGATCGGAGAGAACACCAGGCAGAATCTGTGGTTTGACTGCAAGAAAAATCAGATCACAGCTTTCAGCGATCGTAGTGTTGGTGCTCTCCTTTGCGCCGAGTCTGTCCGCAAGTTCCGCCGCTTTTTTTGAATCAGTATCTGAGACCAGAAGGGGCACTCCTGATTTTGCGGCCGCCGCTGCAAGCGCTGATCCCATATTGCCGCATCCGATAAATCCTACCGTTTTCATGTGTTTGTCCTCCTCATCGAATCTGTCCGTTCCCGCGGATCAGATATTTATAGCTGCACAGTGCCTCAAGGCCCATCGGGCCGCGGGCATGAAGCTTCTGTGTCGAAATACCCATTTCACAGCCCAGACCGAATTCCCCGCCGTCTGTAAAACGTGTTGAAACATTATGGTAAACAGCTGCGCTGTCCACATTTTTTAAAAAATATTCCGCAGCTAAAGGATCCTCGGTAATGATTGACTCACTGTGTCCGGTCGAATGGCGGGCAATATGCTCAGTTGCTTCCTTGACTCCGTCAATAATTCTCACAGCAAGGATATAATCAAGAAATTCGGTGTCGAAATCGTTTTCTCCAGCGGGTGTGCCATCAATAATTCCGGCAGCTTCCGTGTCGAGTCTGAGTTCTACGGGATGTTTTCCGGAAAGGAGCCGCTTTTGCAGAAGCGGCAGGAAAGATTTTGCGATCGGACGGTCAATCAGACAGACTTCAGCGGCGTTACAGACAGAAGGACGGCTTGTTTTCGCATTCTCAATAATCGAGAGCGCTTTTTCAAAATCAGCTGCGCGGTCTATATACAGGTGGCAGATTCCTGTTCCCGTTTCGATACATGGAACTTTTGCGTCCTCAACGCAGGCCGCTATAAGACCAGCGCCTCCTCGCGGTATCAGCAGATCCACATATCCGACAGCTCCCATCAGTTCCTGAGCGCTTTTGCGTGTTGTATCTTCAGTTATATTAAACAGTGTTTCAGGCAGATTCTGTTTTTTCGCCGCATCTCTCAATGCGTCAACGATCGCCTTTGCGCTGCGCCACGCTTCCTTTCCGGGACGCAGAACACAGACGTTTCCGCTTTTCAGAAGCAGTGCGGCTGCGTCCGCAGTGACATTTGGCCTGCTTTCGTAAATAATCGCGACAACACCGATGGCAACGGAGATTTTCTGAATCCGAAGACCGTTCGGACGTTCTGTTTCAGAGAGAATACGACCGACCGGATCAGGATGCACAGCGACTTCGCGTATTGCGTCAGCCATGTCATTCAAACGTTTTTCGCTCAAAGCGAGACGGTCAAGCATCACTTCAGTTATTTTCCCTTTTGCCGCTTCCAGATCCGCTTTGTTTTCCGACAGAATCCTGTCGGAACAGTCGATCAGAGAATCGGCCATCGCGTTTAGAAGAGCATTTTTTGTTTCTGTCGAGAGACCTGCGGCACATGCTTTTGTCATGCGCGCTTCCTTCAGAATATCAACAGTTGTTTTCATAGGGCACCCTTTCCGCAAAACAGAGTCCCGGACGGCGTGTCGCCGAGGATGGTGTAGAGGTTTTCAGCGTTATTTCCGTTCATGATGATCATGTCGATTCCGTTTTCCATACATAGTTCAGCCGCTGCGATTTTTGTAGTCATACCCCCGGTCCCTAGGGAAGACGTCTTGCCGCCTGCGGATTTGCGTATTTCGTCATCGATTTTTGTTACTCGGCGAATCAACCGGGCATTTTCACTTTTATGAGGATCTTCCGAATAGAGGCCGTCAATATCAGAGAGCAGTACCAGCAGATC
>ONSY01000063.1 GCA_900320605.1 uncultured Eubacteriales bacterium | reverse complement strand
TTAACCGCAGTGTCGTCCGTTCGAGCCGGACAGGAGGAGCCAAAGAAAGCCGACGTCAAAAACGTCGGCTTTCTTTTTGCCTTATCGCGGCCCAGGTTTACAATGAGATAATTCTTATTTTCGGTTGTAACATATGAAAAACTGCTATATAATAGTCAGGGCTATTACTATAGAATAAAAGGAAAACATATGAAAAGAATCAAAGAATGTCTTCTTCTGTTTCTCGGTGTGACAATTCTTACCGCCGGGGTGTATTTCTTTAAAATCCCTAACGGTTTCGTAACCGGAGGCGTCAGCGGCATAGGAACCATGCTTGGTTCTCTGCTTCCTTTTCTTTCTGCAGCGACATGGATTTCAATCCTGAATGTATTCCTCCTTCTGATTGGGTTTGTCTTCCTCGGAAAGGAGACCGGAGCGAAGACGGTAGTCTGTTCTCTGCTGTTTTCCGCGGAACTGACTCTCTGCGAGAGTATTGTACCGCTTTCAAAACCGTTGACAGACGAGCCGCTTCTGGAACTTGTATACGCGATCCTTCTGACGGCGTTCGGGTCGGCACTTCTGTTTAATAACGGCGCTTCTTCCGGCGGGACGGATATTGTTGCACTGATTCTGAAAAAGTATACGGCGCTGGATACGGGAAAAGCACTCTTCTGCAGTGATTTCCTTATTGCAGCGAGCTCTTTCTTCAGTTTCGGAATTCTCACCGGATGTTACTCACTGCTCGGCCTTCTGGCAAAGGCGTTCATGGTGGATGGTGTAATAGATAATATCAACAGCTGCAAATATGTCATCGTGATCACGGGCAATCCTGATCCGATTGAAGAATATATAATGCAGACACTGCATCACGGCGTAACTGCTGCATATGCTGTCGGAGAATACACGGGGCAGGAGAAGAAAATGCTGCACACGGTCTGCCACCGCGCTGAAGCTGTCCGGCTGCGGCGTATGATTCGCGAGATCGACCCGCATGCTTTCGTGATTATCACAACATCCAGCGAAATCCTCGGAAAAGGGTTCCGTGAAGTATAAAAAGGAGAATAATCATCATATGAAAAGAACTTCTCAGCTCCCGGATAATTACGGCCTTATTGCGCAGGTGGATCTTCAAAAAAACAAAAAGCAGGCACTGACGGTCAATGCCGCTGCGGCTGTTATCATGGTTCTGATGTTCATTCCCGCCGCCTTATTCGTTCCGGTAAGTCTGATGTTTGATTCTCCTGTGCGTCTTATCGCAATGATGGTTTCTGTTTTAGCTTACTTGATTCTTCATGAGGCAGTACATGCCGTAGCGATGGAACTGCTCGGGACTAAAAAGGTGCGTTTCGGTTTTACCGGGCTGTATGCCTACGCAGGGAGCAGTGACTACTACGGTAAGGGCGCCTACTCGTTTATCGCTATGGCACCGGTTGTTTTCTGGGGAATTGTTCTTTTGATTCTCAATTTTCTTGTGCCTTACGAATGGTTCTGGGTTGTTTATTTTATTCAGATCTGCAACATTTCCGGAGCCGCGGGTGATTTCTACGTCACTCTCCGATTTGTGAAAATGCCGAAGGATATTCTCGTACGGGATACCGGTGTCGAAATGCATGTCTTTTCGGCAAGTATAGATAGTATAAAAGATCAGGAGGAAACAGAATGATTGAATTTCGTTATGACACGCAGCTTTTGATCGAAGGCGAGAACCTCGATGAAGACAGAATCTATGATTATTTTGTAGAACATTTCAAAGGGGACAGTCTTCTCTGTGTCGGGGACGACGAGCTGATCAAAATCCATTTCCACACCAATGAGCCGTGGAAGGTGCTTGAATACTGCGCGACGCTCGGCGAAATCTATGATATTATCGTTGAGGATATGGTTCGCCAGTCAAAAGGACTGAAAGGATAACTTATCCTACGTCTGAGACTTGAAAAAAACGAACAGTTCGTATATACTGTAGACAGATAATTCAAAGGGAGAGAAAGAACAGCTCTCCCTTTTTGCGTTATAAAACGGAGCGACAGGAGAGATAAAAATGTCATTGCCGAACACGTCTGAACGAAATTATAAGGCATTTATCAGTTACCGTCACCGTCCGCTGGATCTGTCCGTCGCAAAAAAACTCCACAGACGGATCGAGCGTTACATGATCCCAAAGGAAGTACGCCGCGGCGGCAGGAAGAAGCTCGGACTTGTTTTTCGGGACCAGGACGAACTTCCGATTGCGAATAATCTCACGGAGAATATCCGCATTGCGCTTGATCATTCCGAATTCCTGATTGTTGTCTGTACGCCCGATACTCCTCATTCAGAATGGGTTAACAGGGAGATTGCCTATTTCCTTGAGCATCACAGCCGGGATAATGTCCTGGCTGTTCTGGCTGCGGGAGAACCGGATCAGTCTTTTCCGAAACCCCTTACTGAGGTGCGAAACGAAACGGGGGATGTGATCGAAACAATTGAACCGCTTGCCGCAAATATTGTGGCTGATTCGGAAATCCGCCGCAACAGGCTCTTCAAAACGGAAAGTCTGAGAATTCTCGCTTCACTGATTGGGTGTCAATACGATA
>ONSY01000164.1 GCA_900320605.1 uncultured Eubacteriales bacterium | reverse complement strand
TTTATAAGCGGCAATCGCTGCGACCGTCCAGTCAAGGGGACTACGGCTTCGGAAGAGGAAAACCTGTACGCCTATAAACAGAGCAGACTGTCCGCTTTGCGGGAGGATCATCGCCCGGATGCGCCGCGCGGAAAAATCGGTTTGCCGCTTGCGCTCAATCTTTATGAGCTCCTGCCGTTCTGGCACGCTCTGTTTACGGAGCTTGGCTTCGATGTAGTCGTTTCTCCTTTCTCAAACCGGAAGATTTACATTGCCGGACAGACTACCATTCCGTCAGACACAGTCTGTTTCCCGGCCAAGCTGGTGCATGGGCATATCGACTGGCTGATTTCCCAGGGTGTGGATACCATTTTCTATCCATGCATGAGCTATAATCTTGATGAAAAGCTTGGAGACAATCATTACAATTGCCCGGTCGTCGCATATTATCCCGAGGTCATTTCGGCGAACATGCCGAAGGTTCGTCAGATCCGCTTCCTGCATGACTATGTGGGCATCGATCACCGGCGCGCCTTCCCGGGGAAGCTCTACGCGATCCTGAAAAAAACCTGGCCGGATCTTACGCGCCGCGAAACTGCGGAGGCTTGCAGGAAAGCCTATGCCGCTTACGATGCCCATATGAAGGATATCGAGAGCAAGGGAGAAGAAATGATCCGGCGCGCGCGCACGGAAGGGAAGCGGATTGTTGTTTTAGCTGGCAGGCCCTATCATGTGGATCCTGAAATCAACCACGGAATCGACCGGATGATCGCCGGAATGGGCGCCGTTGTCATCTCCGAGGACGCGATTTCCCGGCATCTGAAGAAAGAGGAAACCGGCGTACTCAATCAATGGACATATCATGCGCGGCTATACGCATCAGCCCGGTATATTGCCGGACAGCCCGATATGCATCTTGTGCAGCTCGTTTCCTTCGGCTGTGGCGTGGATGCCATAACGACAGACGAAGTGCGTGAAATTCTGGAGAGCCGAGGAAAGATCTATACCCAAATTAAAATTGATGAGATTACAAATCTGGGCGCTGTGCGTATCCGCATGCGTTCCCTGTTTGCGGCTGTAGAACAGCAGGAAGAAAACGCCGGGAAGGAGGTTCATGATGTCCGCTGAACATGTCGTTTTTACACAGGAGATGCGGGAAGCCGGATATACGATCCTCGTTCCCAACATGCTTGAATTTCATTTTTCCCTCATTGAAAAGGTGCTTCGACTGAACGGATACAATGCTGTACTTCTGAAAAACAACGGTCCGAATGTAATGTCGGAAGGCCTTAAGTACGTTCACAATGATACCTGCGTCCCGGCTCTTCTGGTAATCGGTCAGTTTTTGGACGCGCTTCATTCCGGCAAGTACGACGTGCACAAAACAGCGCTCATCATTACCCAGACCGGCGGAGGCTGCCGGGCGAGCAATTATATCTTTCTGCTGCGCAAAGCACTCAAAAAGGCCGGGCTGGAGTTTGTGCCGGTCATTTCCGTCAACCTTTCCGGACTTGAAAGTGCATCCGGTTTCAAACTTACCCTTCCGCTCATCCGTCAGCTCGTCGCATCTATGGTTTACGGAGATTGCATCATGTGCGTTTCCAACCAGACGCGGCCGTATGAATTTGAAAAGGGGAAGACGGATGCGCTGATCGAAAAATGGAATGACGCCCTGATCGACCAGTTCAATGTGGGGAAGGGACTATCCCGCAGAGAGATGCGCGAGAATCTGACGAAGATAACAGCCGATTTCGACGCAATCCCGCGTTCCGACGAAAGAAAAACCAGGGTTGGTATTGTCGGAGAAATCTACGTTAAGTATTCTTCGCTCGGAAACAACGGTCTCGAAGCCTTCCTGCGTACGCAGGACTGTGAGTATATGCTGCCCGGCATCATGGCCTTCCTTCTTTTCAAGATTGATAACCGCATCGAGGACATCCATCTTTATGGCGGAAATATCTTCAAACTCTGGTTCTGCCAGATTTTCCTGCGATACGTGGAGTCGATGGAGAAAATCCTGATCGAAGCCGTAAAAACCCATCCGCGATTTGTTCCGCCTTCTCGCTATCAGCATATCAAATCTCTCGTGGATGGCGTCATCGGCCACGGAAGCAAGATGGGTGAGGGCTGGCTTCTGACAGCGGAAATGCTGGAGCTCGCTGAAAACGGATATGAGAATATCGTCTGCGCGCAGCCGTTTGGCTGTCTGCCGAATCATATCAATGGCAAGGGAATGATCCGCCGTCTGACAGAAGTACATCCGGGCATCAATATCGTTCCTATTGATTACGATCTGTCCGCAACGAAAGTCAATCAG
>ONSY01000010.1 GCA_900320605.1 uncultured Eubacteriales bacterium | reverse complement strand
GCAAAAAGGGACTCCCTCAGCCTGTGAAGGAGTCCCGGAACAATATTCAGATCTCAGATGCGAAATTCTGACCGATCATCTGGTTTCAGAAGGCGCTTACAGCAAACCGAAATGTTTCAGGCAGTTTTCGATATGCGCGTCCCAGAAGTGCCAGTCGTGCACGCCGGGGCCCTCCTCATACTTGTAACTGAAGGGATTTCCTTCCAGTTTCTCAAAGAACGCCTTGGTCTCGAGCGCGCTTTGGTACCCGCCGTCACCTGTGCCGATACAGTGATAGATCTTCGGACATGGCTTCCCTTCGGCAAGCACACGGTTCGCGAGCGTGTAGACATCCTGCTTGCTCCCCATCAGATGGTTGAATTCCTCACCGAAAATATTATCCATCCAGCCGAGCCAGAGCGGATCTTTCATCCGCATGTTCGAGGAAGGATTCGAGAAACCGGCTACAAAGTTGCTTGCAGAGAAACATCCGATCCCGGCATACTGTTCCGGACAGGAAAGGCCGAGTTTCAGGGAACCGTAACCTCCCATGGAAAGTCCGGCAATGAAGTTGTCTTCACGCGCTGTAGAGAGCCCGAACATTTTCGCCGTCATCTGCGGCAGTTCCTTTGTGATATGCGTAAAATAGGCGGGTCCGTGAGCCATGTCGTTATAGAAGGAAAGAGCGCCGTCCGGCATGATTACCGCGATATCGTGTCCCTGAACGAAACGTTCAATCCCGCTGAAACGCTGCCATGCTGAGGAATCCTCGCTCCAGCCGTGAAGCAGCCAGAGGGTTTTCAGTTTTCCCTGCGGGTCCTCCGGAAGGATCACATTCATCCTGGTTGTTTTTCTGAGTTCCTTTGAAAAATAAGTCATTTCAAGCAGTGCCATATTAAACCTCCTTTATTGACACGGCTCTGCTGTCACTCTGCCAGCATGCCGTTGATTCAGATAAACGGGTTGGAAGTGATCTGAGGATATAAAGGTTTCAGATCCGTGTTCAGGAAACGATTGATCAGAAAAGACTGATCTGACTGCTCTCGGGCAGACCGGCGAGCGCTCCGGCAATCGAGAGCTTCTCTATGATCGCGCTTGAAGCCTTCGCGCGCTGCGCCAGATCCTCGACGGATTTATACTCTCCGTCTTTTCCCGCCTCATAGAGTCCGGCGGCGGCCGATGCGCCTACGTCGGGCAGTGCGATAAACGGAAGGCGGATTTTTCCGTCTTCCACCAGGAATTTCGTCGCGTGGGAACGGTAGAGATCCACCGGAAGAAGTTCGATTCCGCGCGCGAGCATTTCCACAATAATCTGCAGAGTCGAAATGGAGGATGTTTCCTTCGCCGAAGCGTCGCGTCCTTTGTTCGTGATATCCGTGATGCGCTGACGCACCGCCGCCTTTCCCTTTACGGCGAGCAGGCCGTCGAAATCCTCGCTGCGCACGGTAAAGTACGCCGCGTAATACTCGAGCGGACGGTGCACCTTATACCAGCCGAGGCGGAGAGTCGAAATCATATACGCCGCCGCGTGGGCTTTCGGGAACATGTATTTTATTTTCATGCAGGAATCGATATACCATTCCGGAACATCGTGCTCGCGCATTTCCGCGAGGTACTCTTCCGTAAGCTGTGTCGTTGCCTTTCCCTTACGGGTAATCTCCATAATCTTGAATGCGCTCTTCGACTTCAGGCCCTTCTGCAGCAGATAGGTCATAATACTGTCGCGCGTTCCGATAACATCGGAAATCGTGCAGACCTTGTTTTTGATCAGTTCCTGCGCGTTGCCGAGCCAGACGTCCGTACCGTGGGAAAGGCCGGAAATCTGCAGCAGATCTGAGAACGTTTTCGGCTGAGACTCCACCAGCATCTGACGTACAAACGAGGTGCCGCACTCCGGCAGCGAGAAGGTACCGGTTTCACTGTCGATATCCTCCGGTTCCACGCCGAGCGCTTTCGGTGACGTAAAGAGCGACATGACTTCCGGATCGCTCATAGAGACCTTCATAACCGGAATACCGGTATATTCCTCAAGATAGCGGTAGATCGTCGGAACATCATGACCGAGTTCATCCAGTTTGCAGAGCGTATCATGCATCGATTTGAATTCAAAGTGTGTCGTGATGCTCTCGGAGTCGTTATCGTCGGCCGGATGCTGAACCGGACAGAAATCATAGATTTCCATTCCGCGCGGGACAACAACCATGCCGCCCGGATGCTGGCCGGTCGTGCGCTTAACGCCGGTGAAACCGAGCGCCAGGCGGAGTTCCTCCGCGCGGTTCAGGGTAAGCCCCTTTTCCTCCTCGTATTTCTTTACAAGACCGATCGCCGTTTTTTCCTTGATCGTGCCGATCGTTCCGGCTTTGAAAACGTTTTCGCGCCCGAAGATCTCTTCCGTATACCGGTGGGACTGCGACTGGTATTCCCCGGAGAAGTTGAGATCGATATCCGGAACCTTGTCCCCCTCGAATCCGAGGAACGTCTCGAACGGAATGTTATGGCCGTCGCGGTCATAAGGCGTTCCGCAGACAGGACAGTTTTTCTCCGGCAGGTCGAACCCGGAACCGACGGACCCATCCGTGATGAATTCGCTGTGTTTGCAGTTCGGACAGACGTAGTGCGGCATCAACGGGTTTACTTCCGAAATACCCGCCATACTCGCGACAAAAGAGGAACCGACGGATCCACGCGAACCGACAAGGTACCCGTGCGCCTCGGAATTGGCAACCAGAAGGTGCGCCGTCATGTAGAGAACGGAATAATTGTACTTGTTGACCGCGTCCAGCTCACGCTGCAGGCGTGTGCGGACAATTTCCGGGATCGGATCGCCGTAGCGCTTTTTGCAGTTATCCCAGCACATCGCGTTGAGATCTTCCTCCGCCCCGTCGATGACCGGCGCGAAAAGCTTCTGCGGAACCGGAATCAGATCCTCGATCTGTTCGGCAATCCTGTTCGTGTTTTCGACGACGACCTCGTATGCCTTCTCCTCTCCGAGATACGCAAACTCGTCGAGCATCTCCTGCGTGGTGCGGTAGAAAAGCTGCGTCGGATGGTCATCGTAATGGCCTACCATGAGCATGTTCCGGTACTGCGCGTCCTTCGGATCGAGGAAATGCGCGTCGCAGGTGGCAACTGTCGGCTTTCCGAGCTCATCCGCGATACGCACCACTCGGCGGTTCAGATCGCGCAGCGCCTCGTCATCCGGGAACTGACCGCTCCGGACCATGAAACGGTTGTTTTCGATCGGCTGAATCTCAAGGTAATCGTAGAACTGAGCGATTTCCTTAACCTCTTCATCACTCTTTCCGGCGACAATCGCCCGGAAGATTTCTCCCCGTTCGCAGGCTCCTCCGATAATGAGGCCTTCCCGGTACTGCGTCAGTTCTGATTTCGTAATACGGGGACGCTTGTAGAAATGATTGAGATGAGCGTAGGAAATCAGCCTGTAAAGGTTTTTCAGGCCGGTTTTGTTTTTGACCAGAATGATCTGATGATAGTAATCCAGCTTTTTCGCGAGGTCTTCTCCCTCGTGCAGATTCGCGGCGACATTTTTCGCTTCCGCGTTCGTATCGTTGACGAAATATGCCTCGATCCCGTAGATCATCTTGAGATCCGCGCCGCCTTTTCTGGCGCTTTTCACTTTGTCGTAGGCATACGGGAACGCCTGAGCGACACCGTGGTCGGTAACCGCGATCGCCGTATGTCCCCACTTGACCGCGCGGTCGATATAATCCTCGATCGGATTGATCGCGTCCATACCTGACATATTCGTATGCAGATGAAGCTCTACACGTTTTTTCGGAGCATCGTCGTCAACATTGAACTGCTGGACCTTCGCGATCGAATCAGGACGCATAACGACTTCATGATCGTATTTGTCATATTCAAACGCGCCGCTCACGATCAGCGAATCACCCTTTTTCAGAGTGTCGACCGCCGCGCATTCACGTACACTGAGCAGCAGCTTCAGCGTCGCGGAAGAGGTATAATCGGTAATCAGAATGGTATAGATCTTACGTGAATTGTCACGCGTAAGCTTTGATTCAAATGAGAAGATCTCGCCCCATACAGTAACCTTGCCGTCCTCTGTCGACACTTCCGAAATCGGCTTGAGAGCGCCTTTCGGCATACGGCCGTACAGCTCACGCGCGGTTTCACGCTCAATCGCGGGCAGAAGCGTCGCTCCTTCCCGTTTGTTGATGACCTTTGCTTTCGCTTTTCCCTGACGAAGATGCTTTTCTTCCGCGTCGCGCATCGTCGCTTCATACTGGTCGATCGCCGAAATCAGTTTTTCACGTGATTTCGTTTCCGTCTCACGTTCTACCTGAGCGATGGCACCGGAAGAAAGTGCCTCAAGCGAGGTCACGCCGGTAAACTCGACCTTGTACTCCTCGCCGTATTGTTCTCGGATGATCGCGGCGATCGCCGCGTCCGCATGCCTCGCCTCAAGAACATCGAGCCCGCCGTGAGCAAGAGAAATTTTCAGCGTTCCCCCGCTGATCTCAATTCCCGCGTCACGCAGACTTCCGTTGACGCTCGCGTCCCGGCGCTTCAGTTCCGCGGCGACACTTCCAAAGCTTTTTTCCGAGAATGATCCGAATGGGTAATGCGGCAGGATCCGCGCTCTTGCAAGATGAAGCGGTCCGGCAGAAAGCTGTTTTTCAAGCGCCGTAAGCGCGTCAGTATGAACCGGCTCGGAAAAACGTGCAGTAATCTCCATTTCACGCGCGTCAAGTCCGAGTTCGACCTTCTCCACTTCGCCGCTCTCGATCACGTCAGGCATTTCGTATCCGCCCAGATATTCACCTAATAGTTCGCCAATCTTTTTCATTCCCGTTCACCTACAGCGTCCCGGCCTGCGGAACGCAGCTATCTCTGTGATTTACATTCGTCTCAGGAGAAGGCTTCCACTTCTTTCAAAAGCTCATTGAGAAGGGATTCCTCCGGGACCTTACGCAGTATTCTGCCTTTTTTGAAAATCAGTCCCTCGCCGTCTCCGCCGGCAATTCCGAGATCGGCTTCCCGCGCCTCGCCGGGTCCGTTCACCGCACAGCCCATAACCGCCACGGTAATCTCCTTGCCGCATCCGGAAAGCTTTTCCTCAACCTGCTTTGCGAGGGAAATCAGATCTATCTTTGTCCGTCCGCAGGTCGGACAGGATACAAACTTTACCCCGCCGCGCAGCCCGAGTGCCTTGAGAATATCGATCCCCGCAGGAACTTCTTCCTCAGGCGGTGCCGTCAGGGAAACTCGGATTGTGTCCCCGATTCCCCGGCTGAGCAGGCTCCCGATCCCGATTGCGGATTTGATCAGTCCCATCCGCGCCGTTCCCGCCTCGGTCACTCCGAGGTGCAGCGGGTAATCACACCGGTCACTCGCCAGTTCATACGCGGCAATCATGGTTTCAACCGAAGAGGACTTGATCGACAGTACAATATCATCAAAATCATATTTTTCCAGCAGAGAAGCGTGATATAAAGCGCTCTCGCAGAGTGCCTGCGCCGTCGGTCCTCCGTGTTTAGCGAGGATCTCCTTCTCAAGCGAACCGGAATTGACGCCGATACGAATCGGAATCTTTCTGCGCGCACATTCCAGAGCCACCGCTTTTACACGGTCTTCAGAACCGATATTTCCCGGATTGATCCGGATCTTGTCAATTCCGGCGTTCGCGGCTTCAAGCGCCAGTTTGTAATCAAAATGAATATCCGCGACGAGCGGAACCGACACTTCCTTTTTGATCGCTTCGATCAGCCGTATGGCATCTTTGTTCGGGATCGCGGCACGGATGATCTCGCATCCGGCTTTTTCCAGCCGTTTTGCCTGCGCGACGTTTCCTTCAATATCTTCCGCCGGACAGGAAAGCATGGACTGCACACTCACCGGGGCGCCGCCGCCGATCGCGACGGTTCCGACCATAACCTGTTTTGTCTTTTTTCGCTCCATTCTATCCTCCCAGTCCTTTTCCGGTAAAGATTCTCAGAAGGTCACTGAAAGTGATGAGAACCATCAATCCGATCAGCAGGATAAATCCGGCGGCATGAACCCAGCCTTCATATTTCGGGCTGACCGGTTTGCCCCGAACCGCTTCGATCAGAAGGAAGAGGAATCTTCCTCCGTCAAGCGCGGGCAGCGGAAGAAGGTTTACAATTCCGAGATTCACGGTAATTACCGCCATCATCAGAAGGATGTTGTTAATGGCCGGAAGAAGACCGCTCTGAAGCCCGATTGAAGCCGCCTGAGAAATTGCCTGAGCCGCGCCGACCGGTCCGGCAACATCCTTCAGGCCGAAACGCCCGGTAATCAGACCGATCAGACTTGTCCAGACCATTCTTACGAGCGAGATGGTCTCGGAGAACACTTTGCCTAAAAACGAGAAAAAAGTTTTCTTTTCCGAATAGACATAAAAATCGAGCGCGAGGATCTCTTTTCCGTCTTCCTCGACGGTATTGAAACGGATGTTGTCAAAACTGAGCTTATCTCCGCCGCGTTTCACGACCAGATCGACGCTTTGGGGATCCGCGAGCGAAAGCGCGAAACTCAGATCACGGTCGTTGTGAATCCGGTATCCGTCGATCGAATAGAACTCGTCTCCGGCCTGGAGCCCCGCCGCCTGGGTCGCGGAATTTTCCGTAAATTTCGCGATGGTTGTGGAAACGAAGCCTTCCTTCTGCGCAAGCAGAATCGTAACAAACAGAAGACCGACGATCATATTCATCACCGCGCCGGCGACGACAACGATCATCCGTTTCCATACGGATTTATTATTGAACGCGCGTTCATCCTCGCTCTCCTCGTCCTCTCCCTCCATGGCGCAGTATCCGCCGATCGGGAAAAGCCGCAGTGAGTATTTTGTCTCGCCTTTTCCGAAGGAGAATAATTTCGGACCCATTCCGAGCGCGAACTCGTTGACCTTGATGCCAGAAGCCTTCGCGGTGATAAAATGGCCGAACTCGTGGGCGAAAATAATGAAGCTGAAAAGGAAAACACCGATAATAATCAAAATTGCTGTATTCAAATCTGCACCTGCCTTAAACTCTGCTCTCAACAAAATCCCGCGCGTTCCGGTCCGCCGCAAGGATATTTTCGAGAGTCACATCGCCGGAATAATCCGACGAGACCGTCTCGTAAACGAGATCGCCAATCTGATTAAAGGAAATTCTGTCCTGCAGGAAGAGCGCGACCGCCGCTTCGTTTGCGCCGTTGACCGCTGCGGGATACAGCCCGCCGCGGCGCATGGCCTCCCGGCACGCCTTATAGCACAGGAATGTCTCCGGATCAATTTCAAAGAAGGTCATCTTCCCGATAGACGCAAGATCAAGCGGAGCCGCCTTCGAGGGATACCGCCGCGGATAAGTCAGCGCATACTGAATCGGGATACGCATATCCGGCGTGCCGAGCTGCGCGATCACCGCGTTGTCCTTATATTCAATCATCGAGTGGATGATACTTTCACGGTGCACTACTACTCCGATCCGTTCTTCCGGAAGATCAAAGAGCCATCCGGCTTCCATTACTTCCAGTCCCTTGTTCATCAGGGTAGCGGAGTCAATGGTGATTTTATGTCCCATGTTCCAGGTTGGATGACGCAGCGCGTCCGCGGCTTTCATATTACAAAGCTCCTCGCGTGTTCTGCCGAAGAACGGTCCTCCGGAAGCAGTCAGAATGATCCGCTTCAGATCCGCACGGTCATGACAGCCCTCAAGACATTGGAAAATCGCCGAATGCTCACTGTCAACAGGATAAAGCGCGACGCCGTTTTTCCGGAGCGCTTTTTTCACAAGCGCTCCGCCCGCTACCAGTGTTTCCTTGTTTGCGAGCGCGATTTGCTTTTTCGCCTCGATCGCGTGAAGAGTCGGCTGAAGTCCGACCATTCCGACCACCGCGTTGAGCAGCACCTCGGCGGATTCCTCACAGGCAGCCTCTATCAGCCCCTCCATGCCAGAAACAATTCTTGTTCCGGTATCGGAAACGGCAATTTTCAGAGACCGCGCGGCGTCCGCATCGAAAACCGCGGCTATCGCGGGATGAAATTCGCGGATCTGGCTTTCCAGTTTTATGATATCCCGGTTCGCCGCGAGCGCCCGAACCGAAAGTCCCAGCTCGCGGGCGACGTCGAGTGTCTGTCTACCGATCGACCCGGTCGAGCCTAATACTGCAATATTCTGCTTCATGATTTCCTCTTATACTGATTGCTTCAAACCAGAACCGGCAGATACAGCGCGATAAAGTACATCGCCGGCAAAGTGAATGAAACACCGTCAAAACGATCGAGGATCCCGCCGTGGCCGGGGATCAGATTTCCGTAATCCTTAATGTCATTCTCGCGCTTGATGACTGAAAACGTCAGGTCGCCCGCAATGGAAAGCGGCGTTCCGACCAGCGAAAGAATCAGCAGCGCCGGATACGAAGGACTTTTTCCGAAGATGAGGCCGAGCAGAAAACCGACCAGGCAGATCGCCGCGGCGCTGAAAACAAAACCGCCGATCACTCCCTCAACGGTCTTTTTCGGACTGATTTTCGGACAGAGCTTATGTTTTCCGAACGCTCGCCCGCCGAAATATCCGCCGATGTCCGCGAGCCATGAAATCAGCATTCCCAGGATTACAAGGATCATACCCTCAATCCGGTCTTCACGCGAAATCAGCAGAATACCGCTGCCGAACGAAAGCGTCACCAGGCTGGTCATTCCGTAAAACGCGAAAACCGCTCCGAAACGGTATTTCGGATAGCAGAAAAGGTTGATCACAAAAACGAGGAATGTAAATACCGCGAACGAAAGAATCAGATACGGCGTTTTAATGGTAAAGATCATCGCGCAGACACCTGCCGCAGCGCAAAGAAGCAGCGCCGGGTTTTTCCGCAGCGAAAAAACACCCGCGAGCTCATACATCGCGATCAGTGAAATCAGCGCGACGGCGATATCATAGACAACCGGCAGATAATACTGGCCGACGAATACCGCCGCGGCGACAATCACAATTCCGACCGAGGAGAGAACACGTTTGAGCATTTTATACGCCTCCGAATCTGCGCTTGCGTTTCGCGTATTCCGCAATCGCTTTATCCAAATCAGCCGGTTTGAAATCCGGCCAGAGAATATCCATAATCACATATTCCGCATAGGCGCTTTGCCAGAGCAGGAAATTTGAAATCCGCTGTTCACCGCTCGGGCGGATTATCAGATCCGGATCCGGCTGCCCCGCGGTATACATCATTGAAGAAAACAGCGTTTCATCAATTTCTTCGGGCTGCAGTTCCCCGTCTTTTACCATCTGCGCCGCCTTTTTCGCCGCGCGGACAATCTCCGAACGGCCGCCGTAGTTCATCGCGATGTTGAGCGTCATACCGGTGCGGTTTTTTGAAACTTCCTCCGTCTCGGCGATCAGCTCCTGAAGCGATTTCGGGAAAGCGGAAACATCTCCTAAAAAGCGGACTTTGATATCATCGTTGAGAAAATCGCGCAGCGCTTCCTCGAGATATTGCCGGAACAAACCAAGAAGCGCACCGACTTCTTCGGCCGGCCGCTTCCAGTTTTCCGTTGAGAACGCGTATACGGTTAAATAGCGGATCCCGATTGAACTGCAGTACCGCGTTATTTTTTTAAAATTGGCGGCGCCGACCGTATGCCCCGCGGAACGCGGAAGTCCGCGTTTCGAGGCCCATCTGCCGTTGCCGTCCATAATAATCCCAATATGGGAAGGAAGAATTTCTCCCTTCCCATTTTCTTTTTTCTTTCTCATTTTTTCTCACCTGCGGCATCCTGCCTGCCGTGCTGTTTCAGACGGTGCCCCTCTGATTCTGAAAACCGGGAAGGGAACGGCAGATGATCTGCCGGATTGAAAGGTATTCTGCGAAATTCCGAGTGAAAATCAGACTTCGAGAATATCCTTCTGTTTCGCCTCAACGATGACGTCGGCTTCCTTGCAGCGTTTGTCGGTGATTTCCTGAATACGTTTCTCACCGTCTTTGACGTCGTCTTCCGTAAGTTCGCCGTTTTTCTTCATCGTCTTGATCTTATCGATCGCGTCGCGGCGGATCGAACGGATTGCGACCTTCGATTCCTCACCCATTTTTGAGATATCCTTCGCGATCATTTTACGGCGTTCCTCTGTCAGCGGAGGGAAGATCAGGCGGATCGCGCGGCCGTCACTCTGGGGGTTTACGCCGAGGTCTGATTTCTGAATCGCCCGCTCAATCGCGCGGCAAACAGAAGCATCCCACGGCTGAATGACAAGAATGCGGGCTTCAGCGACGGAGACCGCTGCCACCTGATTGATGGGAGTCGGCGTTCCGTAGTAATCAACGGTAATCTTGTTCAGAACATCCGGATTCGCTCTTCCGGCACGGATCGATGCGAATTCTGATTTCATGACATTTAGGGTTTTCTGCATTTTCTCATCAGCATTTGCAATTACGGTCTTCATTCCTAAAACACACCTTTCTTTTATATTCTCTGAATTATCAGACAGTTACAATGGTTCCGATTTTTTCGCCGCAGACAATTTTATAGATGTTCTCCGGTTCCCCGAGATCAAAGACGCACATCCCGATCCCGTTTTCGCGGCAGAGCGCCGCGCAGGTCGCGTCCATTACCTTGAGTTCCCGGTCGAGGACTTCGGTCAGTGTGATTTCATCAAATTTTTTCGCATCGGGATTCTTTTTCGGATCGCTGTCATAGACACCGTCTACCATTGTCGCCTTAAAGATAATGTCGGCTCCGATTTCAGCCGCACGCAACGCGGCGCAGGTATCGGTCGAGAAGAAGGGATTTCCCGTTCCGCCGCCGAAGATAACTACTCTGCCCTTTTCAAGCTGGTGAACCGCTTTGTCACGGATATAAGTCTCGGCGATCTGCGGCATTTCGATGCTGGAGGTCGCCCGTGCCGAAACACCGGTTTTCTCAAGGCAGTCCGCAACCGCGAGCGCGTTCATCACGGTTCCGAGCATCCCGATATGGTCTGCGCGGGTACGTTCCATCTCACCGCTCGATCTTCCGCGCCAGAAATTTCCGCCGCCGACAACAATCGCAATCTCGGCTCCGAGATCGACGCATTTTTTGATCGGTTCGCAGATTTTCATCACGGTGTCGAAATCGATTCCGTGGCCGATCTCGCCCGAAAGAGCCTCTCCGCTGAGCTTTAACAGAATTCGCTTATATTTCGGTTCCAATTTCCCCACGCACCTTTCTTTTTTCACCCTATATTTTACAATACCGCCGAAGTAAAGTAAATAGATAATCGGGAGAATTGATTTATAATTTACAAATTGATATAATGGAGACGCAAAGGAGGCGATCCCGGTGAAAAACACGGCTACCTGTTACCTTGAGAAAGACGGGAAATACCTGATGATCCACCGTACGAAAAAGAAAAACGATCCGAACGCGGGGAAATATATCGGTGTCGGAGGTCATTTTGAGGAAGGAGAAAGCCCCGAGGACTGCATCTGCCGTGAAGTACTGGAGGAAACCGGCCTTACACTTCTTTCCCTTTCCTATCGCGGAATCGTCACCTTCGTATCGGACCAATGGGAAACCGAATATGTGCATGTTTTCACTTCGAACCGTTTCGAGGGAAACCTCCACCCCTGCGACGAAGGTGAACTGCGCTGGATCGAGAGGAAAAAACTGTTCGACTATCCGATGTGGGAAGGAGACGCCGTCTTCCTCCGGCTGATTGAAAAAAACGCTCCGTTTTTCTCACTGAAGCTGACCTATGAGGGCGATGTTCTCAAGAATGCGGTTTTAAACCGCGAGGTCATCTCACCGGACACAGGCGTCTAAAAAACAATTGACAATTTTTGAGAACGTGATATAATTTTTTTAATAATAAAAAGGCTTTGAAGGGAAAGAGTAGCATCTTTGACGCGGCAGAGAGAGGGAACGGACGGTGCAAGTTCCTGTGCGGAAAAATGTGAAGCCATCCCGGAGCTTGCGGGCTGAACGGCAGAGTAAGCCTGCACGGTTCCTCCGTTAACGGGAATCGGCGCATATGGATCGCGCCGGATGAGTGCAGAGAACAATCTCTGAAATTAGGTGGTAACACGGATTTAATTTCGCCCTAAACGTCAACATGGCGTTCAGGGCGCTTTTTTGTTGAAAGGAGCATTCTGCGATGAACAAAGAGATTCTGAAAATTCTCGGAAAAAACGGACGGCTTCAGAACAGCCAGATCGCCATGATGACCGGTCTGTCGGAGGAAACGGTCGAGAAAGAAATCCGCGAAATGGAAAAGGATGGTCTGATCCGCGGTTACACGGCGGTAATCGACTGGGAGAAACTGGACAGCGCATATGTATCTGCGCTCATTGAACTCAAGGTGACACCGAAGGCAAGCCTCGGTTTCGAGGAAATTGCGGAAAAAGTGATGAAATACCCTGAAGTGGAATCCGTCTACCTGATGTCCGGAGCCTATGATCTGTGTGTGATCGTAAAAGGGAAAACATTCCAGCAGGTAGCGATGTTTGTGTCGAAGGAACTCGCCACGATTGACTCCGTCCTTTCAACTTCCACTCATTTCATGCTGCGCCGATACAAGGAACTCGATATTGAGCTTTGCAACACCGACACTGACGACAGAGGGACTTATCTCTTATGATCGACTATGATAAAATACTGAACCCGTCGGTCCGCGCGATCCGTCCTTCCGGCATCCGGAAGTTTTTTGATATCGCCGCCACGATGGAAGACGTAATCTCGCTCGGTGTCGGCGAACCGGATTTCCGGACTCCGTGGCAGATCCGCAACGCGGGAATCAAATCGCTGGAACAGAGCAGGACCAAATACACCTCCAATTCGGGTCTTGCGGCGCTGCGCAGGGAGATATCCGCATATCTCAAACGCAAATACAGCCTCTCCTATGATCCGCAGGGAGAGATTCTTGTTACCGTCGGCGGAAGCGAAGCCATTGATATGGCTCTGCGTGCCGTCCTGTGTCCGGGCGATGAAGTCATCATTCCCCAGCCGAGCTATGTCTGCTATGAACCGATTACCGTGCTCTGCGGAGGTGTTCCCGTTATTCTCGAGACAAAGGCGGAGCATGATTTCAAGATCACTCCGGAGGAACTGACCGCGCTGATTACACCCAAAACGAAAGTTCTGATTCTTCCCTATCCCTGCAACCCGACCGGCGCGATTCTCGAAAAGGAGGATCTTGAAAAAATCGCCGATGTTCTGCGTGACAAAGATATCCTTGTCGTCTCAGATGAAATCTATTCCGAGCTGACGTTCGGCAGCCGGGAACATGTTTCGATCGCGCAGATGGACGGTATGAAGGAACGCTGTATTGTTGTCAACGGATTCTCAAAAACCTTTTCGATGACCGGCTGGCGCCTCGGGTTCGCATGCGGTCCCTCACCGATCCTTTCCCAGATTACCAAGATTCATCAGTTCGCGATCATGTGCGCTCCCACGACTTCACAGTATGCGGCGATCGAAGCGCTGCGCTCCTGTGATGAGGCTGTCGCGTCCATGAAGGAGGAATATGACCTGCGCCGCAAACTGATCGTAAACGGATTTCGGAGAATCGGTCTTGAATGCCGTGAACCGAAAGGCGCATTCTACGCTTTTCCCTCCATCCGGTCAACCGGGCTTTCTTCCGAAGACTTCTGCGAAAAACTCCTTTATGCGGAAAAAGTCGCTCTCGTTCCCGGAACGGCTTTCGGAAAAGGCGGAGAGGGGTTTGTCCGCGCCTCCTACTGTTACTCTCTGGAACATATTACCGAAGCGCTGCAGAGAGTGGAGCGGTTCCTGAAGAGTCTCTGATTCAATCACATAAAGAAGGGAGATCCCCTGGTTCTGCAGAATTGCAGTCAGGAAGATCTCCCTTGTTTTTTGGTGCCGCATTAACCGTCGATAATACCGTCAGCCCGGTCTTTCATCCAGCGGTATACCGCCGGACAGACGATTTCATCTTCCGGACGAGTATAATCGCCTTCCACGGTGCAGCTCAGATTGAGCCGCATATGCCCGCTGTCCTGTGTCTTTTTCGGCCAGAAAGGCAGTCCCGGTCCGTTCGGGTCACCTGTTTTAATAAAGTTTTCCCAGTAGCCGCTGAGGGTTTCCATAAAGGCATAGTCGTTATCCGTGTAGGGTTCAAAGCGGCGCTCGGACGCGCACAGGTCAAGGTTGCGGAATGCGTAGGGGATTTCCGCGCCGTGCTGTGCTCCGATCTCTCCGTCCGTGCGGGCAAATACATACTGCCAGAGCGCAAGTCCGTACTTTTCCGTACGGATTTTTGCCCAGGCGAGATGCCGCCCGTACCAGTAGTCACGGGCAAGCGAACGGGTGCGTTCCGGTTCCTCGGGAGGGTAAATATCCGGTGAAATTCCGAGCCGTTCCGTTACACGGGTCACATAGCCCGGTCCTCCGCCGCTTCCCTCGTCCGCATTGGAACCGAGCAGAATCGGGACCTGCATACAATCATTGCGCAGAAGCATATTGCCCTGGGCGTACGGAATTACAGTCCCGTCTATCACCGGAGTGCAGAAACTGCGGCATTCTTTCATTACAATATCAAAATCGCGTCCGATGAATTTCTCCGCGGGGACTGAGCGCAGTTCGTCGAGTGTTCGGCAGGAAAAGACTTCACACAGCTTTTCTCCGGTCGCGCAGGCCTGATCAAACGTGATGTCACGTTCCGGCTGAAAGACATCTCCGCTTTCATTGATCACTGCCCGGAACAATCCGCGCGAGAGCGGAGATACCAGCAGATTGTTGCAGCTTGCGCTGCCGGCGCTGTGGCCGCCGATCGTCACGCGGTCGGGATCCCCACCGAAAGCTTCGATGTTATCCCTGATCCATTTTAATGACGCAATCTGGTCAAGAAGCCCGAAGTTCCCGCCTGTGCCGTAAGGGCTCTCCGCGCGCATGTCGGGGTGGCACAGAAATCCGAAAACATTGACACGGTAGTTTACGGTCACTGTGACGATCCCTCTGGAAGCGAGGTGAGCTCCGTTGAACGCTGGATCATCTGCTCTGCCGCCTTGGTAGGACCCGCCGTAGAACCAGACATATACCGGCATTTTCTCCTGAGGCACCGTATCCGCGGTCCAGATATTGAGATAAAGGCAGTCTTCACTCAAGAACGCGGTTTCAAACCCATTCGGCGAATGTCCAAATGTCTGAAGAGGAGCCGCGTTATATTGCGTTGCGGGACGGATTCCTCTCCAGGCGCCGGGTTCCTGCGGTTCGCGCCAGCGCAGAGGTCCGACCGGCGGCTTCGCAAAAGGAATTCCCAAAAAGGCAAGCGCGCCACGATCCTCTTTTCCAAGAAGAGCGCCCTGACGGCAGACGGCAATCAGCTTTTCATTCATCTTAACGATCTCCTTTCTTACTCTTTGATTCCATTATAGATGATTCTTTCACAACCTTCAAGCAAAAAGGCCCCGTCTTTCGACGAGGTCTTTTCTGGCTGGGCTGGCGCGATTCGGACGCGCGCATGACGGAGTCAAAGTCCGTTGCCTTACCGCTTGGCTACAGCCCATGATAGAAGATACGGAGCAAAGGCAGCGCCTTTGCTCCGTATCTGTGTGGGGTGGAATGTCAGATTCGAACTGACGGTCTCCAGTGCCACAAACTGGCGCTTTAACCAACTAAGCTAAATCCACCATACATTGGCGCGCCAAAAGGGACTCGAACCCCTGGCCTACTGCTTAGAAGGCAGTTGCTCTATCCAGCTGAGCTATTGGCGCATTTACTCGCGTTAGCGAAATGGAGCGGGTGATGGGAATCGAACCCACATATCTAGCTTGGAAGGCTAGTGTTCTACCACTGAACTACACCCGCAGATCCCTTGGCGACGGCTAATATTATAGCACATCGCCAAAAGTATTGTCAATAGTTTTTAGAAAAATCAGATCGCTTCAAGCACGACTGATCCGTCCTTTTCCGTCGCGGCGATCGCTTCCAGCGCTCCGTCACGGTCGATCAGAAGATCCGTGATCTTATCTTCGATCTCCCGGCGGATCAGATTGCGGAGATCACGCGCGCCGCTTTTGCCGCCATAGGCGTTTTTCGCCAGGTTTTCGCAGGCTTTGCGGTCATAGGAAAAACGGATACCCTTTTCCTCGAGCGTTCCTTTGTATTCGTCCATCATCAATGCGGCAATTTTCTCATAGTCATCCTGAGTGAGCGGATTGAAAACGATCACCTCATCAACCCGGCTTAAAAACTCCGGACGCAGGAAAGAAGAGAGGGATTTAAGCGCTTTTTCACGGCTCTGGTCTGCAACCGTCTTCGCAAATCCCAGCGCTTCGCCCTGAATTTCGCTTCCGGCGTTGGAAGTCATCACAAGAACGGTGTTTTCAAAATTGACCGTCCGACCGTGAGCATCCGTGACACGGCCTTCGTCGAGAATCTGAAGCAGGATGTTCATGACATCCGGATGCGCCTTTTCAATTTCATCGAACAGCAGCACGGAATACGGCCTGCGGCGTACTTTTTCCGTCACCTGCCCGGCTTCATCATATCCGACATATCCGGGCGGCGAGCCGATGATACGTGAAACCGAATGCTTCTCCATGAACTCCGACATATCGAGCCGGATCAGTGTTTCGGGAGAATCGAAAAGTTCCTCAGACATAACCTTGACCAGTTCTGTTTTCCCGACACCCGTCGGGCCGACAAATATGAAGGAGGCCGGACGGCGTCTGGGCGAAATCTGAACACGGCTGCGGCGGATTGCCGCGGCCAGAGCCGAAACCGCCTGATCCTGTCCGATGACGCGCGCACGCAGTTTATCCTCAAATCCCTGAAGCTTTTTCAGTTCGTTTTCCTGAACGCGGTTCGCAGGAATTCCCGTCCACAGTTCAATTACATGGGCCACATCCTGCTCTTCGACCTGTGCCTTGGAAGCCTGTTCTCCCAGTTCGGAAAGCGTGTTCTCCGCACAGGAAATCTCATACCGGACCTTCGCAATTTTCTCGTAATCCGGTTCGATTCCCTCCGCGGTCAGTGCGGCCTCCTCTTTCTTGAGGTCTTCGAGCTGAAGTGAGGCGTTCTCGAAATCGATCAGGATCGGATTGCGCAGTGCTGCGTGTGTACAGGCTTCATCGAGCAGATCGATCGCCTTGTCAGGCAGATAGCGATCCGTAATATAGCGTTCCGAAAGGACGGCGGCGCGGCGGACCATCTCGTCGGAAACTTTCACCTTGTGGTAGTTTTCGTAATACTTTTTGATTCCGCGCAGAATCTCGATCGTATCAGCCACTGAAGGCTCTACGACGGTAACCGGCTGGAATCGCCGTTCAAGTGCAGCGTCTTTCTCGATGTATTTCCGGTATTCATTGAATGTTGTGGCACCGACAACCTGGATTTCTCCGCGGGAAAGTGCCGGCTTTAAGATATTCGCCGCATTCATCGACCCTTCAGCGTCACCGGTTCCGACGAGGTTATGGACCTCGTCGACGAAGAGGATGATATTGCCGCTCTGTTTGACTTCGTCGACAAGCCCCTTGATGCGGCTTTCAAACTGGCCGCGGAACTGCGTTCCGGCAACCAGCGCCGTTAAGTCAAGCAGCTGAATCTCTTTTCTCTGCAGCTTCGCGGGAACATCTCCGGAAGCGATCCTCTGGGCGAGGCCCTCGGCGATCGCCGTTTTTCCGACACCCGGATCACCGATCAGGCAGGGATTGTTTTTGGTTCGGCGGCAGAGGATCTGAACAACACGTGATATTTCCTTATCGCGGCCAATGATCGCGTCCAGTTCGCCCGCACGGGCACGGGCCGTCAGATCGGTACAGTAGGCACCGATGAAGCGGCGCTTTTTTTCCGGTTCTTTTTTCTGACTTTTCGCTGTTTTTTCGGCATCGCCCTTCTTCGAGTCCCGCGCGGGATTCTGGCCGAAGATGTTCTGCAGAAACGGAAATGTCTGGGCGCCTCCCGGCTCGAATCCGTTCTCTTCAGCGTCCGCGAGAGCCGAACCGAATTCATTCTCGAAGGATTCCAGCACTTCGGGTGTAATTCCCATCTTTTCCATCAGATCATCAACCGGTTTGATTCCGAGTTCCTTCGCACAGATCAAACAGTATCCTTTTGTTTCGGCGGTATCTGTTCCGTTTGAGACAAACACAACCGCCTGCCGTTTATGACATCTTGAGCATAACATGAGTAAATTACCAACTTTCCGCCGCTGCGGGCTGAGGATTCATTTTCCGGAATAATCCGGTCTCCGTTCAGGAGAACAGTGTGAGCAAATGAGACTGCTGGGCGTATTTTTCAATCACGGCGACCGTTTCCTTCGGGAAAAGCGCCATGATATTGTTCCAGAAATAGCAGATCAGGAAGACGATGAAGATTCCGATCAGCGCGCCGAACAGACCTCCGAGGAAGGTGTTGAGACCGCGCAGCACCGGAAGATCAAAGACCTTGTCGATCAGACGGATCAGGATATTGAGCAGCAGAATGAAAACAAAGAACAGAATCAGGACAAGCGCGAAAGCGAAAATCGCGGTGACCACACCGCGCAGCGACTCCGCCGCGCTCTCGGCAAGATTCTCCGCGCCTGTGGAAAGATTCGAAAAGAGATCTTCCGCCTTTACTCCGGCGTTATCGAGAAGATTCCGGATGATCCCCGGGATCTTCTGCCAAAGCTGACCGGCGCTTTCGGCTCCGGATGAAAAAGCCGTGGTGAAACGCTCGACGAGCCAGCTTTTCGCAAGATGATCGAAAAGATACCCGGCGATGAATTCACCGCAGATCTTCGCGAAAATAAAAGCTATGAGCAGTTTCGCGAGGCTTAATATCGATTTGATAAAGCCGACTTTCTGACCGACGAAAAAGCAGATCGCGATCAGCGCGAGCAAAATGATATCGAACAAATACTTCATAGGGGATCATTCCCTTCAGGTGATACTGATTTTCCGGATCTGCGTCAGTGAGAGGACATACGCGTCTTCGGAGGAATAAAGTTCAATGTTGACTGCGTCGAGACCAACCTCGTTAACGGACACCTTGCCCCCGGTCGTGCAGTCGTAGGCGGAAAGAAGCCCCCCGCTTAAAACCGCGAGCGTGCTGCCGCAGAGATCGATATCCGTAATCCGGCTGGTTGCTTCGAACCGAAGCGATTCTTCTCCGGAAGAATTGAATACGCAGATATTCCCTTTGGAGGAACCGGCATAATCACGCCAGGCAAGGGCGCAGGAACTGTCCGAAAAAGCATAAGCTTCGATCTCGGCGTCGGAAAGTTCCAGACGGCCGATTTCCTCTCCGGAGGAAGACAAGAATACCAGACGATTGTCGCCGATGCAGCATGCGCTTTCCTCACCGCATTGCGCGGCGAAAAAAACAGTGTCTTTGTATTCAAGAACCGAAACCGGTTCCGGGTTTTCAAAATCAAAGTAATACAGAGCGGAAACCAGTTCGCCTTCACGGCTCGAGGTCGTGCAGACAACAGCATGCCGTCCGGTTTCGTCCAGGTCCATACAGGTGACATATCCGGACGCGAAGGAATACTGATACTGAAGCGAACCGTTGGAAAGATAAACCTTCATTTCGGAGACAAAGCTCTGGGCAAAGGTTACAATCGCGTATTTCCCGCTTTCCGTGATATCTGCAGTAATGATCCTCTGTTCCGTTTCCCCTTCGATCCGGTCTCCGGCGTATTTCTCGACGCTGTACTTTTTGTTTCCCGCATCATACATAAGCCAGCGAGTCCTGGAGGCGGCAAGCCGCGGAGAAAGATAGCTGTGCTGGGCGTCATGCAGTACCTTCCCTTTTTCTGAAATGACGCTCATCGCGGAATCACTCATCAGCGCGATGTTATCACCGCATTTGAGGAAGTTGTCCGGCAGAACCGAGTTGCCGCGGATTTCCTGCGGAAAATCGGAGCCGTAGGACATTTCGGCAATGGAAATCTGAAGACGTTCGTAAAAACTTTCAGAAAGAATCTGTTTGCGGAATGTCCACAATGCGAGCAGGATGCAGATTATGATCGACACAATCAGAACACGCTTGACAGTCAGTGCCCATCGGCGCCCCTTCTGCTGCTTTCGAAACGCGCTGACTTTTTCCGCTGTTTCGAGTTCCTCGTCTTCTTCCTCTTCTTCGAGCTCTAAATCTCTTTCTTCATCCAAACGTCTTCACCTCCTTCATAAAACACTCGGTTCAGGTATAACCCGCAGGCCGGCGCCGTCGGTCCGGCCGCCTTGCGGTTTTTCTGTTCGATCATTGCGGGAATCTCTTCGGGTTGGAATCGTCCGCGGGACACTTCCAGAAGAGTCCCGACCATAATCCGGACCATGTTGTAGAGAAACCCGTCTGCAGCGACGGTAAAACGGACAATTTTCCCTTCATGTGATACCTCGGAGCGAAAAACCGTTCTTTCCATGTGATTCGGGTCCCGTTTGTCTCCGGTGCAGAACGTTGAAAAATCGTGGCATCCAAGGAAATATGCCGCGGCACGGTTCATCTTCTCCGTATCGAGCGGATATCTGTGAAACAGCGCACGGTTTTCCAGAAATGCGTTCCGGATCGGATCATTCCAGATTTCATAAACATATTCTTTTCCACGGCAGGAATAACGGGCATGAAACTCTTCCGGTACTTCTTTACAGGATTTTGCCGCGATATCGCCCGGCAGAAAACGGTTCAGCGCGAAAACCAAACTTTGTGCGGGAATAGTCCGTGTCGTTTTGAAGCTGATCGCGTACTCACGGGCATGCACGCCTGTATCGGTACGGCTGCAGCCTTTCAGTTCAACGCTTTCGCAGAGGATTTTCTCAAGCGCCTGCTGAAAAACAGACTGAACCGACAGTGCGTTCTCCTGTACCTGCCAGCCGTGGTATCGGCTTCCGTCGTAAGCTATTTTCACTAGAAGATTTCTCATCCTTATACCATCCCCGGTAAAAAGATATTGATAAGGATCACACCCGCGCAGACACAGATCGTGACAGCGATGATTGTGTAATCATGCGAGCGCAGATGAAGCTGCTTCATCTTTGTTCTTCCGTCACCGCCATGATAACACCTGCATTCCATCGCCATCGCGAGATCATACGCACGGCGGAACGCGGAAACAAACAGAGGGATCAGAATCGGAACCAAAGCACGGATCCGCTGGAAAATACCGCCGCTTTCAAGATCCGCGCCGCGGGCTTTCTGGGCACTCATGATCTTATCGGTTTCTTCCAGAAGCGTCGGAACGAATCGCAGTGCGATCGTCATCATCATCGCAATTTCATGTACCGGGACTTTGATATAGCGAAGAGGTTTCATCAGCCGTTCAAGCGCGTCGGTCAGGTCCGTCGGGGACGTTGTGAACGTCAGAACGGAACTGATAAACACAAGGCAGATGATTCTCAGTGAAATATACGCCGCCCGCAGAATTCCGTCCAGTGTGATTTTGAGAAAGCCGAGCTGTACCAGCGGCTCTCCGCTTCCGTAGAAAAGGTTTAACAGCGAAGTAAAAATAACAATAAACAGGATCGCCTTCATGCTCTTCAGATAGAGCCGCAGCGAAACGCCGGACAGAATCATCGCAAGCAGTACAAAAGCAACCATCAGTCCCATAGAGATAAAGTTGCCGGCGACAAACAGAAACACGATCACCAGAAATGTGAGAAGAAGCTTGACTCGCGGATCAATGCGGTGGAGGATCGATTTTCCGGGAACAAACTGTCCGAGGGTAATATCACGGATCATCTGCGCTCGCCTCCCTTCAGAAGAGGAACGAGCGCGTCAATCGCTTCGTCAACTGTGAGCGCGCCGGGATCAACGGGAATTCCGCGATCATAAAGGCTGCGCATAATCTTGGTTATCTGCGGCACACGCAGACCGATTTTCTCAAGCTGTTCTTCCTTAAGGAAAACACTCTTCGTATCTTCAAACAGTTCCACTTTTCCGTGGTTCATCACAAGAAGGCGGTCCGCCGCCTTTGCGATATCTTCCATACTGTGGGAAACAAGCAGAACGGTGTTTTTTCTTTCCTGATGGTATTTCTCGATCTGATTCAGAAGGAGATTCCTCCCGCTCGGATCAAGTCCGGCAGTCGGCTCATCGAGAATCAGAACATCCGGATCCATCGCGATGACACCAGCAATTGCGACCCGGCGCTTTTCACCGCCGGACAGTTCAAAAGGCGACTTTTCAAGAAGCTCTTCACGCAGGCCGACAAAACCTGCCGCCGCGCGTGCCCTTTCCTCGGCTTCCTGCTCGGAAAGGCCCATGTTTTTCGGACCGAAGGCAATATCCCGCAGAACGGTTTCTTCAAACAACTGGTGTTCCGGATACTGAAAGACCATACCGACCGCAAAACGCACGGATCGGATTTTTTTCGGTTCTGCCCAGATATCCTTACCGCGCAGGAGCACCTGGCCGGAAGTCGGCCGCAAAAGTCCGTTAAACTGCTGAATCAGGGTGGATTTACCGCTTCCTGTGTGGCCGATGACCCCGATATATTCGCCTTCCTCGATGGAAAGGCTGACATGATCTACGGCTACCGAGCGAAACGGGGTGTTATCACCGTAGATATAGGTTACATCACGAAGTTCGAGCAGTGCCATCTCCGTCACCGCCCTTCCAGTGCCTTTTCGAGCACACTGACACACTCGTCCTCGAAAAGGATATCCCCGGGAAAGTCGAAACCGGCCTGACGCAGACGCCAGATCAGCTCCGTAGCCTGAGGCACGTCCAGGGAATGATTTTTGAGAAGTTCCACCTGGGAGAAGACCTCCTTCGGAGTCCCTTCGATCAGAATTTTTCCGTCGTCCATGACGACAACACGATCCGCCAGAACAGCTTCATCCATGTAATGCGTGATCAGAACCACGGTGATTCCCTTCTCGCGGTTGAGTTTCCGGATCGTATCAAGCACTTCCGTTCGTCCCTGCGGGTCAAGCATCGCTGTCGGTTCATCAAGAATAATGCAGTCCGGCTCCATCGCGAGAATCCCCGCGATCGCGACGCGCTGCTTCTGACCTCCGGAGAGCTTATGAGGCGCATGAGACCGGTGCTCATACATTCCGACAGCTTTCAGCGCCTCATCGACGCGCACACGGATTTCTTCTGAAGGCACGCCGAGGTTTTCCGGACCGAAAGCAACATCTTCCTCGACGATACTTGCAACAAGCTGATTGTCCGGGTTCTGGAGAACAAGGCCCGCCTTGCGGCGGATCTGATATTTCAGCGATTCGTCGAGGGTATCCATCGAATCAACGTATACCTTTCCTCCGCTCGGGAGCAGCATCGCGTTGAAATGTTTTGCAAGAGTTGATTTTCCGCTTCCGTTATGTCCCAGAAGCGCCACAAATTCTCCCTTTTCGATCTTCATCGTAATATCGGTAAGGACGTTGTTCGGCGCTTCGCTTTCGCCGGTGCCGTACGAAAACGTTACATTTTGCGTTTCAATAAATCCCATGGTATGTCTAAATATCTCCATACTTCATCAGGAGATCCGTCTCCGCCGGGATTTCCCAGTCGGAGCAGATTCCCTTTTCTGTTATCTTTCCCAAATAGCCGTGCTTCCGCAGGGCAGAACCAGTCCGCTCTCGCTTGCGCGAAGACCGATTTCATCGGCGCGGATTCTGCCGCCGAGCGGCTTCTTCAGCAGGACGCCGAGAATATACTCCATTACCGAAGGAGAAAGCCCCGCGGTATAGGAATTGAGCATAAAAAAGAGTGCATCTTCAGAAAGCAGCTGAGCACAGGTTTCCACCAGTGCGAAAATATTGTCTTCCAGACGCCAGATCTCTCCCGCCGGACCTCTTCCGTAAGAAGGTGGGTCCATAATGATGGCGTCATAGCGGCTGCCCCGCCGAACCTCACGCGCAGCGAATTTAACACAGTCATCAACAATCCAGCGGACCGGCTGCTCCGAAACGCCGCTGACGACGGAATTCTCACGCGCCCAGGTCACCATGCCGCGCGAAGCGTCTACATGGCAGACAGACGCACCCGCCTTAAGACAGGCGACTGTCGCCGCTCCGGTATAACCGAAGAGATTGAGGACTTTCACTTCCCGTCCCGCTTTATGGATCTTTTCTGAAGCATAATCCCAGTTGACGGCCTGTTCCGGAAAAATCCCGGTATGCTTGAAACCCATCGTCTTTACGCGGAACTTCAGATCGTTCCAGGCAATTGTCCAGTCGGGCGGAAGGGTCTTATATACCTGCCAGCTTCCGCCGCCGGAAGAGGACCGCTGGTAACGCGCGTGCGCGCTCTTCCAGAGCGGGTTCTCCCTCGGGGTGTTCCAGATGACCTGCGGATCAGGCCGGATCAGAATAATATCCTTCCACCGCTCGAGTTTTTCGCCTGATGACGCGTCGATCAGTTCATAATCTTCCCAGTTTGCTACTCTCAAGAGGCTTCCCTCATTTCTTTTTTCTCCGATCAGGTCAGCTTTTCGCGGATAACATCCGCCACACAGTTTGCAATCCTGCTGATCTCATCGTGATCGAGGCCTTCCGCCATGACGCGGAGCAAAGGCTCCGTGCCGCTGGGACGAACGATGATCCGCCCGTTCTGACCGAGTTCCTCGGCCGCCGCTCTGACGGCCGCCTGAACGGTCTGCTCATTTGCGAAACGTTCTTTTCCCTCGTTTGTCACTTTCACGTTGACCGATACCTGAGGATAGGTTGTCATGCAGGCGGCAAGTTCGGAAACCGGTTTTCCGGTCTCTTTCATGACAGACAGCACCTGCGCCGCCGTCAGCTCGCCGTCTCCGGTAGTCGCGAAATGCTTGAAAATCAGATGTCCGCTCTGTTCGCCGCCGATGACATATCCCTTATCGAGCATTTCCTCGAGAACATAACGGTCTCCGACCTTCGTCGCTGAGAAGTTGATTCCCGCTTTTTCACAGTATTTTACCAGTCCGAGGTTTGAGAGGATTGTCCCGACAATCGTATTGCCGTCGAGTTTTCCCTGCTCCTTCAGTTTCGTACCGACAAACGCCATGATCATATCGCCGTCTACGAGATTCCCGTTTTCGTCTACTCCCAGACAGCGGTCGGCGTCACCGTCAAAGGCGAAGCCGGCGGCAAGATGGTGCTCACGGACATATTCCATAAGCGACTCCAGATGCGTTGAGCCGCAATGGTCATTGATATTGATTCCGTCGGGAGTATTGTGAATCATATGACACTTCACTCCCAGCGAGGAGAAAATGCGCTCAGCCGTTGCGGAAGCCGAACCGTTGGCGCAGTCGAAAGCGATTTCCATTCCGGAAAGATCACCGGAAACGGTGGAAGCCACATGGGCGATATAGTCACCGAGTGGGTCACCCGCTGTGATTTCATGGCCAAGCGCCGCGCCGGAAAGCGGTTCCCCGTTATCTTCCCCGAGGATCAGCGCTTCGATTTCATCCTCAACCGCATCGGGAAGCTTGTATCCCGTCGAGCTGAAGATCTTGATGCCGTTGAACTCAAACGAATTGTGCGACGCTGAAATCATGATGCCTGCGTCCGCCTTGTACAGCGAGACAAGATAGGCAACGGCAGGTGTCGCGATCACACCCAGCTTCTGAACATTCGCTCCGACAGAGCAAAGCCCCGCCGCCAGCGCGTTTTCCAGCATATCGGAGGAGATGCGTGTATCCTTTCCGATTAGAATCTTCGGGTGTGCTTTTCCGTCACGCGAAAGCACGGCGGCTGCCGCGCGGCCGATTTTAAACGCGAGTTCACTTGTCAGTTCGGTATTCGCGACACCGCGGACACCGTCTGTTCCAAACATTCTGCCCATATATAATACCTCTCTTTTTTTCAGAGTTTAAAACAATGTCTGCTGGGGACTGCCTGCCGACGGTATCGCAATGCCAAGGTGATCGTAGGCTGCCTTGGTAACAATGCGGCCGCGCGGCGTACGGCTGAGGAAACCGATCTGCATCAAATACGGCTCCACGACGTCCTCGAGGGTGATCGACTCCTCTCCGACAATCGAGGCGATTGTTTCGATCCCGACAGGGCCTCCGTTATAGAATCGGATGATCGCGTCAAGCATCCTGCGGTCATTCGCATCGAGCCCGATCTCGTCGATCTCAAGCCGGTCAAGCGCAATCCTTGCGGTTTCAAGCGTAATGATTCCCTGGCTCAGAAGTTCCGCAAAATCGCGGACTCTCCGAAGCAGTCGGTTCGCGATACGCGGTGTTCCGCGTGAGCGTGAGGCAATCTCGAGCGCACCTTCCTTTTCAATCATGATCCCGAGGATTCCGGCACTGCGCTCCACGATTCTCGAAAGCTCTTCGGGAGTATACATCTCAAGACGGAGGATGACGCCGAAACGGTCTCGCAGCGGCGCTGAAAGCTGACCGGCGCGCGTTGTCGCTCCGACAAGCGTGAATTTCGGGAGCGGAAGATGATAGGAGGCGGCCATCTGGCCTTTTCCGTTGACGATATCTAGCGCGAAATCCTCCATGGCCGGGTAAAGGATTTCCTCTACCTGACGTGAAAGGCGGTGTACCTCGTCAATAAAGAGAACATCTCCGGCGGAAAGATTCGTAAGCAGTGCCGCCAGATCACCCGGACGTTCGATTGCGGGACCGCTCGTGACACGGAAATTCACGCCGAGCTCATTGGCAATGATTCCCGCAAGCGTTGTTTTTCCGAGACCGGGAGGACCGTAAAGCAGAACATGATCCAGAGCTTCTCCGCGCTTTTTCGCCGCGTTGATAAATACGCTCAGGTTTTCCTTTGCCTTATCCTGACCGACATATTCTGCCAGTGTTTTCGGACGAAGGGGGTTTTCGGTATCAAGATCCCCCGGGGTATATTCCGGCGAGGTGATCCGATTCTCAAAATCGAAACCGTCCTCACCGCCGAAATTTGTATGTTCCGTAAATGCCAAATCTCTTTACCTCCCCCCGGTTATTTCGATCCCATCGCGCGCAGCGCACGCGTAATCAGTTCCTCAACCGGCAAAGCGCTGTCAAATCTGCCGACCACCGCAGCTGCCTCCGAAGGAGTATAGCCTAAAACCGTCAGGGCATTGACCGCTTCCTGCGCATTCTGCGAGGCGGATACCTGTCCGGCCGCGGAAAGCGCACCCGCATATTCTTCCGACGCACCGATCGAGGAAACTTTGTCGCGAAGTTCCAGCACAATCCGCTGAGCAAGCTTCGGTCCGATACCGTTCGCCCTCGCAAACGCCTTGCTGTCGCCCGACGCAGCCGCCATCGCGACCGCCTGCGGCGTCAGCTCGGACAAAATCGAAATTGCCTTGCTTGCCGCAACCCCGCTGATTCCGTTCAGAAGCCGGAAGCAGTTCTGTTCACTCTGCGTAATAAATCCGTAAAGATCCATCGCATCCTCACGGACGACGAGCGTAGTGAAAAGTTTTGCCTGTTCACCAAGAGCGGGCAGCTGACGCTGGGTGTTGAGACTGGTAAAGCATTTATAACCGACCCCGCCGCATTCGATCACCGAAACACCGGGCTCCGTATGGATAAGTGTTCCCTTGAGACTGTAAAACATCTTACTTCCCCTCTCCGATCAGCTTCTGACGGTAAACTGCGCCGAGATGCTGCCCATGACAGATTGCCATGGCAAGCGCGTCCGCCGCGTCATCCGGCTTCGGAAGCTCAGGCAGCCCCAGAAGCCGCCGTGTCATTTCCATGACCTGTTTCTTATCGGCTCTCCCGTAACCGGTAACCGCCGTTTTTACCTGTAAAGGCGTATATTCATAGAACGGAACGGCGTTCTTCTCGATTGCAAGCAGCGTCACACCTCTCGCTTCCGCGACACTGATTACGGTTTTCTGATTGGAATGGTAGAACAGCTTTTCGATCGAAATCGCATCAGGACGGTAACGGCGGATGATCTCATTGAGATCATCATAGATCACAGAGAGCCGCCGGGTAAATTCCTCCCCGGCTTCAGTCAGGATCGCGCCGTAGGAAATCGGCCGGTATTTTCCGGCGATTGCCTCTATCACGCCATAGCCTACGATTGCATATCCCGGGTCGATTCCCAAGATGATCATAAGCATATTCCCCCTATTTTATAATCGATTTATTATAACACAAAATGAACGAAATGGAAACTCTTTTTTTCTTTTTCATGTCTGAAGCCTTTCGCCTGCCATGCAAACGAAGTTATCCCCACGTTTCATCAGCGCGTCGGGGTTTAAAACAAAAAGGGAAGTTTCCTGAAAAATCAGAAAACTTCCCGGAACAGATACAGAAAAACTCGCGGGGGTATGTATGTTTCCGACACAAGATAATCCGTATCACGCGACAATGCTGCGCTTCTTCCATTTTCCGCGCCGGTAGGCGATTACAGTGATAGCCGCGCCGATCAGCCAGGACGCAAGCAGTGAGATAAAGAGCGTCAGAGGTTCACCCTGCGGATTCTCCGGCGTCTTTGACAGATATGCGAGCAGATATGCAACAGGAACCCGGATCACAACCGTGGAGATCAGCGAAATCCACATCGGCGTCATCGTATCGCCGGCGCCGCGCATAACGCCGGAAAGGCACTGAGTCACCGACATCGCGACATATCCCGCCGCAAGAATCATCATCATCTTCATCGCCAGCGTAACCAGTTCTTCGGTTTCGGTGAAAATCCGCATCAGATAACGTCCGAAAATCAGGATCGCGGCCGTCAGGACAATCGTCGTCGCAGTGGAAATCAGTGTTCCGTCACGAGCGCCTTTTTTGACACGGTCAAGTCTTCCGGCGCCGACATTCTGCCCTGCGAAGGTTGTCATCGCCGTTCCGAAGGAGAAGTTCGGCATCATCGCGAATCCGTCGACACGCATGACAATGACGTTCGCCGCGATAACCGCCTCACCGAAGCTGTTGGTCAGAGACTGAACCAGAAGCATCGCCATTGAGAAAATCGCCTGGGTGATGCCTGAAGGCAGTCCGAGCCGCAGGACGTTCAGCGAAAGGCGTTTTTCAAGACGCAGATAACGCGTTCCGGTATCGAAAATGTCTTTCATCCGCATGAGTTTCAGCATGCTGAGGACCGCTGAAATTACCTGAGCGATCACCGTAGCGAGCGCGACTCCGGCAACGCCCATCCCGAGTGACGCGACAAAGAAAATATCCAGGCCGATATTGAGGATGCAGGCAATCAGCAGGTACAGAAGCGCGGAAAACGAATCCCCAAGTCCGCGCAGAATTCCGCTCAGAATGTTGTAAAAGGCGAGACCGATGACACCGTAGAACAGAATATAGAGATATTCCGCGCACCAGTCAATGATGCTTTCCGGCGTATTGAGAAGCCGGAGCATCGGCTTTGTTACAAAGATGGCGGAAAAACTGATAATCAGCGAAACAATGAAAATCAGCGTTAAGGAAATCCCGATCGTTTTTGAAAGATTCTCACGGTCCTTCGCGCCGTAGTACTGCGAGACCATAATTCCGGCGCCGGTTGCGACACCGACGAACAGCACCAGCAGCAGGTTGAAAACCGGAGACGCGCTTCCGACCGCGGCAAGCGCGTTGTCCCCGACATACCGGCCGACAACGATACTGTCCACCGTCCCGTACAGCTGCTGGGCAACATTGCCGATCAGCATCGGCACTGTAAAAGCAACGATTTTTCCCGCGGGACTTCCCTCGGTCATATCCGTTGCACCGAATAATTTTTTCAGATTCATTTCAAACCTCACCGGTTTCTCACCGTAACAGAACAGGTGTGAACATTTTTCTCTTTCATCGATAACACCGGCTTTATCGAATCAGATAAGGCATCCTGTCATGTTTTTTATTTTTCTTTCGCTTTACATTATATCATATTTTTCTGTCACGGAAAATAGAAAGCAGCGCAAAAAAAGAGACGAAGATTATTCGTCTTCGTCTCTCTTTTTCGTGGAATACTTACATTTCGGTTTTATGATGGCATTGCATCGTACAGTGGGCACAGGCTCCGCCGCACGAGGAGCAGGAGGATTTGCCCTCTTTTTTGTTCTTTGCCATTGAATAAATGACGAGCCCGACAATTGCCATCACGAGAACCGTCACCAGAATTGTACCCAGGTTTGCATACAGCCATTCAAACACCGAAATCACTCCTTTACTCAGACGCGAACCTTCTGGGTCAGCCTCGTTGCCTCTTTGTAAGGACGAACCAGCAGGAATATTCCTGCCGCCAGAACAGCAATGGACACAATCAGACCGATCACATTCACGCTGCCTGTGAATACAGAGCCGATCTGATAGACACAAAGCGAAACAAGATACGCGAATCCGCACTGATACGCAATCGCGAACCAGGTCCATTTCGCGCTGTTCATCTCGCGGCGGATCGCACCGATTGCCGCGAAGCAGGGTGCGCAAAGCAGATTGAAGAGCAGGAACGAGTAGCCTGCCAGCTTTGTCATCGCTACGAAATCGAGGACGCCGAATACCCCGACAACCTCTTCCTTCGCAACGAGGCCCATGATTGTCGCGATCGCAGCCTGCGCATGATCGCCGAATCCGAGCGGCGCAAAGATAAACTTGATCGCGTTGCCGAAAACGCCGAGAATACTGTCGCCGAGTTCAAGATCCGCGTAGAATCCGAACGTTCCGCCTTCGGGAGTACCGAAATGCGAACCTGCCCAGATGACGATCGAGGAAAGCAGGATGATTGTGCCGGCTTTCTTGATGAAAGACCATCCGCGCTCCCACATCGAACGCAGCACGTTGCCGACAGTCGGCCAGTGATATGCCGGAAGCTCCATGACAAACGGAGCGGGATCACCGGCAAAGATTTTTGTTTTCTTCAGAATGATACCTGAAACCACGATCGCCGCTACGCCGACGAAATACGCTGAAGGCGCTACCCACCAGGCTCCGCCGAAAAGCGCGGAGGAAATCAGCGCGATGATCGGGAGCTTTGCGCCGCAGGGGATGAACGTGGTGGTCATGATTGTCATACGGCGGTCGCGTTCGTTTTCAATCGTTCTCGAAGCCATAACGCCGGGGACGCCGCATCCTGTACCGATGAGCATCGGGATGAAGGATTTTCCGGAAAGGCCGAAACGGCGGAAGATACGGTCCATTACGAAAGCGATACGCGCCATGTAGCCGCATGCCTCGAGGAACGCAAGGAAGATAAAGAGCACAAGCATCTGCGGCAGGAAGCCGAGCACGGCGCCGACGCCGGCGATGATGCCGTCGAGCACAAGGCTCTTGAGCCATTCGGCGCATCCGACCGCGTCAAGTCCTTTTTCCGCGAGCGCCGGGATACTCGGAACCCAGACACCGTATTCGGAAGGATCAGGCGAAGCAAACTCGCCTTCTTCGTCGAGCGCATCGCCTAAAGCGCTTTCGATATCGAAGACTTCGTGGGATTCGTCATCTATCAGAGAATCCGCATAGGTACCGTAAGCCTCCTCGAAGGCTCCGAAATCTTCCTCTTCGATCGCACCCTGGAGATCCTCGGCACCGATTACGCCGGCGGCAGCGGCTTTCTCAACCACAGCCTTAACCTCATCGGTAAAGACGCTTTCGCTTGCCCATTTATCCACTTCTTCCTCATATTCGCCGCTGATACCGAAGAGATGGAATCCGTCGCCGAAGAGGTTATCGTTGACCCAGTCGGTCATAGCGGTACCGATCGTACTGATCGATACGTAGTATACAATCGTCATGATGATCGCGAAGATAGGAAGCGCGAGAATACGGTTTGTTACGATCCTGTCGATCTTGTCGGAGGTAGTCAGCGCTCCGGCATTCTTCTTCTGATAACTGCCCTTGATGATTTCGCCGATGTAAACGTAGCGGTCGTTCGTGATGATGGATTCCGCGTCATCATCGAGCTCTTTTTCAGCGGCTTTGATATCCGCCTCGATATGCGAAAGCGTCTCGGCAGGGATATTGAGTTCTTCGAGCACTTTTTCGTCGCGCTCAAAGATCTTTACCGCATACCAGCGCTGACGTTCTTCGGGCATACTGTGCAGCACGGCTTCCTCAATATGGGCGATCGCGTGCTCTACCGGTCCGGAGAATTTATGCATCGGGACGGTTTTCGTTCCTGATGCGGCACGGATCGCGGCTTCAGCCGCCTCCATAACGCCCGTTCCCTTCAGGGCGGAGATTTCAACAATTTCGCAGCCGAGCTGGCGTGAAAGCTCCTTGACATTGATCTTGTCACCGTTCTTTTTTACAACATCTATCATGTTGACCGCGATTACAACCGGAATCCCGAGCTCCGTCAGCTGCGTGGTCAGATAAAGGTTGCGCTCGAGGTTTGTTCCGTCTACGATATTGAGGATTGCATCGGGGCGCTCGGTGATCAGGTAATTTCTCGCAACCACTTCTTCGAGCGTATACGGTGAAAGAGAATAAATACCGGGGAGGTCCGTGATCGTGACCCCCTCGTGTTTCTTGAGCTTTCCCTCTTTCTTTTCAACCGTGACGCCCGGCCAGTTGCCGACGAACTGATTGGAGCCGGTCAACGCGTTGAACAGGGTGGTTTTACCGCTGTTCGGGTTGCCTGCCAGGGCAATTCTGATTTCCATACAAAAATTCCTTTCCTGCCAATTTGTTAGCTAAAGCTAACCAACGGCTAAAATTTTTTCTCCCTTAACTTTTATTCGACTTCCACCATTTCCGCATCCGCACGGCGCAGGGAAAGCTCATATCCGCGCACATTGATCTCAACCGGATCTCCGAGCGGCGCAACCTTACGGACATAAATCTCGACCCCCTTGGTGATTCCCATGTCCATAATTCTGCGTTTGACCGCGCCTTCACCATGCAGCTTTTTCACCCTGACCGTATCGCCGATTTTGGTCTCTCTGAGTGTTTTCATGCTGATCGTTTCCTCCTTACCTTTTCATTATGAATTCAGATCATGATCCGCTGCGCCATTTCGCGGCTGATCGCGATCCGGGATTCTTTCACATTAACAATGACATTGCCCCCGATCTGCGAAATCACCCGTACTGCTCCGCCTGCCACAAAACCAAGCGTTTCAAGATGTTTTCTGACTTCCGGGCTTCCTCCGATTTTCCGGATGATATTCTCCTCACCAGGAATTGCAAAGATTAGCGGCATCATAGTTTCTTCCCTTCTCTCCAATTTATGATTAGCTTTTGCTAACTTTACCGGGAAAAACATTAGCCAAAGCTAACTGCGCTCCTTTAAAAAAGCGGTTACCTTTTGCTAACCAAAGTTATTATAGCCGTTCTTTTCCTTCATGTCAATGTTTTTTTTTTTTTTTTTCCAAGTTTTCCTGTTCCACATGGGCTTTACAGAAAGAAGCCGTTTCAAAAAGAAGAAACGGCTTCGGTTTCTATTCAGTTTCAAACTTCTGTGCCGCACGCTGAAGTTCCGGCGTCAGCTCCGCTTCAAGGACCAGCCCGTTCTCGGTATATTCTTCTGAAAGGACATGGCAGTCATGCCGGATCCGCGCGGCGAGCGCACTTTCGGAGAACGGCAGTATCAGTTTTTTCTGAACCGGCAGCAGATTCAGCGTTTCCTCGATTCTCTGAAGCAGTGTCGGAATACCCTGCCCGGTTTTCGCACTGATATAGACACGTTCCGGTGTCCCAGGAAAATTCTCGATCCCCAGAAGATCACACTTGTTGAAGACAGAAAGAATCGGTGAACTGCATCCGAGATATTCAAACAGCTCCTGCGTCACACGAAGATGATCCGCCGTTTCCTCAGAAGACGCATCGCAGATATTGAGAATCAGATCCGCTCCGGCAGCTTCTTCGAGTGTGGATTTAAAAGCTTCCACCAGATGATGCGGCAGACGGCGCACCAGACCGACTGTATCAATCAGCATCACATTCGAGCCATGCGGCAGACGCAGCGCACGGGAAGTCGGATCAAGTGTCGCGAACAGCATATCCTTCGCAAGAACCCCTGCATCGGTCAGCGCATTCATCAGAGTGCTCTTTCCGGCGTTGGTATAACCGACGAGCGCAACAGAAATAACGCCGTCCTTTTTTCGTCTTGCAGAGAGCAGACCGCGGTGTTTTTCAACATCGGCAAGTTTTTCGCGGATTGTATCGATCCTTCTGCGGATATGGCGCCGATCCGTTTCGAGCTTTGTTTCACCGGGTCCGCGCGTGCCGATTCCTCCGCCGAGCCGTGAAAGGGCGGTGCCTTTTCCCGACAGACGCGGCAGAAGATACTGCAGCTGAGCAAGTTCCACCTGCAGACTGCCCTCGCGCGAACGCGCACGCAGTGCGAAAATATCGAGGATCAGCATCGTCCGGTCAATTGTCCGAACATCTGTCTCACTTTCTATATTCCGGATTTGTGTCGGAGTAAGCTCACAGTCAAAAATCAGAAGATCGATCTCAAGCGCCTTGCACTGATCCGCGATCTCTGTAAGGAACCCGCTGCCCACGCACGTTGCGCTCTCCGGAGACGGCCGTTTCTGGATCATCGCTCCCAGAGGCTCGGCTCCGGCACTTCGGGTCAGCTCGTAGAGTTCCGCCATGGAGATCTCAGCGTCGTATTCGCCCGTATCCACGGCAACAAGAAGCGCGCGTTCGGCTTTCTGTTCGTTTTCGTACATTTTTCCACCTCAAGGATTCTCTTTCGAATCAAGCTTTATTTTTCTCTCAGATACTCTTTCAGAAATAAAATCGCGTCCCGATAGCCCTCGAATCCCTTCCCCTTGACAGTTTTCAGACAGGCAAGCGAGACATAGGACAGACGGCGGAATTCCTCCCGCGCGCTTACGTCGGAAAGATGCACCTCAACTGCCGGGATCGAAACCGCTTTGAGCGCGTCAAGGATTGCGACGCTCGTATGGGTATAGGCTGCGGGATTAATCACGATTGCATCTGTCTTTCCGTAGGCGTCCTGAATTGCGTCGACAATCGCCCCTTCATGGTTTGACTGAAAAAACGAAACATCGATATTTTCCTTCCCGCATATGTTCCGGATATATTCCAGAAGGGAATCGTATGTCTGCGTTCCATAGATTTCTTTTTCACGGATCCCGAGAAAATTGATGTTCGGTCCGTTAATCACAAGCAGTTTCATTTGCCGCCTCCATGATTCTTGCGACAGCCGCAGAAAAGCTGCCGTTGTTTTTGACGATTGCGTCTGCGCACTTTAGATAGAATCCGCGCCGCTGCGAATACAGTTTCGACACCGCCCCTTTTCCGGCGGACAGCGGCCGTCCTTTTGTTGTGAGCAGACTCAGGTCGCGGTCAACATAGACCACAAAACTGTTTTCGCGGATGTTTCTGCGGTTTGACTCACGCATTACCGCGCCGCCGCCCGTGGCGATCACGGCACCGTTTTTCCGGCAGACCTCCGAAAGGACTTCCTCTTCGAGCGTACGGAAAGCTTCCTCTCCGAGTTCGGAGAAAATTTCCGGTATTTTTCTGCCGGTTCTTTCTTCGATCAGCGCATCCGTATCATAAAACGTTCTTCCCGTCAGATGAGCGACCTTTTTCCCCAGACCGGTTTTCCCGCTTCCGGGCATTCCTATGAGAAGAACATTGCGTTTTTTTCGTTCGATTCCGTTATAGATCTCATCGATCTTCTCGTCAGAGATTTCACTCGCAGTAAACAGCTCCGCCGCGCGTACCGCCTGCGTCACAAGCATCCGAAGTCCGCCGGTGAAGGGAATTTTCAGTTCTTCTGCCTGCTGCAGAAACCGGGTCCGCAGAGGATTGTATACAACGTCGATCACGCCTTCGCATACCGGAAACCTTCTCAGGTCAGCCGGAGATGCGTCCGTATCCGGATACATCCCGAGCGGAGTGGTGTTGATCAGAATCTGAGCGTCGCCGTGCCGGTCAAGATTTGTATAATTATCCGGGCCGCTTCGCGAGATCACGGTAACCTTTCCGCCGCAATCCTCCACGGCGCATCTTGCCGTCTTGCTGGTGCCGCCGCTGCCGAAAACCAGGACCTTTTTCCCGGAGAAACAGATCCCGGCTTTTGAGGCCGCCGCAAGGAATCCGGCATAATCCGTATTGTCGCCGTAGAGCGACCCGTCGGCGCGGCGCACGATTGTATTGACGCTGCCGATTTTTTCCGCACGCTCGGAAAGTTCCGTACAGTATGGAATCACCGTCTGTTTATATGGAATTGT
>ONSY01000014.1 GCA_900320605.1 uncultured Eubacteriales bacterium | reverse complement strand
GTACGGATTGTCCTGCGTGGCGCCGTAGAACAGCTCGATGAACTGACCGCCGCCCGCGTACATGTAGACGATCCACGGTTTTCCCGTACGCAGATGCGGAATATCAAACGCGCGTTTGAATCCCATTGTGTTCTCATAGAACGCGACCGTTTCGTCCATGTTCTTCGCGTTGAATGCTGCGTGACCGATTCCTTTTACCATTTTTCTGTCCTCCTGCTTTAACCGTTTACGTACAGCTGTTTTGCTTTACAGCGTTTTTTTCAGGCGCTGAGCCTTATCTTTCCGTGAAAAACTCGATCTCCTCGCCCAGAGGCCCGTTGCAGAACGCCATCCGGATCGGGAACTCCGGAACGGAGGCGATCACGGCGTCCCTGGGACCGACGAAGACGTTGTATCCGGCCGCTTTGACCTTCTCGACGATCTCGTCGACGTTGTCCGTCTCGAGCGCGACATGTCCGTAGATTCCCTTCTCGTGAGCGCCCTCGTGATTCTTGAAAATCTCCAGCAGTCCGGCGCCCGTGTCGATCATGAAACCGCCCGCCCATTCGCGGCGGATGGTCAGGCCGAGCACGTCGAGATAGAAGCTTTTGACTCTTTTTTCGTCCTCCTCATTCGCGCAGTACATCGCGATGTGGTGCACTCCCTTGATCATATCTGTCTTCCTCCCTTATTCTGTGATCTTCCAAAGCGTGAGCCTGCCGAAAACTACGGCAGGCTCCGCGTGATTCCGGGAAAGATGTTCCGGATTTACAGAAGTCCCTGTTCTTTCAGTCTTCCGGCCCAGCGTTCATACGCGGATTCCGGATCCATGGCGAAGCGGCTGTTTGCCGGGTCGTTGATGGAAGCGATCAGAGCCATATCTTCTTCGCTCAGTTCGAAATCATAGACTTCGAGGTTGGAGATGATCCGTTCCTGATGAACCGACTTCGGAAGCATGATGCACTTTCTCTGAAGGTTCCAGCGGATGACGACCTGCGCCGGGGTCTTTCCGAGCTTTTCGGCGATGGAAACGATCTTGGGATTGCCGAGAACGTCCGCCGTTCTGTTGGTTCCGCCGAAGCCGCTGTGGGTCTCCATGTAGACGCCCTTGCTCATGTTGTAGTCGATGCGGTCCTGGGCGTTGTTGGTCGGATCGATGTGAATCTGGTTGATCGCCGGGGCGATTTCGCAGTTCTCGAGAATCACGTCGAGCTGGCGGTTGCTGTAGTTGGAAACGCCGATCGCGCGCGCCTTGCCCGCCTTGTAGTATTCTTCCAGAACCTTATATGCCGCGATGTTCATCTCGTCCTTCATCGGGAAATGCAGCAGCATCAGGTCGACATAGTCCGAATCAAGCTTCTGAAGCGTCTCGTCAAAGCCCTGCGCGGTTTTTCCGAGGATGATGTCGGCCGGAAGAATCTTCGAGGTGATGAAAACGTTCTCTCTCTTTACGCCCGCTGCCTTGATGCCGGCGGCGACGGATTCCTCGTTCTGATACATCTTCGCGGTATCGATGTGGGTATATCCGGCCTCAAGAGCCCATTTGACCGAGTTGACGGTCTCCTCGCCGTTTTTCGTCTGGAATACGCCCAGGCCGATCTCCGGGATCTCAACGCCGTTGTTCAGTTTGATCAGTTTCATAAGTGTCTTCCCTCCTGTGCAGTAATGCCCCGCCGCTGTCATGAGCGGCAGGTGTATCGTTATTTTTATTTTATCATATCCCCCGGATCAAATCAACCGCCGGAAACAAAGCCGGCGGCTCTTTTTCACAAAAAATGGCGGGTCGGTCCCCAGGGCCGTCCCGCCGTCTTTTCTGCCGGATCTTCCGAAGAAAAACCGTGTCTTGATTTGTTATTTCTGTGATTCGGCCAGTCTGCTCGCCCACATCTCGTAGGAAGATTCCGGATCACGCAGATGACGCGGATGATTCGGATCGTCGAGCGAGTCGAGGATCGCCATGTCTTCGGCGCTCAGTACGAAATCGTAGACGTCGAGGTTCGAGGCGATTCTTTCCTTATGAACCGATTTCGGAAGCATGATGCAGTCCTTCTGCAGGTTCCAGCGGATGACAACCTGGGCCGGAGTCTTGCCGACCTTCTCCGCGATCGCGACGACCGCGGGATGGCCGAGAACGCCCTGGGTTCTTCCGGTTCCGCCGAAGCCGCTGTGGGTTTCCATGTAGATGCCCTTGCTCATGTTGTACGCGATGCGTCCGTCTTCGTTGCAGGTCGGGTCGATATGGATCTGGTTGATCGCCGGGGCGATTTCGCAGTTCGCGAGAATCACGTCGAGCTGACGGTTGCTGTAGTTGGAGATGCCGATCGCGCGCGCCTTGCCCGCCTTATAGTACTGCTCGAGCGTTTTCCAGGCAGCGATGTTCATTTCATCCTTCATCGGGAAATGCAGCAGCATCAGGTCGACGTAGTCGGACTCAAGCTTCCGGAGAGTCTGATCGAAGCCTTCCGCCGTTTTGCCGAGAATAATGTCGGCGGGGAGAATCTTCGAGGTGATGAAGACGTCCTCCCGTTTGAATCCCGCGGCTTTGATGCCGGCCGCGACAGATTCCTCGTTCTCATACATTTTCGCGGTGTCGATGTGGGTGTATCCCGCTTCAAGCGCCCATTTGACCGCGTTGACGGTTTCCTCGCCGTTTTCCGTTCTGAAAACGCCCAGGCCGATCTCCGGGATCTCAACGCCGTTGTTCAGTTTGATCAGTCTCATAGTGTTCTCCTTTCGCGTCTTGTTTTTCCTGTCCGCCTCTTTCGAAGCGTCCTTATATTTCCATATTCTATATTTTACCATAACACGCCCCGCGATTCAACTGGTTTTTCACATACGTCCTTCCGTCAGAAATATCCCCGTTCCCCCTGTGTTGTGCCTTGAAAAGCCGGATCGGCTGTGATATAATCGAATCAGGAAACCGCAGCGGAAAACAATCCGCTCAGATCAATAATAAAAACCGCGTCCCGCGGTTCAAAAGGAGGAAACTCGATGGACAAGAAAACCATGCGCGGTCTGATGATCTACGGCAAGGGCGATTATCGCTATGAAACGAATATCCCGATTCCGCAGGTCGGCCCGGACGACATCCTGATCAAGAGCGAAGGCTCCGGTGTCTGCGCGAGCGACGTGAAATGCTGGCACGGCGCCTCAAGCTACTGGGGCGGAGACGGCATCAAGCCCTGGGTACAGGCTCCGTTTATTCCGGGTCATGAATTCCTCGGCGTCGTGGCCGAAGTTGGCTCAAACATCACCGAATACGCGCCCGGCGACCGCATCACCGTGGAACAGATCGCCCCCTGCGGCGAGTGCCGTTTCTGCAAGAACGGACAGTACTGGATGTGCCAGCCTCATCAGATGTTCGGTTATTTCACCGAGTTCAACGGCGGCATGGCGGAATATGTGCGCATCCCCACCAAGCGCGCCAAGATCCATCGCGTTCCGAAGGAGCTGCCCCTTGACGCGGCACTTCTGATCGAGCCGTTCAGCTGCTCGAAGCACTGCGTGGACCGCGCCCAGATCACCCCGAACGATATCGTCGTCATCTCCGGCGCCGGCACGCTCGGCCTCGGCATGATCACCTACGCCTCCACCCTCAAGCCGAAGGCGCTGATCGTTCTCGACATGAAGGACGACCGTCTTGAGAAGGCGAAGGAATTCGGCGCGGATATCGTCTGGAATCCCTCGAAGGTCGACGTCGTCGAGAAGATCATGGAAATGACCGAAGGCTACGGCTGCGACATCTATATCGAGTGCTCGGGACATCCGTCCTCCGTCGCGCAGGGCATGAGCATGATCCGCAAGCTCGGACGCTTCGTTGAATTCTCCGTATTCGGCGAACCCACCACGCTTGACTGGTCGATCATCGGCGACAAGAAAGAGCTCGACGTTCTCGGAAGCCACCTGGGGCCGTACTGCTATCCCTATGTCATCGAGAAAATGACGACCGGAGAAATCAAGACCAACGGCGTCGTCACGAAGAAATTCGATATCTCCCAGTGGGAGACCGCGTTCGATTACGCGACCGGCAAATACGGCGACATCAAAGTCGCGATCGTATTCGACGAGGACAAATAACCTTTATATAAAGCACGAAGAACCCTTCGCCCGAGCGGAGGGTTCTGTTTTTTCGCATCGGGAATCAAGGCATTTTCGGGCACGGAAAAGCCGTGAAAACCGGAAAAAAGGATTTACACCTGACTCATTTTAGGGTAATATGGATTTAAGAACAACACGAAAAACGAAAGGAACAAAAGCCATGGAAAACCGTGTCTGCAAAGCACTCGGAATTGAATATCCCGTAATCCAGGGCGCGATGGCCTGGACCTCGATGGCGCCCCTGGTGGCGGCCGTCTCGGAAGCCGGCGGCCTCGGCGTGCTCGGCTGCGGCTTCATGCCCGGGCCGGTAATCGCCGGACAGATCGAAGCGATCCGCTGCATGACGGAAAAACCGTTCGGCTGCAATATCTTCCTCGATCCGGGTCCGCAGCTCGAAATAAACTGCTCGACGCTGGAGAAAACCCCCGTCCCCGCCGTATATCTTGATACCCTCAATCTTCTTGATTATGAGATGGCGTCGCGCATCTACGAACGCATGCGCAGAACCGGCGCGAAAATCGTCGCGAAGGTCAACTGCCTCGCGGACGGACTCGTCGCCGAAAAGGCCGGCGCCGACGTCATCATCGCGAAAGGCGTGGAAGGCGGCGGCCACAAGGCCCGGATTTCCGGACGCGTTCTGCTCGCGGAGCTGGTTGAAAATATTACGTCCGTTCCGATTGTCGCTTCCGGCGGCATCTATACGCCCCGTCAGGTCGCGGGATGCTTCGTGGCCGGTGCGGAGGGCTTCGAGATGGGAACGGCGTTCATGGCGTCCGCCGAATGCCCGACGCATCCGAACGTAAAGGCAAAGGTCGTCTCCGCGATTGACGACGACGTCGTTTCCTGCGGCGAAACCACCGGTGAACCGAGCTGGCAGATCCGCAACGCGCTCGCCGAAAAGCTTCTCGAAATCGAGGCAAGCTACCCGCGCGAGGAAGCCGCGAAGCGTCTGATGGCAGCCTCCGCCGGTTCTCTCGCGAAAGCGTCGCGGGACGGAGAGGTTGAAAACGAAGGCGCCGTTCTGGCAGGCCAGGTCTGCGGTCTGATCCACGAGATCAAAACATGCCGCGAGCTCATTGCCGGAACCTGCGCGGAGGCGGAAGCGATCCTGCGCGCGCCGCACAGCATCGGTCTTTAAGAAAGACCTCCCGAAAAAAACCAGTTCACTTTGCCTAGACCAGATAAGGCAGTAATCAAAACAAAATCCAATGCAAAGGTGGAACAGCTCGCGAAGGTCATTTTCGTAATCCTGATCTGTTCCTACAGCGTCGTATTACAACGTCATAAGTGAAGAAATCCAAAGGAAAAGTCTTGAAAGGGTTGACCTTTCAAGGCTTTTTTGCAGCACGAAAGAATAACGTCGGCAATAAGTCTTGACATTTTGGCAAGTTTACGATATGATATATATGGCCACAGAAAGAAGAATGAAAGGAGAACAGCAAAATGGGAAAGGGTTTAGGTCAAAGAATTACAGAGGCGCTAAGAAAAATGAACTGTACACAAAAGGAATTAGCTGAAAGAATTGGCGTCACTGAAGCAGTAATATCACGGTATATCTCCGGCGACAGAGAACCAAAGCCTGAAATGATAGCAAATATCGCAACTGCATTGCACACAACGTCAGATTTTCTTCTTGGAATTGAAAATGAGGAGTTCAGTCATCCTAAGGTCCTCAGGTTACTTGCTAGAAACGCATCTAAAATGACGGATAAAGAAAAAAAAGAACTGATAGATGCTCTTTTCGGGGAGGATTAAGCGAATGAGAAAACTCGATTTATCTGATTATGACAATCTAAGGTACAGTTGGAAATTGACAGATAAAAGATATGAGGAAATCAAGGAGATAGTAGTTTCGATTTTTGAAAAATATACTGTAAACTGTGTACCTGTCAACGGGTTTGAGCTTGCCACAAAAATGGGAATTATCGTCATACCATATTCCGCGCATAAGCTAAAAACTCAGGTCTTGTTGAGAAAGAGAAGCGATGATGGATTCTGCATTCAAAAACAAGATGGGAGCTGGCATATTTTCTACAATGACGATCAGGATTACGGGAGAATAAACAATACTATTCTTCATGAGATCGGGCATATTGTGCTCGATCACAGCGAGGACAGTGACCTTGCTGAAAACGAGGTTAAGTTCTTTGCAAAATACGCCCTCGTGCCGCCTGTTCTTGTTTTAAAACTCCATTTAAAATCAGCGGAAGAAATTCCGGACGTTTTCGACGTTAGTTATGAGGCAGCTATATACGCTTGGGAATATTATCAAAAGTGGCTTGGCAGAAACACAGATTATACTGCTTATGAGATCCGTCTGCTGAACCTTTTTGAAAAATCACTTGTTGGAGGTGGTGCAAATTGAATGTTGTAACAAAAAGAAAAGCACTGCACTGATTGCTGGAACAATCAATACAATGCTTGCCTCCGAGTATCTCTACCCGTAATCTGGTAGTTTAATTATAAGCGATACTCGGGGCATAAGTCAAGAAATCTTTTGCGGATTCCGCGGAAATCTTTTGGCAAATCATACTGTCTGTGCCTCCCAGTATCTATACCCTTAATCTGGTAAATTACATCTGAGATGCTTGGCAGGCACAGCCACAGGGTAAATCTATCTATTTAAGGCACAGCTATGCCCTGTGGTAATGTGCCGAAAAGGAGACGACTCAAATGTCTCAGATTAACAGCACCCGAAACGGGTGTAAAGATGTTTTTCATGCTTTCATGGTACGGAACGCGACTTATGAAGGCGAACTCGAAATTCCGTGCATCGCGCCGGAAACAACACTTCCTGCAAAACTGATCTCTTTTTCAAAGGCGATCAGCAGATCAGACTGCGACGCTTGGGTGCATTTTTACGAGGATGACGTATCAATTGAGCGGATTTGGAACAGACCTCTCAGATATCTGCCGATCCTTAAACGACATAAAGGCGTGATTTCGCCGGATTTCAGTCTTTACCGCGATATGCCGTTTGCAATGCAATCCTGGAATATCTACCGCAGTCACAACGTAGCCGTATGGCTGCAAGATGAAGGTGTTCCGGTCATCGCCAACGTCCGGTGGGGCGATGAGCGGACATACGAGGTGTGCTGTCTCGGCGTTCCAAAAAACTCCACGATTGCTGTTGGCTCTCATGGCTGTATCAAACTTCTGCAAGATCGCAGATTCTTTATAAATGGACTGGATCACGTGGTCAACACACTGCATCCGAAAACGATTGTGGTTTACGGGACCACGCCCGATTCCATTTTCGGCAAGTATAAGGACGCCGGTATCAAAATCCTACAGTTCGACAGTGATTACATGATCGCTCATCGAAAAGAGGTGAGTGAGTAATGGGTACAGGGTATCATGGCGGATTTGGTGGAACTCTTGGCAGCACATACGAAAGCAATACAAATGGCAGTGGAGAACCATCGTATTCTGATCGTGGAATCACCATTCCCGATAACCTAAAAGACCTTTTAGGGGAAATGCCTCATAAAGGGGATTATGTGACGGGAACTAAAAGCGATTTCAGCATGACTGATGTTAGCGTCATGTCGAAAGAATCTAAAGTTGAATTCGCTAAGGTAACAATAGGAGACAAATCCTATTTGATCCGCGGCGATTCAAAAGGAACGGTTATTCCTGATCACATTATGGCAGAACTCAAAAAAGGCTCCGGAAAACTGGAATTTCATAGTCATCCACATAATGATGATCTTGTTCCGTCAAAAGCAGATCGATTGTTAATGCGAAAACTGTCAAAAACGACCGGCCAAAAAACTAGCACAATCGTCACGCCTAACGGTAAGACCGCTATTTTTAGTGAACACGGCGTGTTTGAAACTGGGACAGTGCACGAGATAATTGACAGCGATATGAAAAAAATCTATCAAAGATTATTTGGAGGTAAATGAAAATGCTGAACAAATATGAAGCAAAGATTGCAGCACTTGGAGCGATTGCTGACATTGTCGGCTTGGATTACTTCAAATCCCATATTAAAAAAGCGTGTGAGTCCTATCCTGCCGACGATTATGATGGTGTGGATTATGAATACTTTCTTGGCTTTGATGATATTGAAGACGAATGCGATGACTGGAAAGTATTTGCTCGAGTTTCGGTAAATCGTGAAACAAAAGAAGTAACCATTCTCGATTATAAAACCCCTGACGGTCACAGAATGGACAATCCGATCAAACCGATTAGTTTTGCATAAAATACAAAAAGCCGTGTTTTGAATTTCCATCCAGCAACGTTTCCGTACGGACAAATCCTGCGGAAAATGCTTTCCAGAGAATTTCCCTGATAACCCTCAAAAACAGATAAGGTGCAGTCATTTCTGACTGTACCTTATCCTAAATCAAAAATACTTCCTTATGAGGCTGATGTTTTTGGTGTACCGGTTTTTTATATCCGTCAGAGCAGTTCCTTCGCCCGCGCGATCAGTTCCCCGGAAGAACGGAAAACGCCCGCTCCGAGAAGCACCGGCTCCCCGTTCAGATACGGGGCGAGCTTTTCCGCCGTTTTTCCGATATCGCTCCCGCCGGAGGTCGCGAAAAGAAACAGTTTCTTTCCCGACCAGTCGAGACCCTTGCAGAACGTCTGGATCACGTTCGGCGCACCGTAGTACCAGATCGGGAATCCGAGAAAGACCGTGTCATAAGCGTCCCAGTTTTCCGGGAATTCCTGAACCGGAACGTCCTTCCTGCCGATTTTTTCCCGGTTGCAGCGCGCGAGAGGATTCTTCCAGTTGAGATCGGATTTCGTGTATGGAGTTTCCGGGAGGATCGCGAAAAGTTCTGTATTCATCGCCTGCGCGAGCGCCTCGGCGAATTTCTCCGTATTACCCTCCGCGCTGAAGTACGCTGTCAGCAGTTCCATACGGCTTTCCCCTTCTCACAGATAGGAAACCGTCTCCGAGAGCGGTTTGCGGTTTGCGTGATTCGGCAGAGGGCCGGCGCCGGGCGCCGCGTAGCCCAGATCCATCAGCATGAGAACCTGTTCGTTTTCCGGCAGGCCGAGCGCTTTCGCGGTCTTGTCCGGATCGAGGAAATTGAGCCAGCAGCTGTCCACTCCCTGGTCGGCGGCCGCCAGAATCATCTGCGTCGCGACAATGGTCGCGTCTTCCATGCCGGAATCATATTTCCCGCCGGGATACGTAAACACGTTGTTCCGGTCGAACGCGACGACCAGAACCGTCGGCGCGCCGTACCGGCAGGGCGTGAGCTCATCGATTTTCGCGAGCATCGCGTCAGAGCGGACGACATAGATCTTCTGCTCCTGAAGGTTCTTCGCCGTCGGCGCGAGTCGTCCGGCTTCGAGAATCGCGGTCAGCTTCTCATCCTCCACCTGGCGGGAAGAATACTTTTTGCAGGAATAGCGGTTTTTTACGACTTCTTGAAATTCCATAATGTCTCCTTCATGTTTGATGCCCGGAAGCCACCCCTTGGGGTGGCTTCCGAAATTTACTGATTAAAGTTTGAACAGGATCTTGAGATAGTTCCAGAAATAGTACGGAATCAGATAATCCGTGTGATAGTAATCGGAAAGCGAATAATAGATATTGTTCACCTTCGGATCCGGGCCGTAGGAGAAACCGGGCTGCTCGGAGAGAAGCTTCATCTGAAGCCGCATCTGGGCGCCGTCTTTCGGTCCGCCGCTCGCCGCGTAGATATAGAACGGAAGATCCGGATTCTTTTTGATTCCCGCGGTGATGTAGTTGAGGACATCCTCATCCGCGGGCTGTACCATCGGAGTGCGGATTCCGCCGACTGCCGGAACAGGATCTCCGCCGGGCATGCCGCCGCTGGTCGGGCAGAACCAGCGGAAATATTCGATGCAGTAATGGAACATTCTCCAGGTCCAGCCGCCGCCTCTCGAATAGCCGGAGAACGCGCGGTGGTCTCTTGTGGCCTTGATGCCTTCCGGCGAACCGTCTTCAAGATAGGTGTTGTACTTGAGTTCCACACCGGGGACGATATCCTCGATGATCTCTTTGTAATAGTTGCAGGGGATTCCCGGGGTCCTTCCGTCGCCCGCTTCCGCCATACCGGTCTGAATACGGACGTCCGCGTCGCGCATCGGATCCATATAGTAGGTTACGAAGACGATGATGCACGGATCGTTCTCGCCGGAGTCGAAGAGCATGTCGAACATGTACTTGTTGCCGCCAATCGCGAACATCGCGGGTTCGCAGGTATTGCCGTGCTGGAAATACAGGACGTTGTATTTTCTGTCCTTGTCGTCCTTGTCATAGCAGTAAGGCAGGTATACATAGGCGGTCTTTTTGTAGGTCTTGCCGTTTTCATAGACAGAGGTCTCATAGTCGAACCGCTCGACGGTTCCCATCTTCTCCGGCACACCGGTTCTCAGATAGGGATTCTCCTCGAATACAGTTTCAAAGTTGAGCACCTCGCCGGGCTTGGTAATCACTTTTCGGAATTCGCTCATTGTTCATCCTCCTCGCTGTTTGTATGTATTTGGATTATTCCATATTTTAATTATATAAAGCTTTCACGCCGAAGTCAATCCGCACAGTCCTCTTTCCTGAAAAATATTCCCTCCGATGCGGCTTCGCGGCCTGGGCAAAGGCGAAAAAAGTTTCGGACAAACGGGTATTGTTCTTTTATCGTATTGACAAGAGCCGGAGGATTCACTATACTGGTTAGCAGAAGCTAACATAAGATGTTCGCCGGAATCAATCCTGGATCCTGTTCCTGTTCTTTTTTTTGAAGCGGAGTTAGCTTTTGCTAACAGCGAGGCGCGGATCCTGCCGCGCGAAGGGATCCGGCTTTCCTGCGGCGGTATATCCCCAATCAGCCGGCAGACCCTTCTCCCCTTTCCGCAGCGTGCGGATGAGCGGGAAGAACACGGACGGCGGGAGAGGGATCGACGGCGGACCATCACGATAAAATCTGAATCGGGGCTGCACGCCCCTGATTTTAAGAGAAGGGGTTAGTCTTAGCTAACTCAAAGGAGGAAAATATGAACAGGATCACAGTCAGAATCGACGGAATGATGTGCGGCATGTGCGAGGCGCATATCGCCGACACGATCAGAAGGGCTTTCCCTTTCGCGAAGAAGGTGTCGGCTTCAAGGAAAAACGGTCAGGCGACGTTTCTCACGGACAGCGCGGTAGATGAGGACCTGCTGAAAAAAGCGATCACAGACACAGGGTATACGTTCGTTTCCGTTTCGTCCGAGGAATACAGAAAGCGCTCGCTGTTCGGGAAATAACGGAGGGCTGCGGTATAGCCGCCGTCGCGGATCTGATCTCCCCTTCCGACGAGGTGCTGGAATGCGCGTGCGGCACGGGAATGCTCAGCGAGGTGATCGCTCCCCGGTGCAGACATCTGACGGCCACCGATTTTTCAAGGAAAATGCTTGCAAAGACACGGAAGAAGTGCGCCAGGTACCCGAACGTCGAAATCCGGGAAGCGAACATTCTTTCCCTGGATTTTCCCGACGGAAGCTTCGACAAAGCCGTCGCGGTCATCCGGCTGAAAGAGGAAACGCCATGAAAAAGACGACAGAAGACTACCTGAAAACAATCCGCCTGCTTCAGAAACGGCACGGATCTGTCCGCAGCGCGGCCATTGCCAGAACCTTCGGGGTGTCGAGGCCGACCGTTTCAAACATCGTAAAACGCCTTGTGGCGGAAGGATATATCACGATGGGCGCGGATCACTGCATTGATCTGACCGAAAAAGGTCTGTCGGTCGCGGAAGAAACGATCGAACGCAACCGGACGATCCGCGATCTGCTGATCCGTCTCGGAGTTGACAGAAGCGTCGCGGAGGCGGACGCCTGCGAGATGGAGCACGCCGTCAGCGAGCAGAGCCTGTCCGCCCTGAAAACGCTTGCGCTGCGCGGAAGCGTTCCCTGACTCGGATAAAAAAACGCGGGGCTGTGTCTTACGGCACAGCCCCGCAGGTTTTTCAAGCGGTTCAGTTCTGCTTTCCGGAACATCTCTCAGAAAGCACAGGAGAAGTTCCGCTTTTTTGTCCGGATTACGGAAGGGTTACGTCGTTTCCGGTATAAAGGAATCTCAGATGGAAGCCGGCCTGTACGTCGCTGAGTTCCGAATACCCGATGGTGACGCCGTACTGCACCGACACGTCCAGGCCCTTATCCCCGAAGCCGTATACATAGTGATAATGGGGATGCTCGTCCTCGATGGGCTTCGGCGTGCGCCGAGTCACCCACGTCTCATTCTGGCACAGATACGCTTTCGAGGCAATCTGCCGGATGGTGCTGCCGGACGGCATCGTTTTCGCCTTCTGTTTCGCACCGGTGCCTTTGACGCAGACGTCCTCCCAGACGCCGTCACGGTATCTGCCGATGCAGGATTCCGTGACCTTCCCCTTTTTCATGATGAGGTACCAGAAGGTGCCGTCTTTTCCGCCGAGGATGTGATCGACGTCGTTCCGGTATGCCTGATAGAACTCAAAGCCGCCGTTTTCCTCGACGAGCTTCATGAAACGCTCTTCGTCCATGGCGCGCTCCTCACTCGTGCATCAGCGCTTCCAGCTCGGCGTCGGATTTGACGGTGAGCTCATTTTCGGCGTAGAAGCGGGTCAGAAGGGTGGCGATGGCTTTACCTTCATAGGTGAAAACGAAATCGTAATATCCTGGTTCGCAGTCTGCCGGGTTCAGGTAGAAGCTGCCCCAGTGCCATTCGTCCGGATTGTCCTCATCCGCAGGATAATGCAGATCGCAGTAGTTTGCAAAGTTCGGCATCAGATCGGAGAACTTGCAGGTGTTGTAATACTCCTGATCGTCGCGGTGCCTGAGAACCCAGACGCGCAGGGCGTATTCCTTGTCGGTATCCGGGTAGAATTCGATCCATTCGTTCAGTTCGAAAATGCAGCGGACGTCCGTCAGGGACGGATCCTTGCCGTTGAAGCCGTCCGCGGTACCGGCAAGATTGCCGGCGATGCGCAGACCGCGCAGAACGGAGGGATCCCTGTCGTCGAGATCGATGAGATTGAGTTTTCCCGAAAGCTTCGCGGGCTGTGCGGCCTGACCGGCCGGGTCTGAGGCGTTCTCGCTGTTTCCGGCCTGTGACGCGTCACTGCCGGCGTTCTGGCTCTGCGGCTGCTCCGACGGTTTTTCCTCATTGCCCTTCGAGCACGCGGCGAGCGTGAACGCCATCAGTACGGCGAGCAGCAGGCAGACGATGCGGTGCGTTCTGTTCATAACATATTCCTCCTTGTAAGGAAGCCCGGCATCTGTGCCGTTCTCCCGGGCGGTTGGTTCTCCGGGACAGATTCCCGGAGGCTTTTTTATTATTTCGTATAATTAGAATAATATATAATGAACCTAAAGTCAATACTTCCGCTCTCCGGACCGGATCGGGGGAAAAGGCCGTGATGACAAAACGGCGGGAACCTGTTTTCCGCCGTTTTCCTTATCTGTCATATTCTATTTTTTCCGGTGCGGATTATCCGGATCAGCCCTCCGGCATTCTTCAGACGTTCCCCCGGGAAGCCGTCTGATTCCTGCAAGTCACGTAAATATGTGCAGCCGAGAATAGGACCGCGAAACCGGCAAGCAGCCAGTGCCGCAGCGTCAGCCCGCTGAGTAGGAAAATACACGACGGCAGCACGGCGAGAGAGACCGCCCTGCCCGCCGTCTTCTTGTGCAGGTACAGAACGAACACGATCCAGTACGCGGTCAGCAGGATTCCGTTGCCGAAAAGATAGAGCAGCATCGGGAGAACGCCCGGAAACGCGAATTTCCACACAAGCAGCGGCAGCCACATCAGAACGATGCAGGCGTACCGTCCGACCTGTTCGGAAAGGTTCATGAAGCGGTTTTCGCAGAGGTTTCTCTCCCCCGGATTCCGGATCGCGTAAACGATATTCGGAACCAGCATCAGAACTACGATGCCGGCCCCGAAGATGTTGATCCATCCGAACTCCATTCGTTTACCTCAGATCGCGTTTTCTGAAGATCAGAAGCCCGATCACGGTGTGAAGCGCTCCGAAGAAGAGATAGGAAAGCATGCCTTCCGCGAAGATCACGCCGCGCGAGGCGTCAGCGGTCTGGCTCAGCAGGCCGAGAATGCTCAGGCTGTTGAGATTGAACAGGTTCGACCCGAATGTCGGAATGAAATATACGACATACCGGAAGGATTCGTAATCGGTCAGCGAAATGACGGAATTGATCATGAGCAGCGCCATGGAGAAGACGATCGTGACGATAATCGTCGGGGCGATGCTCCGGAAAATCAGCGCGAACATGGTGGAAACGGTCGCGATGAACGCGAATGACGCGAGTCCGTACAGAACGAAGTACATCACTTCCGTACCGAGGCTGAGGGCCTCGTTCCAGGTAAACGGGAAGAAGATCAGCGACAGCACCGCGGTGATGATCGCGTAGATCAGAATCACGGCCATCGAGAACAGCATCGAAATGATCAGATGGGAAAGATAGACGTGGGTTCTCCTGTTTCCCGCGATGATCTTGTTGCGCATCGTTCCGTTGGAGTAGTCGAGGCATACGATGATTCCCGCAAAAACGGGAATGATCAGTCCGAGATTGTTTGTCAGGGAGAAGGCCGAACCCATCACCGTATTCGCGCTGAACAGCGTGGCGCCGGGTATTTCCTCATCGATTCCCACGATGGCGTTGAGTCCCGCGTACAGAAGAACCACCAGTACCGGAAAGGCCAGCGCGAGAATCAGGGCGATAAACGCGAGACGGCTCTTGCGCAGATGATAGAAGTCCGCTTTCAGAAGTCTTTTCATGCGATGCGCCCCCTTCCCAGAAGACGGATATAGTGATCCTCAATCGTCTCCTCGAGCGTGTTGACGGATTTGACCCAGAGTCCTTTCGAGACGAGAATCCACATGACCCGGTTGACGTCGGCGTCGCCGTAAACGGTGATTTTCCCGCCTTCCCTTTCGATTTCCGAAAAGCTTCCGTCCGCGCGGAGCGCTTCCTCGGTCGCGTCGGCGCTGTCCGTGTCGATCACGATGCGTCTTCTCGCGTTCTGGTGCAGTTCATCCATACGGATTTCCTCGAGCAGTTCCCCGTGCGAGATCACGCCGATCTTGGTGCAGATCTTGTCAAGCTCGGACAGGATGTGGCTGGAAATCAGGAAGGTGACGCCCTCGCTGTGGAGTTTCAGGATCGTTTCACGGACCTCGATGAATCCCTGCGGATCGAGGCCGTTCATCGGCTCGTCAAGAATGATGAAATCGGCGTCGGAAACGAGCACCATCGCGATTCCGAGGCGCTGACGCATCCCGAGAGAGAATCTTCCGACCTTCCTCCGGCGGATTTCCTCGTAATTGAGGCCGACGCGCTCGATCAGTCCGATCAGTTCCTCATCCGTTCTGGTGATCCCGGTGATATAGCACTGGGTTTTCAGATTCTCGAGCGCCGTCATGCTTCGGCTCATCGTCGCGGTCTCCACGATCGCGCCGGTGCGCCGGCGCACGTCATAGATCTCGCCGGAAGTATTCGGAACATCATAGAGCGAATAGGACCCGGATGTCGGCGCGGCGAGTCCGGTCACGAGACGGATCAGGGTTGTCTTTCCAGCCCCGTTCTCGCCGACGAATCCGTAAATATCGCCTTTTTCGATATTCATGTACACGTTTTTCACCGCAAAACGGCCTTTGTACGCTTTGGAAAGGCCGTCTGTCGTCAGTACGTTCAAGTTGCTTCCTCCTTTATGGTTCAGGTGATCAGGATCACCGGTTTTCACTGATAACCGCCGAGATAAACTCCGCCGTCTCCTCCTGCTGCCGCTGCGCGGAAATACGCGCTTCACCGTCGCCGGACTGAATCCCGTAATTTCCGAACTGCGCGTGATTTCCTCCTTCGATTCTGAGCTCCCGGACGCGGACGGGCGCGTACGCGCGTCCCTTTTCCAGCTTTTCCATGTTCAGCACACCGTCTTCGGAACCGTAGATGACGATTTCCAGATCGTCTTTCGGGAGCTGCTTTGTCGGATAGGCCGCGAACAGAACCGTGCCGTCGAAATCGTCGTGTTCCGCCGCGTAATCCGCGGCCATGGCTCCACCGAGAGAATGTCCTCCGATAAACCAGCGGTCATACGGATAGGAGGAGCGGATCCCGCCGGCCAGATTTTTTCCGAAGATCGCCAGACGGAACGGCATTCTGACAAGGAACACGTCGATTCCCTTTTCCGCGAGAGTACGCAGCATCGGCGCGTAGGACGTCTCCTCCACCTTCGCGCCGGGATAGAAAATCAGGGCGTCCCGTTCGGACGGTCCGTCAAAAAGCCATCCGCATTCGGTCTGCGTGACTGTCACGGTTCCCCCGCTTTCAAGAGCCTTCTGCGCGGAAGGCTCCGCGTGATAATAGATTCCGGTATAGATAAAGAACGCGCCGAGGAGAAGCACCAGGATCACCAGCGGGATCATCCAGCTTTTTCGTTTCATGTTACACGCTTCCCAAGTAATATTTCAAAGTTCCGACAGAAGCTCATGCGCTCTTCTGAGGATCGGGACTTCCCGGTTCCCGATCAGCCTTCCGAGTTTCGAGTCGCGGCATCTCTCATATTCCTCCAGAGCGTCCTCATACCGGATTTTCAGCGTGGAGATATGATAGATGTTGATCTCGTCCTCGGTCATGTGCGTGCTTCCGAAGGATTTCACTCTGCAGAGGTAGTAGTGATTGAGGTTGTGCCGGTGGATCAGGTTGTAGTAATCGCTGACAGTCCCGATCCGGCAGAGAATCTCAACCGAAGCGCCGATTTCCTCGAGAAGCTCTCTTCTGATCGCCGAGTCGAAATCCTCCCCCGGCTCCACACCGCCGCCGGAAGTTTCGATCACCGTCGCTTTTCCGAACACGTCATTGCGCCGCGCGCGCACGAAATAGAAAAAGCCATCCTCATCCGCGACGATCGCCCGAACGATCTGCCGGTCGTGATCGGTATAGGTAAACGGCCATTCGTGATCCTCAAGTTCCAGCTTAAGTTCCTTCCCGTCTGAGCTCATCTTCTGACCTCCGTCTTTCGGTATTCTCATAAACAGGTGCTGTTCGTCCTCTCCCGCGAGATACGCCCCGTTACGGAGCATGACCTTCCGGGAGGCGATATTGTCCTTGAGCACGCGCAGATAGATTTCGTCTTCCGCGACGGTTTTCCGCGCGATTTCGAGCGTGAGCCTCAGGCCCTGCGTCCCGTATCCTCTTGAGCGCAGATCCCTGCGGATGCTGTATCCGATGTGACCGGCGCCCTGGCGGAGCGCCTCGGTCAGATAATGGCGGATCCGGAATTCCCCGACCAGCGTGTCTCCGTCCCAGAGATACCAGCGGGTTTCCGGTACGAACCAGTCCGGCATTCCCACGGGATGCTCGTACGAGATCAGCTCGGGCAGCACCTTATCCCGGTACTGCGCGAAGGATACGCCGTGGTACGGATTCGTCAGGCCGTTCTCATCCTGTGGCAGCTGCGATGTGTATTCCCACTGCGCGAAGGCGTCGCGCAGATTGAGTTTTCTCAGTTCCAGTTTCATTTTTCAAAAAGTCTCTCAAATAGAAGTCGGGCGTTCTGAGACGCTGACAATAACGCGGTATCGACGGTCAGGTCATATCCTTCCTTCGGATAGAGATACTCATAGGAAGCCTGAGCCGATCCGGGGCACCGGTCCCCCCGCTCTCTTTCCCGCTCTGCCAGAATCTCAGGCGGGCAGGAAACGTGCACCGTGCGGATCGGGAACGACCGGAGCGTCTCCGTAAATTCCCGGAAAATCCGCTCGCTTGTGATCACGTGGTCGACGATCACGCCGTCACAGGTTCCGAGCGCTTCGAGAACCGCCGCGCAGATGTCCGGTGCGATCTCATAGACGTCGTCCTCATAGATGGTTTCCATCGGGTCCGTCCTCATGAAATCGTCGATGGAAACCGTTGCGTACCGCTGACGGCATTGTTGCTCAATCAGCTCCTTCAGCGCTTTCGCAAGCGTTGATTTTCCGCTGCTCGACGGTCCGTTGAGCAGGATAATCTGTTTTTCCATCGCGTGTTACCGCACGAACGGCGCCTGATAGCCGGCGTTGATTTCGCTGATTTCCAGAAGGCCGTCGATATACGGACGGTAGAGTTCCTCAATCCGTCCCCCTCCGAGGCTGTCGCACCCGGAGCAGAACTCGCACTCCGAGCCGCATCCGCCCCAGAGCGCTTTGCGGACGATCTCCTCGCGTTCCTGCCGTGTTGTATCCTTGATCAGAATTGACTGCATGAAATGCCTGTTCCTTTCCGCCGCGCGCGGCGGCATCGGTTTACATAAATCTTATAGTGAAATGTATGCCGCGGCAATCCGTCCCCGCGGACATCCTACTTCTCGGACTGCCGGAAGCACCACCGCGCGATTCTTCCGATCAGATCCGCGGGCAGCTTTTCTCCGTACGGCAGCCGGACTGTGCCTTTGCTGACGCTCAATCCCGAAAGTTCCTCCCGAAAGGCCTGCGTCGCTTCACTTCCCGGGTAAATCCCGAGATGTTTCTTCGACGCGGCGAAGTGGATTACGTTTTTCTTTCCTCTCCGGTAGGTCGGCATCGCCCAGGAAATGCACTCCTGCGCCTCGGGAATCGCCGTTCGGATGATTTTTCTAACTTCACGCAGTCTCGGACGGACAGACTCGTCCTGCGCGTCAATATACTCGTCCACAGTCCGCGGTGTTCCGCAGTAATGCGGCTGATCCGTACGGGAAAACGTACGGGAACAGTTCGGACAGATCCAGGGCAATGTCACGGCACCCGCTTTCACGTTCTGTTTTCTTTTCTGAGTTCAGACCATCTCGACGCGTACGACCCCGACGTCCCAGCGCAGCCACGTCGCGTGGCGCGCCTCGTCCCCGGAGCGCACCAGATCGGTGACATAGCTGCCGTTCTCATCGAAATGCCCTTCCGTCACGGACACGATCTCCGCGTTCGTATTCATCAGAGAGGCGTTCATGTAATGGTTCGGGATCGAGCCGTCGATCGGCGGTATTTTCTCGATCGTCACGCGCACCTGCTCGCCGACGAAATAGAATACCTTTTCCGATTCCTGGAAGATGAGCGCGCGCGCGTTGCGCGGGCGTTCCTGTCCCGCCGAGGCGCGGTCGCGGATCCGATGGCGGAAATCACCGGACAGCCAGTCGCCGGCGGTATTCGGATGGAAGAGGACGCGCATCTGCCAGCCGCCGTCGAATCCGGAAAGGACGATACCGTCCTCCCCGTCCTCCTGAACGGCGCTGCGGACTTTTCCCCTGTCCTGATAATCGAAAAGGATGCTGCTCACATTCTGCAGCATGGTGAAATTCTTCAGCGCTTCCTGGCCGCCCTCGTTCGGGGTCTCGAAATCCGGATTGAGGCAGGACTCGACGCCGAAGATATGATAGCCGATCGCCTTCTTCTCGCCGAACGCGTAGAACATCTGCCCGAGGTTCACGCCTCTCGCACCCGATTCCGGGACAAACAGCGGATACCCCTTTTCGGGATGTGCGTAGGCGTCCGTCACCTCGCGGTGACGGAACAGGCCGGCCTGATAGTTGTCCGGCGCGATCGTGTCGATATGTCTGAGAACCGCGTAATAGATGTCCAGGTTATGGATGGTGGCGCAGCCGGAAGGCCAGTCCATACCCGCGAGATTCTGTCCCGCGCCGCGTACGCCGCCGCCCATCCAGACGTTCAGATACATGAAGAGATCCGGATAGATCTCCTTCCCCGCGGCGCAGATCTCGTCGATATAGTTCGCGATCGCGTAAGCCGTAACAGCTTCCGCGCCGTAATATCCGAACGTTTCCGCCCAGGGAGCGTTCTTCTTCCTTCCGTTCCCGCTCCAGATGCCCGCGAGAACGCTTTCCGGGTTTTCCTCACAGTAGCGGATCAGCTCTCCGGGAACCGCCGATTCGAAGGCTTTCTGTCCGAGCTCGCTGAAGTCTCTTCTCGTTCCGCCCTGGATTCCGGCCTCGTTCTCGATCTGGACCGCGATGACGGTCTGCTCCTGCGCGTCATATTCCTTAATGACGCGGATCAGCTCGCAGAACGCCTTCTTGTCCGCCGTGAGGTTTTCGCGCGAATGCGCGGAAAGCTGATGGATCGGCGTACCGTCCTTCTGAAGGCAGCGCTGGAAACGCGCCGGGTCGCGCTTGACCCAGGCCGGGCAGTACTGCATCGTGCCGTTTTTCCAGGTCGCGAACCACAGGAACGAGAGCCTGATATTCTGCCGTCTCGCCTCATCGATCAGATCCGTGACGAATTTCCGGTCGAACGTTCCCTCTTCCGGTTCGAAACGGTCCCACGGAATCGGCGTCGCGAGCGTATTGCCTCCGACCGCGTGAATCGCGCGGAACGTCGGTCCCATTTTTCCGAGCACGTAGCTCGATGAATTGTGAGACTGGCCTCCCAGGCTCAGAAACGGTTTTCCCTTAACCATAATCCGGTCCATTTTGCTCATTGCGCTTGCCCCCTGTCTTTTATTCTTTTTTTCTTTAGAATACCATCAGAAGGTAAAAAAATCAATGCTTTTGAAATCCGTGATCTTCCGTCCGCGCTCTTGATTCTCCTGAAAACAGATGATAAACTGAGAATAGAAATGAAATTCCAGAACGGAGGCGGCAGCATGTTTCGAATCAACTACTCAAAGCTTTCCCTCGATGAGGTGAAATCCATCGTTTCCGCGGACAGCGGCCCGTTCAGCGCCGGAACTCGTTCCGATCTTCTCATAAACCGGGAAATCACCCTGACGCTTGACGATGAAGGCGTCACCCCTCCCGCGCTCACGTATTTTTTCAACTCGGGCGATACGCTCACGCTGTGCGAAAACGGCGCGAAGGCGGTGGAATGCCCCTATGGCGCGCTTGAAATGGGTACACGCGTTCTCTTTGCCCATATGATTCCCGGAACGCTGCGCGGCTATGCCGCCGTGCTCGACACGGAAACCGGCCGGTGTGCCGCCGTGGAGATGTGGTTCATCGATCATGAGGGCGCCGAGGTTGACACGCGCCATAAACCGCTGTCCATCGAGGAGCTCGGCAAGCTCGGTTTCTTTGTGAACCGCGAGGTGGAGCGTCAGATCTGGCGCGGCTTCTTTACCGAAAACGAAGGCGCCGCGCAGGGCCGTTTCTCCCGTTCCCTGCGTCTTGACAACAAAATGGTTCTGTGGGACGACGATCTCGGCCGCAGACGCATTTTCACCTATGTTTCCAACTACTTCTCCACGCTGGTGGAGCTCGACACGCCTGACGGCGAGGACGTCATCTCCCTTCCCTCGGATTATTTCCAGATCGACGACAGCACGTTCTTCTACGATTTCGGCGAAGTGGAATACTCCGGACGTCTCTCGGTAGAGGTCTTCGATCTGTTCTCGATGAAGAAAATCGGCGTGACGATGGGCATCGATGAAAACGACGAGTTTGAGTTCCGGCTCTACAGAGCCACCGGAAAAGTGCTCGGCCAGTACGCGACGTTCTATGATTTCGACGATCCCGGCGATCAGCCCGCGGCCTCCATGGCAGGGCGGTTCGCTCAGAAAAAAGGCATGAGAGGCACCTACCGCACCAGCGTGCTCACCTCGCACCCGGAGCCGGAGGAGATCAACGCGCTCTCCCCGCATGTACGCCTCTTTGACGACGCGCAGCCAAACGGCATGATCTCCGACACGAGAATGGCCTACAGCACGCAGTGCGCCGGAAAGACCGTCCTGTTCCGCGACGACGCCGGCTTCTGTGCCGAGCTCGATTTCATCGATCACGAGCACCTGCGTTTCCGCACCGCGGACCGGGACTGGACGGACGCGCAGTACCGCGCCTACCAGCTCGACGAGGATCTCGTCTATCTCGGATTCTATATCGAGAACTCCTGCCCGCCTGAGGGCATGCAGTTCGCGCTTGACTTCTCGAACGGCTGCGCGACCTGCATCGACGCGAAAATCGGCGGCGGAAAGGAACCGCACGACGTGGTTCCGGTCTACCATTTCGGATACATGGAAACCGAAGGCGTTCCGGTGCCGAGAACCCGGAGGCACGGCTTTACGCGGGAGCTGCTCGGCCGTTCGTTCACCTGGACGTACTCCAAAGGCATCACGAGCCAGCACATCTACAACTCCCCGAACTCCTATTCCTGGACGATCTTCATGGGCGGCACCCCGGGCGCTCCGGGATACCGGGCCGGCGGATTCGTCTGGAGCTCCCCGTGCACCTATATCAAGCTGCGCAACGGAGTCTATGTTATGACCTGTGTCGAGGAGAAGTGGTCGGGCAATTTGAGCAGCGCCGCGATGAACCTCAAGATCATGCACGACTGCGGGTTCATTCTCAGCACCTCGCATGACTGCACGACGCTCGACTTCACCATGCTCAGCGCGTACGCCCGCGACGCCGGAAAGTGCGACCTGAGCGGTCTCTATACGCTCTGATTTCTTCAGGTTCCGAATATACAGCACGGCGGAGGGTCTGATTTCAGACCTTCCGCCGTTTTCTTGT
>ONSY01000067.1 GCA_900320605.1 uncultured Eubacteriales bacterium | reverse complement strand
TCTGGCAAACTCCTTCCCATGTTTGAATCTGATCCAACATTACCTGATCACAAGCAGAAAGTTGCTGCCTGATAAACATTTTTTACACCTGGAAGAATCTGTTTACACATAGTAGTTGACATAACTATAAAACCATGATAGCGTATTATTAACGAGATTGTTTACTGTTGTTTGCTGTGAAGTCTTTTGACTGGTATTCTATAAACTGTTGTGAAAAGATAGGGGGGATATTATGAAAAAATTGATGGCTACCTTGATCACATTTTTTCTCGTATTATTATTTGTATTACCTTCTTCCGCAAAGGAGGAATTGAAGTTTAATGATAATAATTTAAATAAAATACTCCGCTCATTTGAGGAAGCAAAAGACTACATCGGATTAACTGATGTAGATTTTGATAAATTGGAAATAGGTGAAGCTATTAGAAGCTATATCTATACTACAGATGGGCTTAACGAGAGTCATGAATACTATCCTTTATTCTATAATAATAGATTAGTCCTTTTCGCAATAAAAAAAGGACAACAGTATACGGTTACAGATGCTTTAGTTGATGAGTTTTCAAATATAACTCTTGACATCGATAGTTGTGCTCTTCTATACGATAATAATTCTTGTTATTTATTTAACGGAAAAGATATTATTCGTTTAGTAAATCACGGAAAACAGATAGAAGGAAGATTAAACATTAAGGAGAATCCATTATCGAGAGAAACGCTAAATAAAATTGAATTGGCTAGTTCAAAAAAGAGAAAAATTATTAATAAAGATTTACTGCCACAGCCTAAATATGGTTCCTCTGTATATCTAAATATTCCTATTGTTAATCAAGTTTACTCAAATATATGCTGGGCGGGAGCTTCTGCATCAATTATTAATTACCTCAAGGGAACAAGTCTTACACCATTTTCAATAGCTGTCTATAAATATGGCACTACAATGTGGAACACGGGCTTATATGCTGATTTCATTCCAAATATTTTTGCTCACTATGGGGTCTATAATTATCAGTGCACCTCTAGTGGTTCCGTTAATGTTCCTTCTTATCAGAAAATACTGACCAATCTTGGCAACAATTATCCTGTGTATGGCGACTATACAACGGGAAATGACTCACATGCTGCTGCTGTCTGGGGTATTGATGTATATAATACTATATATTTAATGGATTCCCAATATGGAGCTAATTATTCTGCTCAATATGGATACTTAGAGTCGAATCCCTCAGTATATGATGAACCTGTTGCATATATGTATATTAATGCAGAGACGAATAATACTTTATGGATGGTTAGAGCTGTTATCAGGTATAATTAAAGGACTTTATTATGAAAAGAGTATTCATTAGGACAGCTGCTGTTGTTATCTCTCTTTTGATCATAGCTTTTTCTCTGAGGGCATTTATTACTGATTTTGGAAACAACCCGTTGGCATTGGTTTCTGAAAAAACGGTAAAAGGTATCTCTATAGAAAGAACGGCCAGCTCAGAAACAGTAGTGCTTTCAGAGCGTGACTGTGAGGTTCTGTTGGCCGTGATGGAACAAGTAAAATTTGTGAAATACAAAGGAGATTTCGACGGGAGCAAGTTCCCGAAGGGCAGTACAATCATTCATATAGAGAGAATAATCTTCCCGGATATTGAATTGTATTTGTTGCCAAGAATATCATCTGATTCTTCCGTTTCGCTTCTTTGCGTAAATGGATCATATTATACAGCGGCACCTGATTCTCAAATGGTTACCGGTGTAAAATGGACACTCAAAATCGATAGTGTGATACAGGCCATGTTCCCGGATCGTCGTCCGAGACTAAAAATAAACAGTTGAAGTGTGTGCCATGAAGAAGTATAAAAAAGTTTTCGTGATCGCAATCATACTTATATGTCTTCTGACTGTATTTTTGATATGCGAGATTCCTTCCAATTTTGGGCGTAAACCTTTTTACGGCTTATCAGCATCTATGGTCGAACGGGGTGAAGTTGTTCAAGGAACAGGATATTTTGATCTATGGCGGGCAGCACTCGATGAACAAGAAATTGTTAGAGTGTGCGAAATACTCTCACATATTTGTTTGCGTGATAAGGCGGATCTGACAAATCACTTCATGAAAGATGGAGAAGGAGGATCTGGTTATGAATACTTCTGTTTATACCTGAAAAGCGGAAGTATCATCAGAGTAGCTATGGATGAGTTTTTTTACAGAAACTTCCGCCCCTACACGGTTGATACAGAATCCAAACGATTCTGTATTGAACTAAAGCTATACCATGATCAGTTAATTGAGGAGAAAGGTTTCTATAAACTTCTGGGATTACAAACGGATTAACTCCTCCTCATCGCTCTGTTTTACGGCGGATCTCGGCGTTTCGCCATATGACGCGCTCGCGCTCGTATGGTCCCAAAGGCAGAAAAAGCTGCGCTTCGCGCTATGCCGGGTCGTTTGTGATCTTTGCTGAGTGATCTTAGGCAGCGTGCTGCTGCTGCAAAGCGGGGCGGGGTTTTCCGGGCTTTTGCGTTCGGTGGGGGCCGGTACGGTGATCACCGCTTTCTTCATGGGACCGCTGATTCAGCTTTTCAACAGATATGTGGCAGAACCTCTGCTCGTGAAAAAAACAGAATAAATGGAAAAGGAGCCTTGCGGCTCCTTTTTTGAACGGCTGTACGGCTTGCAGGATTATCCGAGTTCAATGCGCAGAAGGAAAACGGTTTCATCATTTCTTTTTACGCGCAGATCAAGAAACCCGTCTGCGGTTTTAACTTTTTCCACTTTCAGGACATCCCGCTCAAAACAGGACGCGCGGTAAATCGCTTCAATTGAGCGGATTCTCATCTGGCAGATTTCCTCAGCGGAAAACAGGGAAAGAACCGCACGGATATAGGCGCAGTTGTTCATATGACCGCCGACGTCCAGGTCCATTGAGGTGACACACAGTTCGCCGAGAGGATCCGAGGCGGCAAATTCCGCTTCGGGAATTCTGGAGAAGTTTTCCGGAAGAGCGCTTTCACGGTCAAATTTCAGCGCGTCCGGATATATATCCGTCATCGGCTCAATTCTCCCGGTTTTCGTATTGAGAATTGCCCATTCGGTTTTACCAGAAGCGAGCAGCTCTCCGGATTTGCAGCGCAGTTCATAGCTCCGGTTTCCGCGGCTGCGAGCCGGTGCTTCCGGCCATGTCGTCAGAGATATCTCCGCACCCATCGCCGGCCGTTCCCCCAGAAAGCGTATTTTCGTTTTTGCGGTCAGCCAGAAGAGATCGCGTTTTCGAAGGTCGTAAAGACCGATGGAGAGCGACTGCGCGTGGCAGGCGGCGATATCCATCAGAAGCCGGAACATATCGTAGTATCCCAGACATCCGGAAGCGTCACAGAAACTCGGTACGACGGTGAGGTTTTGCGAAAAGGTTTCCTGTATCATTTCAAATAGTCCTTTCGAAACACGGTGTTCTGAGTATCAGTATAACTGATTTGTCTGCCTTTCTCAAGTCTTTCTGAACGAGCGCTTTATTGACGATCGGGGAGAAAGTATGGTATGATTGCAGAAGAGAAACTGAGGATTTGAGCGGAATCCCGAAAATAACGGGAGCATCCTGTCAGAAACGGAGAGGGAAGAATGAACTACAGAAGACTTGGAAAAACAGAACTGATGGTCAGCGAGGTCGGATTCGGCGGGGAATGGCTCGAACGCCATGAATTTGATGAATCCGTTGCTCTGCTGCGTTATGCCGGAGAGAAGGGAATCAATATTATCGACTGCTGGATGCCGGATCCGAAATCCCGGGACATCATCGGAAAAGCAATCGATGGAAACCGGGAAAAATGGCTGATTCAGGGACATATCGGATCCACCTGGCAGGGCGGACAGTATGTCCGGACACGCGAGATGAAATATGTAAAACCTGCCTTTGAGGATCTCCTTGCGCGCATGAATACGGATTATATGGACCTCGGAATGATTCATTATGTTGACGAACAGGCGGATTACGACCGTATTTTCGCAGGCAGCGAGTATCTGAACTATGTTCTTTCGCTCAAAAAAGAAGGGAAAATCCGTCATATCGGCCTGAGCACCCATAACCCGAAGATTGCGGAGCAGGCTGCGCAGAGCGGGATTGTAGAGATGATTCTCTTCTCGGTCAATCCGGCGTTTGACATGCGTCCCGCGACGGAAAATCTCGATACCATGTGGGGCGGATATGATGAGAAATATTCGGGAATCGACCCGGAACGCGCAGAAGCGTACCGCGCCTGTGAGGAAAACGACGTGGGAATTACGGTAATGAAGGGATACTTCGGCGGAGCGCTGCTGAATGCCGAGAAATCGCCCTTCGGCGTTGCCTTTACGCCCGTTCAGCTTCTGCATTACGCTCTGACGCGTCCCGCGGTATGTTCCGTTCTCTGCGGCTACGACACGGCGGATCAGATTGATGCCGCGCTCGCGTATGAGACCTCGAGTGATGAGGAGAAAAACTACGGTGCTGTGATTGCTTCCGCGCCGCTTCACTCCTACAAGGGTATCTGCACCTACTGCGGGCACTGCAAGCCCTGCCCGATGGAGATTGATATCGCAATGGTCGGTAAGCTCTTTGATCTGGCCGCCGCATATGATGAGGTCCCGGAGAGCGTCCGGGCGCATTACGGAGATCTTTCCCATAAGGCGTCCGAATGCATCGGATGCCGCAGCTGTGAGGAGCGTTGTCCGTTCGGCGTGGAGATCGCCGCCCGGATGGAAAAAGCCGCGGAGCTTTTCGGCGAATGACATTGCCCTGAAAGGAGATGTCCGTTTTGAACTCAGAAACGAAATCCACATTTTCAGAAATCGCGGGTAAAACGCCGAAACCCGAACCGATGCCGCGCACCGGCAGTGTGCCTGAGCCGTCGGTGATGCCGAAGACCGGTAAGACTCCGCGTCCTCTGCCGGTCCCCGCAAAAGAGAAATCTTCCGGAATCCGGAAGATTTGAAATCCGTATTTCTGTCAGCCGCCGCTCTGAACGCGGCGGTTTTTCTTTACACAAAAACCTTAGTGTGATAGAATTAAATCAAATAACGAAACAAAAACTTCTTTCGGAACGGTTTTAGGAGTGATGAATCAATGCCCGATGTAAAAGAACTGATGCAGAAGATCAAGGATAATATCGGATCGGCTGTCGTGGGACTCGAGAAGCCGACGGAACTGATGCTGATTGCCATGCTCGCGCGGGGTCATGTGCTGCTCGAAGATGTTCCCGGAGTCGGGAAAACGACGCTTGTTTCCGCGCTTGCGCGTTCCATCGGCCTTTCCTTTTCTCGGATACAGTTTACACCGGATGTCCTTCCGAGTGACGTCGCGGGCTATACCGTAGCGAATCTTTCCTCCGGTGAACGCAGTGTTGTTTTCGGCGCCGCGATGGCACAGATCGTGCTTGCGGATGAGATCAACCGTACCAGTCCGAAGACTCAGTCCGCGCTGCTGGAGGTCATGCAGGAAAATCAGCTCACGATCGACGGAAAGACCTATCCCGTACCGCAGCCGTATATTGTCCTGGCGACACAAAACCCTTCAAGCGCGATCGGAACCTATCCTTTGCCGGAGGCACAGCTTGACCGGTTCATGATGAAGCTGTCGCTCGGTTATCCCGGAAAATCCGGTGAGATCGAAATCCTGCGGAGAAATCTTTCTGCGGCTCCGATCGAACAGGTGAAACCGGTTGCGGACGCGGAGGATATTCTCAATGCGATCGATCAGCGCCGGTCGATCACCTGTTCCCAGAGCGTGATGGATTATATCGTGACGATCGCTGAGGCGACAAGGAAAGATGAACGCGTCTCCCTCGGAGTTTCAACGCGCGGCTCCATCGCACTGATGGAAGCCTGCCGTGCGCGTGCGCTGATCAACGGCCGGGAATACGCTTCACCGGAAGACGTTCAGGCGCTCTGTGAGCCTGTACTGGCCCACAGGCTTGTACTGAACCGCCAGAAGAATCCGAAACGTGAAAGCGAAGCCCAGGTGCTCTCCTCAATCGTACGGCAGATCCGCGTGCCGGGGGCGTCATGAAAGTGCGCCGCCGACTCTATACAGCAGCGCTTATTGCGCTTCTGTTTGCCGCGCTCTATACGGGCTACCGTGTCCTGTATATTCTCTTTTTTACCGCGATATTCCTCCTTCTGTTTGTACTGGGACTCAACCTCTATACGATCTACACGTTCCGTTTCACGCAGACTCTGGAGACGGACCGGGCGGAAAAGGGAACACAGGTCAGGCTCTTTGTAAATATCGCGAACGAGACGATCCTTCCGCTTTCCATGATGGAGATTCGCTTCGCGCTTCCGTGCCCCGGAAGAACGCTCGATCATCCGATCTGCATCGCTCCGTATTCGCGTGAGGATTTTGAACTGACGCTGGATCTTCCGTACCGCGGTGTGTATGAGGTCGGGATGAAGGAAATCCGCATTACGGATGTCTTCGGGCTGACCAGTATAAGGTATGAACTGAAAAAACTTCCCTGGTATAAAATGCTTCGCCTTACGGTACTGCCTGCGGTGCCTGAGGGATACGGAGCCGGAGAAATCCTTGATGAGAAACTGTTCGCACAGGAAAGCACCTCCCAGAGGACGGAAAATGTCTCCTCAGCCCGGGAGTACCGTCCGGGAGATCCGCTCAAAGGCGTCAACTGGAAAGTATCGGCGCGTTTCGGCGAACTGTTCGTCAAGGAATATGATTCTCCAGCGAGAGAAAGCATCGCGATTCTTGTCGACAACACGTCTGCTTTGCCGGAGATTCCGAAAAAACGTTTTCTCAGGCGCAGAAAGAAGGTTTCAGCGTCAGGATCCGCGGAACTTGCCGCCGCTAAGGCGGATGCGGCATGCGAATGCGCGGCGTCTCTGGCGCAGCTGTCTCTGTCCCGGGGACGCCTTTCCGAACTGTATTTTGTAAACGGAGAGGATCTGGAACCGGTTCGCGCGAGCGATGAGATGAAAATGGAAGAGCTCCTTCTTCATCTTGCCGAGGCAGATTTCAGTATGCCTGGTGATTTTTCCGCGCGGCTTGAATCGGTATGCCTGGAAACAAACGCGGACGCGCTGATCGTCCTGAGTGCGAACGCGGATGATGCGATGGCTGAGGAACTCGCGAAATATTCCGATTCCTTTGACTCCTGCGCTCTGATCGCGATCGATTCCGCACCTCAGAAAGCCGGCAACGTCGGAATCCTTACCCTGCCGCTCGGAACGGATGTTTCCGAAATTCTTTCCGGGGAGGCAGGTTCAACATGAAAGAAAATCTGTCAAAATCGTTCGACAGAACCGGTGCGTTTCTGCTCGACGCCGTCTGCGCGTATCTGCTGCTGTTTTCTGTTTCGATGGCCCTGTTTCCGCTTCTTGTCATCGAGACAACCGTTGCACAGTGCGCGCTCTACTCGGTGATCTCGCTCGGGCTCTGTGTTCTGTTTTCGATACGGAAACTGACACTGCCGCTTCTGATCGCTGTTCCCGCGGGTTCGGCGCTTCTGATCGCAGTGCTTCAGTTTACGAGGGGAACCATCCTGGAGTACCTCTCCGGTTTTCTGAGCTGGTGCTTTTCCGGTCTTCCGGAAACAGAGCCGTATTCCTACGATCTGAGTGTTCACGCGGTACGAGTGCTGATTCTTTTAGTACCCGCCGCGCTTGCGCTGCTTTTTTTCCGCAAACTCTTTTTCTATCCCGTGATTCCTGTACTGAGCCTTGCGATGTACCTGTATGCTCAGATCGGAGATCTCAGCGGACGGTATCTTCTGCTGGCGGTACTGATT
>ONSY01000045.1 GCA_900320605.1 uncultured Eubacteriales bacterium | reverse complement strand
ATCTTCGCTTCCTTTTTTTCTTCTTCCAAATAAATCGCCTCTTCTATAATTCAATAATCGCAAATATTATACCATAATACGAAAAAAGCCGCAATAATAAGGGAAAGAAGAAACTATTTTCGAACTTTTCCCAGAAAATCGCGGTTTTTTGGTGATTTATTTGCTTTTTTGGAGCTTTTCAGAATTATTATTAAATAATCAAATCGGCGTTTTCCTCAACACAAAAAGCCTTATGATAGGCTTTTTCCAGCGGAATCCAGCGATTCAGAAAATCGTTCAGCTTTTCTTCTCCATTGCGTTTTACAACCCGATCTCTCTGCTCCTTCTCGGACGCTTTCAGGAAAACCGTTAAGTCGTAATTCTCCCGAAGCGACGGATGCTGACTGTAGGAACCCTCCACAATTCTCAGGCGTGAAGCGCCGATACGCCGGAACTCGTGAATCTGGAAATCCGCTGTTGAGAGGATCCCATACGAAAATGCCGCTCCATCATGAAGATGCGGAACAACTTCCAGAAGGAAACGCTCACGGTGAACGTTTCCGCCCGGTTCTTTGTAGCGCTCCGGCGTACGCAGAAAAAGCGGCAGATAAAAATCATCCATATGAATCACATCGACGCCGTACCGTTCCGACAGCATCGCGGCAAGCGTTGTTTTTCCGGCGCAGGAATCACCGTCGATCGAAACCGCAGCCGTCTCTTTTTCAGACAGCAGGCGGTCGATCCGTTCACACAGCGCTTCATATTCCATGTTCGTCATACGGGATACTTCCTTTCGTTTCCGTTATTACAATTTTATCATACTCTATACGCTCATTACAAATCAACAATGCCGAAACTGTTGCTTTTTTTTCACGAAGAGATTATACTAATAAAAGACACTGATTAGCGGGGTATTATTATATATGGAACCGAAACACTCAAAACTGAAACTTCTGCGGCGTTTTCTGCACGGAAGCATTCCGCTTTTCCTTCTGAGCATTTTTGCCGCATTTGTTGTTACCTTTCTCGAGATGGTCAACCCTCAGATCATCCGCTATACGATTGACAGCGTTCTCGGAACAGAACCTTCCTCGCTGCCGGAAATTGCAAACCGTCTGATTTCATCGATCGGAGGGCGTGATTTTCTGCGCACACATCTCTGGATTCTGGGCATTTCTGTAGCGGCGGTTGCGGCCTGTTCCGCGATTTTCCGTTTTATCAACATGCTTTTCAATACCAAGGCCGCTGAAACGCTGACAAAAACGATGCGCGATCTGCTTTTCTCTCACATCCAGCGGCTTCCGTTTTCCTGGCATATGGAAAATCAGACAGGCGATATGATCCAGCGCTGCACTTCCGATGTCGATGTGATCCGTGATTTCATTTCCGAACAGCTGACTTCCGTCTTCCGGATTGTACTGCTGCTTGTTTTATCGCTCACATTCATGTTCTCGATGAATGTCCGGCTTTCGCTCGTTGCTGTCATCTCCTTCCCGCTCATCATTGCATTCTCCGCATTCTTTCAGGGAAAGATTTCGAAATATTTCACCAAATGTGATGAAAACGAAGGCGTTCTTTCCACGATTGCGCAGGAGAATCTGACCGGTGTGCGTGTTGTACGCGCGTTCGGGCGCGAAAGCTTTGAAAAAGAGAAATTTGAAAAGCAGAATGTGATCTATACAAACGCATGGATGAAACTCTGCGCCTGGCTGACCTATTTCTGGGCTACGAGCGATTTTATCTCAGCTGCTCAGGTCATGCTCATGATCGTTGTCGGTTCGGTAATCTGCGTACGCGGAGACATGACCTCCGGTGAACTGGTCGCCTTCATCGCCTATAACGCCATGCTAGTCTGGCCTGTGCGCCGACTCGGACGGCTGATCGCGGATATGAGCAAATCCGGCGTCTCTCTTTCGAGAATCGCCTATATCATGGACAGTGAACCGGAAACCGATGCGCCGGACGCAGTGACTCCGCCGATCGAGGGAAACATCGAATTCAAGGATGTATCCTTCTCGTACAACAACGAGCGCAGCAGCGGAATTATTCTTGATCATGTTTCATTCAGCATTCGGAAAGGCCAGACCTTCGGCATTTTAGGCGCGACCGGTTCCGGAAAATCGACTCTCGTCCACCTGCTCAACCGCCTTTATCCGGTTTCGGAAGGTGTGATTACCGTTGACGGGGTCGATATTTCAAAGATCAGAACCGATTATCTGCGCCGTAATATCGGGATTGTACTCCAGGAACCGTTCCTGTTTTCCGGCACGATCCGTGAAAACATTGGAATCACAAGCAGCACGCTTTCCCTGGACGACATCCGGGAAGCAGCTTCAATCGCCTGTGTTGACGATACAATCGAAAGCTTTGAAAAGGGATATGACACGATTGTCGGTGAGCGGGGTGTCACGCTGTCCGGCGGTCAGAAGCAGCGCGTCGCGATCGCCCGGATGCTGACGCAGAAAACGCCGATTATGATATTCGATGATTCTCTCTCCGCGGTGGATGCCCAGACTGACGCAAACATCCGCCACGCGCTCAAGAACCGCATCAAAGACGCCACCGTCATCATTATTTCCCACCGCATCTCCACATTGATGGACTGCGACAAGATTATCGTGCTTGAAGGCGGAAAAATCGCCGAACAGGGCACCCACGAAGAACTGATCGAACAAGGCGGAATCTACGAAGAGATTTACGAGCTGCAGACCGGTGCAGGAGAGGAGGCGGAACAGAATGGATGAACAAAGAGACAATTCCTATGTGAAACTTCCTTTTTTCGGACTTCGGAATCTGGTCCCGTTTCTTCGCAAATATAAGAAGATTCTCTTCTCTATGGTGATTCTCGGAATATTCGGAAGTATCTGTGATGTTGTAATTCCTCTGTTTCTGAAATATGCGATCGACCATTTTGTAACGGATAAGACACTTTCGAATCTCACGGCTTTCATCCTGCTGTATCTTGCCGTTATCCTTTTCCAGGTAATCGTCAACTCGATTTCAGCGTATAACTCCTGCCAGATCGAGATGTATGTCGGACGCGATATGAAGCGCGAAAGCTTCAACCATGTTCAGACACTTTCTTTCTCCTACTTCAGCCAGAATCCGGTCGGCTATATCCACGCGCGGATCATGAGTGACACAAACCGTATCGGCTCTCTCGTTTCATGGAGCTTCATGGATTTTATCTGGCATATCACCTATGTAATCGGCGCGATCTATGTTATGTTCAGCATCGACTGGCGTCTGACGCTCTGCGTCATAGCAATTGTACCGGTCGCAACAGTGGCTGCCGCCTTCTTCCAGAAAAAGCTGCTCTTCTTCAACCGTCGGATCCGTGAAATCAACTCGAAAATCACGACGAATTTCAACGAAGGCATCACGGGGGCAAAGACGTCAAAGGCTCTTGTCATAGAGGAAAAGATGGACCGCCACTTTGAGGAGGAAACCTCAAACATGAAACGGACTTCCGTTCGCGCGGCAAAAACCCGTTCGCTTTTTATGTCAACCATTTCCTTCTGTTCCTCATTCGCTCTCGCACTCGTTCTCTGGCGCGGCGGAATTATTGCCGAGGAAGGCGTTCTGATGATCGGAACCTTCTCCGTGTTCATGTCTTACGCCCAGGGAATGATCGAGCCGATCCAGTGGATGGTCGGCACGATCTCGAATCTGATCACGGTTCAGGTCAATATCGAGCGTTATACCAAACTGATCGAGACGCAGTCGGATGTTGCTGATTCCCCGGAGGTAACAGAACTCTACGGTGACTCCTTTGAGCCGAAAAAAGACAGCTGGGAACCGCTTTCCGGTGATATTGAATTTCGTGATGTCTCCTTCCGTTATCCTGACGGCGGCGAAATGATCCTTGAACATTTCAATCTGAAAGTTCCTCAAGGAACAAACGTCGCGATTGTGGGCGAAACCGGCGCCGGAAAATCGACACTTGTAAATCTGATCTGCCGTTTCTATGAACCGACGCAGGGCCAGGTCCTGATTGACGGCCGTGACGCGAGGGAACGTTCGCAGCTATGGCTTCACAGCCACATCGGATATGTGCTCCAGACACCGCATCTCTTCTCGGGAACAATTCTTGAAAATCTCCGCTATGGAAATCCGGACGCGTCGATGGAGCAGATCGAAGCCGCTGTTAAAAGCGTTTCCGCGGACGAAATCATCGCGCGTATGGATAAAGGTTATGACAGCGATGTCGGTGAAGGCGGAGACCTGCTTTCCACCGGTGAAAAGCAGCTGATCTCTTTTGCACGGGCGATTCTGGCTAACCCGCGTATCTTTATTCTGGATGAGGCAACCTCCTCCGTCGATACAAAGACAGAGCACCTGATCCAGAAGGCAATTGAAAAAACAATGGAAGGCAGAACCTCTTTCGTCATTGCCCACCGTCTTTCGACAATCCGTAATGCGGATGTGAT